>JADFHP010000007.1 GCA_022567135.1 Chloroflexota bacterium
GAAGAGGTGACGACGAGGCCGTTATTGCGGCCGCACAGGGCTTTTATGGAGGCAGCCGAGTTCATATATGTGACGGGAACGACCTCGCCCTCGCCGCCAAGGACGGCGGACATGTCGTCCCAGCAGTCCTCCACGTCCTCCGTCTTCGCCATGTCGGCCATGGAGCAGCCGGCCGCGAGGTTGGGCAGGATCACGGCCTGGTCGTCGGACGTGAGAATGTCTGCCGTCTCCGCCATGAAATGAACGCCGCAGAATGCGACGTACTTCGCCTCGCGCTCATTCGCCGCCATCTGCGAAAGCCTGTACGAGTCGCCGCGGAAGTCTGCGTACTGGACGACGTCTGCGCGCTGGTAGTGATGGCCGAGGATCGTGAGCTGGCTGCCGAGATCGGCCTTGGCATCTGCGATGCCTTCTGAGATCTCATCCGGCGAAAGCTTCAGATACCTGATCGGCACCTTCTGCCAGGTAACGCCGGTGTTGAACTCTTCGGCCAGGGTCTTCGTGCGCAGTTCAGACCCGGTCTGGCAAAATGCCGACTGCTCCAGTTCCGTCAACGGGACGGTAAATGGTTTCGGCTTCCTCGTACGCGTAGTCATACGGTCACCGCCTCCGCAGGCTCGACTTCCACGACTCTACCGCTCAGCGAGTAAGGGGTTGTGCCTTCGATCTTCACGTTTACGAAACGTCCTGAATCGGATTCAGCCCCTTCGACAAACACAAGTTTATCCGTTCTCGTCCTTCCCGTGATACGGCCCCTGGTGTGTCCGTCCACCAGAACCTCGTACTCGCGCCCCTGGTAGCCGGAGTTAATCTCGGTCTGAACATGGTCCTGGAACTCTGCAATGACCTTCAGACGCCGCTTCTTCTCGTCCGACGTCACATCGTCCGGGAACTGGCGTGACGCGATGGTGCCGGGTCGTACGGAGTATGCGGCCGAGTGGACCTTATCGAACTTCACGGCTTCCAGCACGTCCATCGAGCGCAGGAATTGATCTTCCGTCTCGCCTGAAAAACCGACGATTAAATCTGTCGTCACGGCAACGCCGGGTATTGTCTCGCGTATCTCGGCAATCTTCTCCAGATATTCAGCCCGCGTGTACCCGCGCCGCATACGTTCGAGCACCTCATCATCGCCGGCCTGGAACGGCAGGTTCACCAGCTCGCACACCTTCGGAAGGTCAGCGATCGCCTGGATGATCCGGCTCGACATGTCACTGGGATGCGACGTCAGGAAGCGGATGCGCTCGAGCCCGTCGACCTGGTGGACCGAGTGCAGCAGGTCGGCGAGATCCTGCTGCGGGGAGAAATCGTGGCCGTATGAGTCGACGTTCTGCCCCAGGAATGTCACCTCTTTCACGCCCCGGCGCACCAGCAACCGTACCTCTTCGACTACCTCGGATACTGACCGGCTGACTTCCCGGCCGCGCCGGTACGGGATGATGCAGAACGTGCAGAACTTGTCGCAGCCATGGATGATCGGCACGAAGGTGGCGATGTTGGGTGCGGCTGGAATCATATTCTCCAGGCAGCCCTCGTAGTCCATGCCGAGCGCGGACCCGACAGTGGCGAGAATCGGCTCGAACTGCTGCGGCTGGGCCCACACGTCCACCTGCGGGAATCGGCGCTCGAGGTCTGTCTTGACGGGGCCGACCATGCAGCCCATCACGCCGATGATCCGCTCCGGGTGCCTGTGCTTCACGCGCTTCAGCTTGCCCAGCATGCCGGTGGCAGTGTCCTCCGCCGACTGCCGCACGACGCAGGTGTTCAGGATGACCACGTCCGCCTCGGCCGGGTCGTCGATGGACGACAGCCCCATCTGCTCGAAGCCGGCGGCCAGCCGCTCCGAGTCAGCTTTATTCATCTGGCATCCAACGGTCCAGAGGTGAAATGTGCTCATGGGAGTTAGATTGCACAACCCCGCCAAGACATCAGCCGATGTTGCGGCAGGGCGATTCGATAGTTGTCATTTCGATTGTCTCAGTCGAGACTGGCGGAGGGAGTGGGATTCGAACCCACGAGGGGGCTCAACACCCCCAACCCACTTAGCAGGCGGGCGCACTAGGCCTCTATGCGATCCCTCCCTGCCAATCAGATACAAATATATCGCATCACGCGTGTGGGATGGCAGGTGCGGAGGGGCGCAATGAGGGTGCAGATGGACGGCGCTACTCCAACTCCTTCACCATCGGCACGCACATCTCGCCCTCTTCGAATTCGGTTCCATCTTCCCGGTGGGCCGTCCAGCTGTCCCACTCCGCCTCGCCGCACAGCACGTACCCCAGCCGTTCGTAGAGGCGTCTGGCATCGCCATTGGTCTCGCCAACTTCCAGGTTCACCCTGCTCAACCCGCGCCTGCGGGTTTTCTTCTCGACCGCGGCAATCAGCGCGGTGCCCACGCCGAGGTTCTGATAACGAGTATCGACGTCCAGGGCGAATAGATAGAGCGCGTCAGGAAACCGATCGCGCTTTGGCCCGCCGATCAAGACACTGCCGGCCGGCACGCCGTTCAGAAGCCCTACCAGCATCTCGTGCTGTCCATCGAGCGTGCCCAAGAACCTTCGTGCAACGCGCTTATCCAGCGACGCCAGATCCGACTCCGTGATGGGCCGAACTTCGATTTCACTCATCGCTGGCGGCTCCGTCGGGTAGTTGAGGAATGCCCCATTCGGGATCGGGCTGCCAGTCGGCCCAGGACGTGTCGAAAGGAGGTTCGCCAGAGGTTATTCGCGCAATCGCGTCGAGGCCGTCCTGCCGGAACTGCGCCGCTTCTTCGGGCGTGAACAGCCCGACGCGGACCGCTTCTTCAAGCTCGTCCTCATCCTTCCAGCGCCACGGCTTGCGGTCGGGCTCGATGACAATGTCCAGATACCGGTCGGATATCGTTATTCCCTCCGGCGTCCGGGATATGGGCTCCTCTAGATTGACATACCAGGCTTTGACGCGATCGTCCTCGCTATAGAGGAGCAACGCCCAATGGAATTCCGGCGCCGTAATTCGCACGAGTCCGGCCGTACGCCAGATTCGCTGCTTAAGTGCCCAGTTCCCCGCTGCCTGCCTGCCAACCGCTTCGAGACTGTGGCCATCGACCCCGGTTTCCAGTATTAAGACCGGCGTCCCTTCGGGCACCCATGTCGCGGTCATTCCCGGTTCATCAGCAACGACGATGCTAGGAACAAGGGCTCGAGTTTTGCCGGCCAGCACATCCCGAACGACGATGTGCTGGCCGCGTTGATAGCGAACGTCAGCGACCATGTTGCTCACACCTCAGCAACCATTTGCGCCGCTTACCCGGGGGTGTCATTGATCCACACCTCGCCGCCCTCGAAGTGCTCCTTCTTCCAGATCGGAACTATCTCTTTCAGGCGGTCGACGAAGTAAAGAGCGGCCTCGAACGCCGGACGGCGGTGCGCGGCGCTGACGGCCACGACCATGCTCTTCTCGCCTATGTCGACGCGGCCCGTCCGGTGGGCGATGGCGACGAGATCGATCTCGAATTTGTCCCTCATCTCGCCGAAGATCTCGCGAATCTTGTTGTCGGCCATCGGCCGGTAGGCCTCGTACTCGAGATACTCCACGCCGCGGCCGTCATTGATGTTGCGGGTGACGCCTTCGAAAATGACGACCGCGCCATCGCCGGCCGCCCTGACGTGTGCTGAGACGGCCTCCGAGTCGAGCGGCTCATCGGTGATGAGCACGAAGTCGGCCTTACCAGATTCAATGCCGCCGCTCACAGGCGGAATCAGTGCAAGCTCATCGCCGTCCGACAATCGCTGATCGCGGTCCGCGTACTCTTCGTTCACCGCCGTCATGATCGCCTTGGGCACCGCCCATTCGCGCTCGCTGGCAACCCGCGCCGCCTCAATGGCGTCATCGACTGTCGCGCCGTCGACGACCTCGATCGAAATCTTAGGCACGCCCACACGGTCCCTCAGTCCAGCGAAAAACAGAACGGTAATCAGCAAAACGAACCACCTGTGGCGTAAAGGAATTCGGCTTCCATTATGGTATTCCGTACGAAGTAGCCGACTCAACAGGACTCCGGATTCTGACGGATGATGCTAGACGTCCACATAGAGCCATCTCGTCCCGAGCTCGTCGAGAGTTTCCACGATTGCCTCGACTCCGTTGCCCGCGAAAGCCAACACCTGGCGTTCGACCAGGCTCCGCCGCTTGAGCAGATGCGCCTTTACGTCGCCGAGGGGCTGGAGAAGGGAATGGTCCAGTACTTTGCTGTTGACGGGGAGAACGTCGTCGGCTGGTGCGACATACGGCGAGCTGCTCGGGAGATTCAGTCTCACGCCGGCACCCTCGGCATGGGGATCCGGACCGGGTACCGGGGACAGGGCCTTGGATCAAGACTTGTTGAGTGGTCACTTATTGCTGCCTGGTCGCGTGGGTTCACCAGGGTAGGCCTCGATGTGTTCGCGGCAAACAAACCTGCGATAGCCCTCTACCGAAAATTTGGCTTCGAGCACGAGGGAGTCAAAGTGAGCGGTCGCCTCGTGAACGGTGTATATGATGATATAGTTGTTATGGGTTTACTTCGTAATGAATGACGCAACGATAAACCCTGCGTCCATGGAGCATCTGGAGAGCTTCCGGCTGTGTCTCGATTCAGTTGCCAGGGAACGTATTTTCATTGGCCGCCTTCAGGCCCCTTCGAAGGCTGACATGCGGGAGCGATTCGAGGCTGGCCAGAGGAACGGAGTGATCCAGGATTGGGCTCTGGTCAACGGCCGGGTGGTCGGCTGGGCGCTGGTCATGCCGCATCACGCGTTTGGCCTCACCCATAGCTCGTGGCTGGCCTTGGGTGTCCATCGTGACTTTCGGCGGCAGGGCATCGGCCACCGCCTCATGACCGGCGTAATCGAACAGGCCTGGCAGTCCGGCCTGAAGCGCCTGGAACTCGAGGTGTGGGCCGACAACCAGCCGGCGATCACCCTCTACGAAAAGCTCGGATTCCGGCGCGAGGGCGTGCTCCGCAACTACCGGTATCTCGATGGTCGATACACCGACGCCGTCATGATGGCCCAGCTGCGGGAGTAAGTGTTGGTGCGCATCTGGGCGCGGATCCGGGTTGCCCGCGTCTACAATGCGCCTCATCCCCACCTACTCCAAACCCATGCAGGAGACGACCCACTAATGACGGTACTTATCACCGGCGGGTCCGGTTTCGTGGGCTCGTGGATGACGAGGGAACTCCTGAGCCGGGGCGAACAGGTCGTGCTGTACGACCTGTATCCGCGAACCGACCTCATTTACGATCTCCTCGATCAGGTCGCGCTGGTCAAGGGCGATCTACTCGACCTCGGCAACCTCGCCGGCACCATGAAGTCACACAGCGTAGATCGCGTGATCCACGCCGCCTCGTACCTGGGCTTCGAGTCGCAGACCCGGCCGCCGATGGCCGTCAAGGTCAACTGCGAAGGTACCGCCAACGTCCTGGAGGCGAGCCGCATTATGGACGTGCGGCGGGTCGTATATACCAGCACTCAATCCGTTTACGGCGTCACCCCGCCCGGACGACCGGTGACCGAAGACGATGCGCCCAACCCGACCACCGTGTACGGCGCCACCAAACGCATGTGCGAGTGGCTGGGTATCAACTACTCGGCCAACTACGACATGGATTTCATCGCCGTCCGCTTTCCGACGGTCTACGGGCCGACGAAACTAGGCCGTGGCTGGACGGTGCCCCTCATGGATGTCGTGGAGAACCCGGTGGCAGGCATCCCCGCCGTGATCGCTTCCGGCGGCGACGTAAGGCAGGAGCTGCTGTATGTGAAGGACGCCGCCCGCACAGTGGTAAATGCCGCCTTCGTGGAGGCTACCGAACACCAGATCTTCAACCTTGGCTCATCCACGGCACACACCATGCACGAAATGGCCGATGTGGTCAGAGACCGTATCCCCGGCGCCGATATTGAGATCGGCGACGGACCAGACCCGCTTTACGGCCTGGGCGGCCGCCTGGACCTGACTCGGGCGAGCGACGAGATCGGCCACGAGATCACGTTCACGCTGGAAGAAGGCATCGACGACTGGATCGATTTCCTGCGTTCGCGCCCCCAAAGTGAACAAAGGGCCGAGCATACGGGCTTGTCCACGATATCGACGGATATTCCGACGACCAGATAAGTTGGGCGCCCTTGAAAAAGACGAGAAAGGGAGGATGGCACCATGCGTATCGCACGCTTTGAAGTTGGCGACTCTATCCGATACGGGGTCATCGAAGGCGACACAGTTACCGAGATCGAGGGAGACGTCTTCGCGAAGTTCGAGCAGACCTCAGCCACCCATCGACTGGCCGCTGTCCGCCTCCTCGCGCCGGTAGTCCCGTCGCAGATGTTCGGTCCCGGCCTGAACTTCGCGGACCATCTGCACCACGCCGCCGGGATCACCGGCCAGACCGAGATGTCACCGACCCCGGAGCCGTGGCACAAGGGGATCAACAGTCTCAGCAATCCGGGCGACGCAATCGTCATCCCATTCGACTCCACGACCGGGGTTGAATATGAGGGCGAGTGCCTCGCCGTAATCGCCATCGCAACGCGAAGGGTTTCACCGGAAGAAGCGTGGGACCGCATTCTGGGCTATACCTGCGGGAACGACGTCTCTGAGCGCACCTGGCAGTCAAACGACGGGTCGTTTTGGAGGGGCAAGGGCACCGATACCTTCTCGCCGATCGGGCCGTGGATAGACACCGTGTTCGACCCGAAGGCGGGTGGCGACATGGTTGTCCGGGTGAACGGGACCGAGGTCCAGCGGGCGAGCACGGCAGACATGTACTTCGATTTCGGCGAAGTGATCAGCTTCATCAGCCAGCAGGTCACACTGCTGCCCGGAGACATCGTCTGGTCCGGCACGACAGGCGACCCACAGGTCCTGAATCCCGGAGATATCGTCGAGGTGGAAGTCGAAGGGATCGGCGTGCTATCCAACCCGGTAGAAGCGGAACCGCGCCAGGGCTAAGTGACCGCCCTCCTCATCCCGCGCCGCGCCGCCTACAGGCGCGGCACGATCGGAAGCTGATCGACGCGCGTGCCGGTGGCGTCGGTGACGGCGTTTGCCACTGCCGCCGCAACGGGAACGATTCCGGGTTCGCCCGCACCGGTCGAGGGCGTATCAGGGTCGCCGACGAGCTCGACTTCGATCTCTGGAGCATCCGTGATACGCGGCACTCTGTACCGGCTGAAGCCGGGATTCAGGACCCGGCCGCCGTCAAACTCCATCGCTTCCCAGAGGGCGGTACCGATGCCCATCATGATTGAACCCTCGACCTGGTTTCGCACGCCGTCCGGGTTTAGCGCAAGGCCGCAGTCGAACGCGGCAACGACTCGTTCCACCTGCACCTCCCGGCCGGAGACCGACAGCTCGACGCACTGCGCAACGTAGCTCCCCACGTCGTGTCCAAGCGCGACTCCGAAGCCTTTGCCGTCGGACCCGCTCCGACTCGACCATCCGAATTTTTGCGCCGCCACTTCAAGCACCCGCCGGTACCGGGGATGCGCCAGGTTGCGCGAGCGCAGTTCGACCGGATCGATGCCCATCCCGGCGGCGATCTCGTCGATGTGCACTTCGCGTGCGAAATGGTTCACCGCACCGCCAAGCGAACGGTATGAGCCCGAGCTGAGTGGCGACTCGGCATTTGCGACGGCGATTCGCACGTTCGCCGTGCCATACGGCGTATCGGCGCCACGCCGGCCCCTGAACGGCGTCTCCCCCGCGTGGTATGCGACGTAGTCCCAGGCCACGATCTCGCCGTCGGAACTCACGCCGCTGCGAATCTCGATGAGCGCGGCCGGGCGCACGGTGCTCCAGGTGAACTCCTCTTCCCGGCTATAGGCGACCCGCACCGGCCGACCCACTTCCTGCGAAAGCCGGGCGGCCTCGTACGAGACGGTGCTCGATTTACTGCCGAACGAGCCGCCGACTTCCGCCGTAATCACGTCGACGCTGTCCTCGCTGATACCGAAGGCCTGCGCGATGCCCGCCCGCTCCGTGAAGGGTGCGCGGTTGCCCGACCAGACGGTCAGGTGGCCGCCGTCCCATTCGGCGACGCTGGCACACGGCTCCATGGTTGCGTTGGCGACGTACGGCACGAAGTAGACGCCCTCAAAAATCCGGTCTGCAGCGTCGAACCCGGCGTCCAGCGACCCCGACTCACGCAACACTGCTAGATCTTTGGCCTTCTCTTTTAATAGGCCGGGCAGGCTCCAATCGGATGAGTCGACCCGAGTCTCCTCCCAGCGCGCCCGAACGGTCTCCAGCGCGTATTCGGCGGCGTCTTCCCGCTCCGCCACGACACCGGCGAAATCACCATCCCGCACGAATGCGACGAAGCCCGGCACCTGCTCGGCCCGTGTGGTGTCCACCTGCTGGAGCCGCGCTCCGTACGATGGCGGCCTGAGAATCTTCCCGTGCAACATCCCGGGCAGAGCGATGTCCCGGGAGTATTTTGCCGTTCCGGTCACCCTCGCAATAGCATCCACGCGGCGTGCTGCATCGGCTGTCAGATTAAGGTCATCTATTTGCTTAATAACTATTTGCTCTGGAATGTCAATTTCGAGAGTCCTGCCCTCGAGCAGCTCCGCGAATCTTGCCGATCGACTGGCTCCGTCGATCTCCAGCACCTCGCCCTTTTCGGCTGTAATACCGCCGGCATCGGTGGCCCATTCCTCGGCCGCCAGGCCGATCAGCGCCTGCCTCGCCGCCGCCGCCGCACGCCGGAGTTGAAGGCCGACGGTACGAGTCGACGCACTCCCCGTCGTCCCCCGGTCGTATGGAACCATCCGGGTATCGCCGAGCACGACCTCAACGGAATCTACTGGCAAGTCGAGTTCGTCCGCCACCGCGTACGCGAAGCCGCTGCGGATCCCCTGTCCGTACTCGACCTTCCCGGAGTAAGCCGTGGCCCGGCCATCCTCGCCGAGCCTCAGCAGGACCGCATCGTCCTCAGGCGGAACGGGATTTTCAGGGTCGAGCGACCACTTTGGAGGGCCGATTACAACGAGCGCCGCGTCTTTGCCGGCACTCATGCCGTGTCTCCTGTCTGCCCGCCCATTAGCTCGGCCGCCGTTTCTACCGCTTTCAAAATCCGCGGATAGGTTCCGCAGCGGCAGATGTGGCCGCTGAGCGCGGCCCTGATCTGTTTCCTGTCAGGCTTCGGGTTGCGCTCCAGCAGCGCGACGGTGCTGACGATGAACCCCGGCGTGCAGTAGGCGCACTGAAACGCGCTCTCCCGGGCGAACGCTTCCTGAACGGGATGCAGCCCATCTCCGTCCGCGAGTCCCTCCACACCCTCTATCGTGGTTATCTCCCGTCCCGCGGCGGACGCGACGGGCGTGATGCACGAGCGCGTCGCCTCGCCGTCGAGCAAGACGGTGCATGCGCCGCAGTTGCCTTCTCCGCAGCCGTACTTGGTTCCCGTGAGGCCGACTTCATGGCGCAGCACGCTTAATAGCGTCCGCTCAGCGCCCGCGTCGACCTCGTGAGCCTGGCCATTTACAAGCAGCTGCATGTGCGGCGTCTCCCCCTCAAAAGCAGGTAAGGCCGCAATCATAAGCCAGATAGTGCCAGCGCAATCACATGATGGGATGGCAGGCAATGGACGCTACCGGCCCGATGAGGCTCATATCGCCTCGCGCACGCGTTGACCCCCTCCCCACATTCCCCATAGAATTAGCAATTACATTTGAATTAACAACGACCCCGGACGGAATACGATCAGCTATGCTGGCAGTCCGGCTGGGGGCGTTACCGTGACAACTCAATCCGGAGTAGCCAGGCATATGGTTCGCATTCGCCTTCGGCGCGTCGGCGCCAAGGGTCACCCCTTCTACCGCATCGTTGTGGCAGACCAACGCGCCCCCCGCAATGGCAAGTTCATCGATCAGATCGGCACCTACGATCCCTTCCCGGACCCACCCGAAGTCAAGCTGGACGAAGAGAAGATCCTGAAGTGGCTGCGCAACGGCGCACAGCCTTCCGACTCGGTAATCCAGTTGCTCTCGAAAACCGGCATCCTCGAAAAGGTCAGGTAGCCCAAGCAGCCCGAATAGGCGGAACCCGTTATGCGTGAAATGGTGGAATACATCGCAAAGACCCTGGCCTCCGAGCCGGATTTAGTAGAGGTCACCGAAGAGCAGCGCGGCAATCGGACCATCATCCACCTGAAGGTCGACGACGTCGATAAGGGCAAGGTGATCGGCAGGGGCGGCAGGGTCGCTGAATCGATTCGCGCGCTTCTCCGTGTCGCAGCCGTCAAGGCCCGCACCCGAGTCATCCTTCAGATCGACTAGTAGGCGAATCGACTAGCAGTTCGATTAGTCCCGGCTGTCCCGGTGGTCTCGCGAGCCGGGATCCACACACGTCTAAGCACGTTCAGGCAGATCTACCGGCATGCCCGACCCACGTCCGACACGCGGCAAACATCGCCGCCCTCCCCGCAACTCTAAACGGCAGCGCAAGCAGGCGCCGAACCGGACGCCGGAGCCTTCCGCGCCCGGCCGCGTGATCGTAGGAGAGGTGCGCAAACCCTGGGGGCGGGACGGCCTCCTCGCGGTCACGCTGAACTCGGGCAAGGATACGGCCGTCGAGGCGGGCTGGACGATCTACCTGAACGGCGATGCCCACACCGTCTCCGGCATCCGTCCCGGCGGACGCGGCGCCACCGTCATGGAGCTTGAGAGGGTTCGCGCCGTGCACACGGCTCAGGAACTCAAAGGCGCCGTAATCGAGGTCGATGCGTCCGCTCTACCCCCGCCGCCGGAGGGAACCTTCTACGAGTATCAGATCATCGGCCTGAAGGCTGTGACGGTCGATGGGGTGGAACTCGGCAGGATCACGGAGATCATCGAAACAGGCGCGAACGACGTTTACGTCGCCACACCGGCGAGTCCGCAGAAAAAAGAGGTCCTGATACCCGCTCTCAAAGAGGTGATCGCAGTCATCGACCTGGAAGAGGGAATTATCAAGGTTGACCTTCCCGAAGGACTGATCCCTGCTCCCGGCGAGATTCCAGACCAGATCCCAGAGTAAACCTACCTGCCAGGATGCGTGGGTCCGGGCCCGGCCGGTTTTGACCCGTCATTGAAGCGACGGTACTATTTCACTCATCCGACGCTTCATACGCAGGCATGGCCATCGATCTCAGACGTACCGCCAGATGCCAGCCAAATGTCAGCCAGATACCAGGTGGAGGGTATAAAAAATGTCCGGACACTCCAAATGGTCCACCATCAAACACAAGAAGGGCGCGGCGGACGCCAGGCGAGGCGTTCTGTTCACCAAGCTGTCGCGTGAACTCATCGTGGCCGCCAGATCGGGCGGCGCGGACATGGACATGAACTTCCGGCTGCGCCTGGCGGTGCAGAACGCGAAGTCCGCCAACATGCCGTCGGACACGATCGACCGCGCGATCCAGAAGGGCTCAGGCACCGGAGCCGACGCAGACCAACTTCAGGAGGTGTCGTACGAGGGTTACGCTCCGGGCGGCGCAGCGATCATCATCCAGGCGCTGACTGACAATCGAAACCGCACCGTCGCGGACATCCGCTCGCAGTTCACGAAATCCGGCGGAACCCTGGCCGAGGCAGGCGCGGTCGGGTGGGGCTTCGAGAACAAGGGCACGATCATCGCGGAGTGCGCGGAGGGCACAGACCCCGAAGAGATAGCTCTCCTCGCGGTAGATTCCGGGGCTGAGGACTTCGACATCACCGACCAGACGATCAACTTTACGACCGAAGCGACCGACCTGGACATGCTCAGAAGCGCGCTCGAAACGATGGACGGCGTGACCGTAGACACCGCCGAACTCGCCCTGGTCCCGAAGACGATGACCGAACTCGAAGACTCGAAAGCCAAGCAAACGCTCCGCCTTCTTGAAGCTCTCGAGGAGCTGGACGACGTGCAGAAGGTCTTCTCCAACGCCGACTTCTCAGACGAAGTCCTCGCCGAGTTCGCGGAGGCCTAGCTCCCCGCCCACTCATGCGAGTCGCGCTGCGGTCTCGTGCTCCCCAGGGCGCCAAGGCTCTCCAGGATCCCGGCCGAAGCTCCTTCGCCCTCGGTCACGATCGCGTTGAATATGTCCTCTGCTTCGACCGCTCCGTGTCCGGCCCGCTCAGCCTTTGAGTGAGCGATTTCAAGTACTGCCATCGCACGCGGCGTCATCAACGGCTCGCCCGGCGCAGCCGACGGGTCTCTGCCGAGTATGAACTCCAGCGCAGATAACAGGCGCTGCGACTCAACGTTCATCCCGGCCAGCATTTCCACGCCAACGCCGCCGCGCTCCATCGCGAACGCCAGCAGGATGTGCTCCGTGCCGATGTAGCTGTGACCGCGTGCGCGTGCCTCGGCTATCGCGTTATCCAGAATCTGTCGCGCGCCCGGCGCCAGCCCCAGCGGGCCAATCACCGCGGCGACGACTTCCACTCGTGCCGCAAGCATTCCACGGTCGAGCAGCCACTGAAGTCCCAGGCCGGCGAGCAGACCCGGAATGGCAAGCTCGACTGCGAATATCGGAGCCAGCTTCGAAAATGCCCAGAGCATGAGCGGCGTGCCGCTCAACACCAGATACGCCAGTAACGGCGCCTGGCTTCTCCAGAACGGGCTTGTCATGACCCACCCCCTTCTCCCCTGTCCGGCATAGTAGACGTACAGCCGATTCGCCCATTGCCGGGTCGGGAAAGTGGTCATACCCCCGTCCAGCTCCTCTTGGGGATGCCGAAGCTTTTGTGGTCCGCTACATGGCAAGAAATTAATCCGATCTGAATCCTCACCCGAGCCGGGTGTCAAGATCGCGGCGCTCTCATGCGCCAGAGTGGCAATCAGGAACAGTCCACTCACTCAGTAGCCAGACTGGAGCTATAACATGAAGATCTGTGTATGCGGACACCCGCATGATGTTCATGCTGGAGGGTCCGTCTGCCAGACGCTGCCCTGCGGCTGCCGCGGCTTCCGGTTCGATCGCGGGGCAACGCCGCCGGAGCGACCGGCCGCGATCACCCTCCCCGCAACATCGCGCCGGAGCCTGACCCGCAGGAGCTTCTAGTCGTCGCGCCAATCGTCCGCGCCGCACGATGAGATAATCCCCGGCAGGGTGCGCGCATGGACTACGAACGCTGGGCCGAATGGTATGACTTCGCTTACAGGGCTGCAGGCAATCGCGGGGTAGATTTCCACGTTGAACTGGCGCGCGATTCGGGCGGCCCCGTACTCGAGATAGGCGTCGGCACCGGCCGCCTCGCCGTCCCCACGCTGGAAGCCGGAATTAATGTCGTCGGCATCGACCTGAATCAGCCGATGCTGGATGAGGCGCGCAGGAAGTACCAGGCGCTCGATGGGGCGGCCGGCTCGCTTGAACTCCTGCAGGCCGACATGCGCACCCTCGACCTTGGCAGGACGTTCCCGCTGGTGGCCGCACCCGCTCGCGTTCTTTTACTCGCCGTCACCCCGGAAGAGCAGCAGGAAACGTTCCACAGGCTCGCCGCACACGTTGCGCCCGGCGGCATGTTTTATTTCAACGTGTTCATGCCGAATCCGGAGCTGATCTCCGACGACTCCCTCTCGCCCCACCTGTTTGGAGATGCCATTCGACCGGAGACCGGTAATCGAGTGCTGATGTGGAACGTGAACAGGTTCGACACCGTCGCGCAGACCAACCACGGGCTCCAGATATTCGAGGAGATTGATCAGAGCGGCGAGACCGTCCGCAAGGTCACTCTGGACGTCGTAGTCAGGTACCTGTATCCGTCAGAGATTCACGAGATGGTTGCCAACGCGGGTCTGGAAGTCGAAGTCGTCTACGGCGATTTCGACCGCACGCCGTTTACAGAGGATAGCTCCGAGCAGATCTTCATCTGCCACAAAGCCGGCTGAGCGGTGGCGGAGCGAAACGCCGCCAGCAGCAGCATGCAGCCGCCCCACCCCGGCAGGTCGTACGATTAGTAAGTCTAAAACTAACTCTATTCGGGCCGCGGGCAATGGAGTCCGAGCAGATCACCCTGTCAACGGAGACGAACAAACGACTGAACGCGTTGAAATCCCCGGCGTCGAGTTGGAATCCGATGAAGAAGTTCTTCTAGACGGCCTTGGCCGCAGGACTGACGTGTGGCTCACTTCACACCGCCTGATACAGCGGCAGGGCGGCGGGATTTTTGGCGGCCGTCTCCGTATCGCTGAACTCCCGCTTGAGGAGATCAACGATATGTCGATCGGCTTCATCCGAAATATGACTCTGCTCGGCATCGGTACGGCTCTGGTCCTCTTTGGCGTGGTAAGCCGCGCCTTTCTCCCCGGCGAGGTTAGCGACGTCTCCTGGATGGCCGGGATCATCATTACGATCTATTTCGTGCTCAGCGGCCGCCGGGGAATAGTAGTCAAGACCCCGATGCAACAACTGAAAATACAGACGGGCGGGGTGAAAGCGGACGATGTCCGGGAGTTCGTGTTCACTCTGGAAGACGCACGAAACAGCCGGATGGGGATCGAAGGCGACGCGCAAGACGCCGGGTTCAGGGCCGGGGGCGCCCCGCGGGAGCGCTGATCCGGGCCGACGGGCCGCTGGAGGAAGCAGCGCCCGCCGGTGCTAAACTCGGTCGTATCCACCCTTTGACCTCTTCGCCTTTGGCCCTTTGCTGATTCAGGTGATCTACTTTCACCATGCCGGATTTCGAGATACATGCCGCGTTCAAACCCACGGGCGATCAGCCTCAGGCGATCGAAGAGCTGACCCGCGGCCTGAACGAAGGGCTGCGCCACCAGACGCTCCTTGGCGTTACCGGCAGCGGCAAGACGTTCACGATGGCCGGCATCATCGAGAACACGCAGCGCCCCGCCCTGGTGCTCGCCCATAACAAGACGCTCGCTGCCCAGCTCTGGTCCGAGTTTCAGGAATTCTTCCCGAACAACGCCGTCGAGTACTTCGTCTCCTACTACGATTACTACCAGCCCGAGGCTTACGTGCCGAGCTCCGACACCTATATCGAGAAGGAGTCGGACGTCAACGAAGAGATCGATAAGCTGCGGCACGCAGCCACCCGAGCGCTCCTGACGCGCCGCGACACGATCATCGTCGCATCGGTCTCATGCATCTACGGCCTGGGATCGCCCGAGGAGTACAAGAGCTTCGTGCTGGCCGTGAGGAAGGGTGACCAGGGGGGACGCCGCCGCATTATCCACAAACTTATCAATATGCAGTACGAGCGGAACGATTTCGACATGGCGCGCGGCCGCTTCCGCGTGCGCGGCGACACGCTCGAGATCATGCCCTCTTACGAGGAGTTGGCGGTCCGCATCCAGTTCTGGGGCGATGAAGTCGAAAAGATCGCCGAACTCGATCCGCTTACCGGGGAGATCCTGCGCGAGCGCGACGAGATCGATATCTATCCCGCCAAGCATTTCGTCACGTCTGAAGAGTTGCTCAAGAACGGCATAGAAGGAATCGAAAAGGAACTGGAAGTCCGGCTCAAAGAGCTGCGCGCGCAGGGCAAGCTTCTGGAGGAGCAGCGCCTGGAGTCAAGAACCCGCTACGACCTGGAGATGCTCCGTGAGACCGGCTACTGCGCCGGAGTTGAGAACTACTCGATGCACCTCGGCGGACGGCAGCCCGGAAGCCGGCCCTGGACGCTGCTCGACTACTTCCCCTCCGACGCGATCTACTTCATCGACGAGTCGCACATGACGCTGCCGCAGGTGCGCGGAATGTACAACGGGGACATCGCCCGCAAGACGACGCTTGTCGACTATGGCTTTCGGCTGCCGTCCGCGATCGACAACCGACCGCTCAGCTTCGCCGAGTTCGAGGAGCACGCGCCACAGGCGATCTACGTCTCCGCCACGCCGGGCCCGTACGAGGCCGAGCACGAGCAGAAGCGCGTTGAGCAGGTAATCAGGCCCACCGGCCTGCTGGACCCGACTGTGGAGATCAAACCCACGAAGGGGCAGGTGGACGATCTCCTGGAACAGATTGAGGCCCGCGTCAAAAATAAGGAGCGGGTTCTCGTTACCACCCTCACGAAACGGATGGCGGAAGAGCTCGCGGACTATCTCAAAGAGATGGGCGTCCGGACGCACTACCTCCACTCTGAGATCGACACGCTCGAGCGGACTGAGATTCTCCGGGACCTGAGGCTGGGCGTCTACGACGTGGTTGTTGGCATCAACCTCCTGCGGGAGGGGCTGGACCTGCCGGAGGTCAGCCTGGTCGCAATCCTCGATGCCGACAAGGAGGGTTTCCTGCGCTCCAATTCGTCACTTATTCAGACCATGGGGCGCGCGGCACGGCACGTGGAGGGCCACGTGATCATGTATGCCGATCAGATGACCGATTCGATGAGAAACGCGCTGGATGAGACCGGCCGGCGGCGTGAGATTCAAGATGCACACAACAAGAAAAACAACATCTCGCCCGCCTCCATCGTCAAGGAAGTACGCGACATCACTGACCGGGTGCGGCGGGTGGCGGAAAAGAAGACACCGTACCTGACCGGCCCTGCTTCCAGAGGCGAGCTTCCAAGGGATGAGCTGGTTCGACTGGTCAAAGACCTGGAAGCCCAGATGCGGAAGGCCGCGGGCGAGCTTGAATTCGAGAAAGCGGCGCTTATCCGAGATCAGATAATCGACCTGCGGAAGGTTCTGCTCGACGATAAGATCAAGGAACCCGCAATCCCGATTTAGCAGCTAAGAGATCCAGAACAGCCAAAAAAGGGTCTACCGCTAAACGCCCAACATTTGATAGGGTCTGCCAGTCGTGAGCCTTCATCAGGATTCTGGCGCGGGCAATCCCGGTTCTCTACGGGTACACGGCAAGACTCAGGTACAGCTTCCGGTCCGGTCGAGAATACAGGCTTGTACAAGACTCGTAATTTGCGTGTGCTACTTGCTATTCAGGCCCCGGTCAAGGTCAGCTGCAAGTAGGAGTGTTACATGAATATCTTCGTGGGAAACCTTTCATACGACTCAAGCGACGAGGACCTGCAAACCGCGTTCGCCGTCCATGGGCAGGTGGAATCGGCAAAGGTGATCATGGACAGGATGACCGGCCGCTCCAGGGGATTTGGCTTCGTTGAGATGCCGAACAACCAGGAAGGCCAGGCAGCGATCGACGCCCTGAACGGCGCCGATCTCCAGGGCCGGCCGCTTACCGTAAACCAGGCCAAGCCGCGTGAAGAGCGCGGTGGCGGTGGCGGTGGCTACGGCGGGCCGCGCGGCTACTAGTCGGCTCACCCCCAACTCAGCGAAAACAGAAGCGTTCAGGTCGGTTGCGTTATCCGGGGCCGTACTATCTGGATTTGCCGGTCGATGCCCGCTCTCCGGCGGGCGCCGGGAGCCGGAGTGACTCTTCGGACGCAGGGGACACGGTGGACGCTGCCGCCTCGCGGTGCGGCCTCGTAGCCAACTGCACCGCGCCGTATACGACGGCGCCGATCACGGCCACGATCACGACGGCCGCCTGCGGACCCAGAGCCTCCGCTGCCAGGCCCAGCGCAATCGTGCCGATCGGTTGCGTGCCGATTATCAGGAACCGGATGCCGAGCACGCGTCCCCTGTATTCTTCAGACGCCGCCATCTGCACCACGGTCATGTTGGTCACCATGAACGAGGTCTGTGAGAGCCCGGCGAGCATCGCGAAGAGAAGTGACAGCGACAGCCATGGCGATAGCGCGAAACCGATCACGGATAGTGCAAGGCCCAGGACGGCCAGGACTTCGATCTTCTCGTGGCTGATCCGTCCGCCAAAGCCGATGACAACCAATGATCCCGCTAATGCGCCCACGCCCATGGCGAGCGTGAGCGCGCCGAGCGCCTCGGCGCCCTGGTTGAGCACGTCGCTGGCGAATGTCGGCATCAGGGCGGCCCACGTGCCGATCGTTGCCACCACGACGAGTCCGCTCAGAAGCAGATTGCGCAGCACCGGGTCGCGAAACGCGTAGCTGAAGCCCTGTTTCACAGCCGCGAGAGGGTCTGTGCGAGTCGCCGGCCTCGGGACTTTCCGTTCGACACGGACCGACATATACAGAAGCAGCGCGGGAATCGAGAAGAAGAGGCTGGCTGCAAGTGCGACGTCGGTGCCCATTCGACCGATCAGGATGCCGCCAACCGCAGGGCCGGCGATCTGGGCGAGGTTGAAGACGACCGCCGAAAGGCCGATGGCACGCCGGACATCGCCGGCCGGTACCAGGTTCGGGACCAGGGACATGCGCGATGGGCTCGCAAGGGCCATCAGCGAGCCGGTTAGCGCAGAGAGCGCGAGGACGTGCCATACCTGCGTCGCGCCGGAGATCGCGATGATCGTGAGCGCGAGGTATCCGATGAACGCGGCGGCTTCCATCGCGATGATGATCCTGCGGCGGTCGAAACGGTCTGCCAGCACTCCCGCCGGTATCGACAGGAACAGCATCGGCAGGAGCATCGCCACCGGGATGAGGGTCACCATGAGCGGTGAGCCCGTCATCTCCTGGATGAGCCAGCTTCTGGTTATGAGCTGGACCCAGAACGCGGTGAAGCTGAGCAGGCCCGCCATCCAGAACCGCCGGTAAAGCGGATGTGCGAATGGACCTACAAGGATTCTTGAGCCCGCGTTGTACGCGGCATGAGACGCATTAGCCTTCGCCTGGGCGGACGCCGAGGCGAGGGCATCGAAAGTGGACATAATTCTGGGTTCTGTTCGGGGGGTTCTATCCGGGGCGGCACATCCCGGTGCGGTCGGGACTTAGAGTTGGATGCTAGATTCGGAAAGGACTAAAAAGAGCGGAATATTTGATTGCTGGTGAAAATTATGGGCCCAACACAGGTAAGTGAGCATTCGTTTACTTGGATGCTTTTTGCGGAATCGAGGGTGTCACCTTGAATTCCCCTGCCCTGTCTTCCCCACCCCGGCCAGCGATCATGCTTCCCACACTTTCGCAAGGGCATACCGGAATATCTTGAAAGTCGGCTGACTCCCTCCACGCCGACTATCGGTGAGCCTGACATAGAGCAACCGATCAGACGGCTCGAATTGAACCGCGGAGCGCTCGCCATCTGGGCGGCGACCTCAGCAGCCGGAATCGTCACAGGCCGGGCGCGGACACAGCATGGAGGGCGTTTCGCGCGGCCGTTGTTGCCGCGTTCATTGCCACGTGGGCTGCCTTACGCCGGTCGCGGCATGCGGCGCCAACGCGGGCGATCGAACTAGCAGCCACAACGCCAGGCCATGAGGTGAGATGATCATCACCATGCAACTCGACGATCTCGCCAGGGTCCTGCCTGCCGCATTTCCAGATCTCCGCCCGGTCGCGCCACTCACGGAACTCGGGAAAGGGTTCCGGAGTGTGGCCGTCGAAACTCCAGCACGTATCGTCATCAGGGTCGGACTCTCCCAGGAGGCGCTCGACGGTTACAGGCTTGAGCGGCGCGTACTGCCGTTCCTGCACGATTACCTCGACGCACCGATTCCGGACAGCGGCTGGTTCGCTGCGCCTCGGGAAGGCTTGCCGTTCGGCGCCCACGCTTACCCGAAACTGGACGGCGCCGGCCCGAGATTCGGGATAGACGCGCCAGAAGCGCTGGCGCGAAATCTAGGAACGTTCATGGCTCAGCTTCATGCGATTCCAGTGGCTCAGGCGCAACGGGCCGGTATTCCTGAGGTCGACTCCCGCACGCGCCTGGTCGGTGCCCGGGATGTGGTAGCTCCTGTTCTAGAGGAACGTCTGAATAGGGGAGAGATCAAACGTGTGCTGGCCTGGTGGGACTGCTTCGTGACCGACCCACGGATGCATTGCGACCGGCTGGCGGTGTGCCATCACGACTTGTGGCATGACAACCTGTTGATGGATGCCAACGGCCATCTTTCCGGTATCCTCGACTGGTCTCACGTCGAGATCGGAGATCCGGCTCACGATTTCTCGGCGCCCCGGTACTTTGGCGAAGCGTTTATGGCTCATTTGCTCGACTCATACCTGAATGCAGGCGGTCGATTCGACAATGAGTCGGCGTATCGCGCCCGGCGGTTCTGGGAGGGCAGGGAGTTCGGCGGAATCGCCTGGGCGATTGAGCACGACGACGACAAGGAACTCGCGACCGGAATAGAAAAGCTGCGCAGAGGTCCTCTTCTGAGCGGTTAAAGAAGCCTGCATGGCGCGGGTGGAACCAGATTTCTTTCCCCCGAATTACGCCATTCGGCATAAAATAACACCAATCACCGAACTGGAACTCGTACTCAAGGACTGGGAGTGCGTCATGCCACGCGACCAGGAAGACTCCACCTCCGGACTTGCAGCAGTCCAGAAGTGCGAATGCGGCCATCTGAGGCTTGCGCACGAACTGGAAAACGGGTGCCGGGTGGCCGACTGTGGCTGCGAGGCGTTCACTCTGGCTGGTGACCGGCCGGAAAACAGATGACCCTCGCACAGCGCATCTCCAATTAGGAGAACGCAGCCAAATTGACCGCCTATTCCGGCGGCCTTACAATTTGAGTGTCTGTACCGGTCATGTACGAACCGGCCAATCTTCGCCAACGTCGCGCCGCTGCGAAACAGTATCCACGAGTGGTAGCACACCAGAGGTAGCAATGAGCAACCTGACCGTAGAAGCCGTAACCGAAGCTCTGAAGGACGTCTACGACCCTGAGATCCCGGTCAACATCGTCGACCTTGGCCTGATCTACAGCATCGAGGTGAAAGAGGGCGAGGTCGAGATCGACATGACACTCACCGCGCAGGGCTGCGGCATGGGGCCGTACATCGCCCAGCAGGCCGAGTGGCGAATCGCCGAGATGGACGATGTCGAAGACGTCACTGTGAACATGGTCTGGGACCCGCCATGGTCCCCGGAAAGCATCACCGAAGACGGCAAGGCGCTGCTGGGCATCGATTAGTCACGACCTTTTCCTTCCCGAGCCATTAAGATCACAGGCATTTCAACTTCACCCCAACGCACCGGGACCAGGCTGCCGTGTGATGATGCCAGACGCCCCGTCTCCCCCGAGATAATCAGATGACCAGTCCCCCTAAACGCGATATGACTCCCGAGCAGGAGCAACGCGTCGCCGCGATACGAGAGCAGTTCCAGCAGCGCCGCGCCATCGGCCAGCGGCTGGACCGGATCAAGCACAAGATCGGTGTCTACAGCGCCAAGGGCGGTGTCGGGAAGACCTCCGTTGCGGTGAACCTCGCAGTGCTCCTGGCACAAGAAGGCGCACGGGTGGGCATCTTCGACGTCGATATCGATACCCCCAACGTGACACGCGTCCTCAGAATCTCCGAACCGCCAACGAAGGACGGGGAAGTGTTCATCCCGTCATCAAGATTCGGCGTCAAGGTGATGTCGATGGCCTTTTTCCAGAAGGACGAGGAGGAGGCGACCATCTGGCGCGGGCCGATGATTCATAACGCCATCAACCAGTTCCTGATGATGACCGATTGGGGCGACCTCGACTACCTGATCGTCGATCTCCCGCCTGGAACGTCGGACGCGCCCCTAACCGTGATGCAGACTCTGAACCTTGACGGTTTCATCACAGTGACGACCCCGCAAGAACTGGCCAAACTCGACGCGAAGCGGTCGATCAACATGATCAAGCGCCTGAACCTTCAGGTTTACGGCGTAGTGGAGAACATGGCCGGCGAAATCTTTGGTCGCGGCGCCGGGCAGGAACTCGCGGACGAGATGGACCTGCCGTTCCTGGGAACGCTTGAACTGCGCGCCGACTATCGCGATGACAAGAAACCGACTGTACTGACGTCAGACACGGTCGCCGACGAGTTCCACGCGATAGCCGAGAGCCTGCGGGCCGAGATCGCCAGCCGCGCCCAGTAGCGCGGAGCACCCCGTACGCCGCTCTACTTCTTCCGGTGGTTCTCCGATAGCGCGATGCGAATTCGCAGAACGCCCATATCGCTGTTGAACGTCACCAGAATCTGGTTCGCGGCGACGGTGGTGAACCGGCTGCCGGCCGGCTCGATGATCACCGGCGGACTGATCTCGCATGGCCACCCATTGTCCGCCAGCAGCGTCGCCGCGTTGCCCGTGATCACGTTGGCGATCTCACCCAGCGCGGAGAGGCCCATCTGGTCGATCTCGTTGACCTCCGGCTGCTCCATCATCTTTGCCACCGCGGCCTGGGCGCAGTGGCCGCCGAAGCCGTACAGAACGTTTCCTTCCAGCTTGCCGCTGACACCGATGACGGCCGTGAGGTCCTCAGTCGTGAACTGATGGGAGACGAGTTCCGCTCCCTCAAGTATCAGGTCGCATCCCAGCATCGCCTGCCAGACCGTCTGTGCCGGGGAGAGGAACGGGTTCACCCATGCGGCCTTGACTTTGGTTTGAGTAGCTGTCATCGATTCCGCCTGCATCACTTGCGGCAATCCCGAACGTCCGTCACGGCGGTGCAGCGAGCGTCACCGGTTTCGGGATGCCTGTGCCGATGGGGCCGGCCCTGATTGCCGGTGGGACCGGCCCATTTTCGAGAGCCCACAGGACTATTGAACGGCACCCCCGGCAGAAGCGTCACTGAGCGCCCGCCAACGGAAACACGGGCGACCACATAGCGTCGCTGGGTGCAGGACGACCAAAGGCAGAGGTAATACCCCTCGCTACTCGCCTATCGCATCGGCGAATGCCCGCACCGTGTCTCTGGCGTCATCGCCGCCGGACAGGCCCGCCGATTCGACCAGCCTGAACATCTCCGCCGCTCCCTTGTGGAAGTGGCCTGTAACACCCACCTCCTCAAACGTCGCGGCAATCTCCTCCATCTCGCCAATCCAGCGGCCGGCCACGGAGGGAAGGCGCTTCAACGATCCCTCGGCGCGCTCCAGATTGGCGCGCTGGCTGCCGGATAGCTCGGCGACGAGTTCGTCGTAGACGCCCAGTCGCGCCGCTGCGACCAGCATCGCCGTCTGCAGCGCCGTTATCCCCTTGGTCTGCGAGGCATAACACATCTTTATCGCGGACGCCCGGCCTGCCTCGCTCCCGACGGCGATCACGTCGATGCCCTTCGCGTTAAGCTCTGCGAGCGCCGATGTGTCGGCGCCGCTGGTGTAGAACCGCGGCGCGTAGGTATCCGACGGCGGCCCCCCGATGATTCCCGCGTCGATGAACACGCCGCCCGCGGCCTCGATCGCCGGCCCCATCGCCTTCGAGGTTTCGGGCGAAACGGCGTTGCAGTCTGCGAACGCAGGCGTTGAGCCGGTTGACGCCATCGCCGCGGCGACACCGGACGCGACCGCGGGCGCTTCGGCGGGCACCAGGATCGATAGGACGAGGTCCGAGCGCCGTACCAGTTCGTCGAGCGAACCGACATCTTCGATGCCCCGCGACGCCGCGGAGTCGCGCGTCGCCTGGCTGCGGCCCTCCAGGGTGGTGATCAGATCGAACCCGTTCTTCTTCAGCGCGCTCGCAACCGCGCCGCCCATATTGCCAAGGCCCAGTGCTCCAATCGTCTTCACAGCCATACGACGCCACTTCCCTTTGAATCCGCTTTCTCCCGGATGATCTTTCGAAACGCACTTTACAGCTTCACCGGGGTTGCCTATCGTCTGACGACCATGAAAACGACTGGAGCAGTTGATTGAGTCTGAGTCGCCGGCAGGTTCGGGAAATCATCCACGAGGCTCTGGCGGGCGAAACCAGCAGCCTTCCCGCCCACTTCACTTCAGGAAAGGTGCATATCAACACGCTGCAGCCGGACCGCGTGGCCAACCGTCACAGGCGCCGCTTCGATATCGCGGACCCGACCTTCCAGGCCTCCACCACCGGCGAGGGCGGCGTAATAGCCGCGTCGCCAGACTGGATGGACGCCGTTAGCACCGCTTACGGGGACGCAGACCGAGACGCCATGTTTGAGCCGGGCCGTATGGCGGTGGTGGCCGAGCTGGCGAAAAAACACGACGCGATCATGTTCGGCCCGTTTCTGCGATTCGTGGCCGTGCCGGACCGCATAGCGGTTCCTGATCCGGCATCCGGCTACGATCTCCGGGTCCATGATCCCTCGTTCATCTCCCAGGTGGAGATAGACGACTGGCCGCACACATTCCGGCGTCGGCGCTCGCAGATCCGCCCGCTCAAAGGCATCGCCATCATCGTCAAGAATGGCACGCATGTCGGAGCGGCATCTCTGACGGCTGATGCGGAGCGGCTATGGCAGATCGGCATCGACGTCGCCGAAGAGCATCGCGGCCAGGGGCTGGCGGCGGCGATGACGGCCGCCCTGGCGGCAGAGGCGCTGGCCAACGAAGCGGTGCCCTATTACGGCACAACCGCCTCTAATATCCCGTCAATGCGGGCGGCGCTGTCTGCGGGTCTCAGGCCGGGGTGGGTAGACGCATTCACGCTCCACCGGTCTATGGTGGTGTCGGGCAGCCTCAGCCTTCGCCGATAACTATCCCGCCGAAGCCCTGCGCCGCGCCCGTTTCGCGCTGCTTCAGCGCCCGCTTCATCGCCAGGCGGAACATCTCTATCGGCTGCGCGCCGGTGAAGTAGAAGCTATCGTCCACCACGAATCCGGGGACGCCCCAGATGCCGACCTGCATCGCCTCGTCGTGCTGGTCCTGCATCACACGGTCGAACTCACCCGCCGCCAGCCTTGGCGCCAGGTCGTCCCAGTCGACGCCCACGCCGCGTGCCAGTCCCTCAAGTACATCCATATCGCCCAGATCCGCCCCGTCTTCCCAGAACGCCCTGTATGCGGCGCGATGAAATTTTTCCTGTAGGCCATCCGCCTTCGCATATTCGGTCACGGCCTGCGCCGGCCGGGTATATGGCGTCAGCGCCGCCCTGCGCATGATCAGGCCGGCCTCATCCGCAAGACCGCGTAGCGGCTCACCGAGCAACGTGTCGTCCGCCGACTCGCCGTCCCTCAGCGCCCGCGGACGCCCTTCGGGGGGTATCTCCGGGTGCAGGAAGTACGCCTTCAACTCCAGTTCAAGCGAATACTCCTCAGCAAGTTTGTCGAGCCGAGCCAGCCCGATGTAGCACCACGGTCATATGTAGTCGTACCAGACCGTTAATTTGATCGGGGCTGACTGATCTGTCTGGATATTTGCTCCGGCTTCTGTCATTTCCACTCCTAAACGGCCCGGCCTTTGATGCTGGATACCCGCGGCCAGACGATCTTCAGCTTCCTGGCGCCTGTGAAATCGGCGCCGGAGATGTTCGCCTTCCGCAGATTCAGGCGATAGAGATTGGCGCCAGACAGGTCGGCGTCCGTCAGATCGCATCCGACGGCGTTCGTGCGCGTAACGATCGCCCGCCTCAAATCCGCTCCCGCGAGGTTCGCGTGGTAGAGATTACAGTTCGAGAGGTCGGCTTCGCTCAATCGCGCTCCGCTCAGGTCGCATCTCGTGAGGTTGGAGCCCGAGAGGTTGGCGCCGGCAAGATCGGCGCCCGCCAGGTCGGCGCCCGAAAGGTCCAGCTCGGCTGGATCACGTCCGGCCCGCCATGCGGCGATGGCCTCCCTGCCCTTCCTGGCGATTTCTACGTACTCAGGGTTCATGAAACTAGTCGATCAACTCCTGTTCGAAAATTTCGAAAAGCGGGTTGATTACCTCTCTGGCGATTCGCCTGGAACGGCTCAGCCGCCATCCGCCCGACTCCGGCGTCCACTCGCTCCGGGCAAATATCAGCACTCCCGGTCTGACGAGAATATTGATGCCCACCCAGGCCTGAAGATGCGCCCACGGCTTCGTATAGATCATCTCCACGTAGATCGGCGCGATTCCGATGCCCATCCCTTTCTGGTAGCGGCGCCTGACGTCGTCGGCGTGCTTGAGCTTGAATCCACGCTCGCCCGCCCACTCGTCCATCGCGGCCCATGGCGGCGCTTCGGTCTCGAACCGACGGGTCGTTCTCCCCACGCATCCGCCTCCTGGTTGTCTCAGTCCATCCGATCGGAACCGCTCTGCCGAGTTTTAACGCCCTTTATAGCGGGTCACTCGCATCCGCGCCCGTTGCGCTGAGACATACTGCACCCGTGTCATCGGCGGCTTCGCCTCTTTCAGCACTGTCTTTGCATTTGCGGCGTCGGCGGCGAGCAGGTCTATAACTGTCATCGCCAGAGCAGACGCCGATGTCACCACAGCCGAATAGTAGTCCTCGATCAGGTAGTCGACACCATGCGCCGTACCGGTCGCTGCATTCACGTAAGGGTGGATGACGGGCATAATCTGGCTCAGATCCCCCATGTCCGTCGAGCCGCCCCGGTTCGCCGCCGCGCCCCTGCGCAGCGCGGTCCCGGGCCCTGAGAGAGCGTCTACGTTGGCGGCAAACAGATCGCCCATCACGGGGTCGTTCACCAGCGCCATGTAACCCGGCACTGACGTGATCTCCACCTCTGCGCCAAGCGCCAGAGCGCCCGCCTTGAAGCAGCGCTCCACCTTGACGGCGGTGGCATCGACGATCTCGCTGTTGCGGCCTCGCACACGGCCCTCGTACACGACCTCCGCTGGAACCGCGTTCATCGATATCCCGGCACTGGTGATGATCCCGTGCACCCTGATCGTGTCGGAGTTCCGGAACGTCTCCCGCTGAGTGTTGAGCGCCAACATCGCCACGTTGGCCGCCTGCAGAGCGTTCACCCCGTCCCACGGCGCCCCTCCAGCATGCGCGGCCTTCCCCTTGAACTTCACCATGTGCACGACGTGGGCGTTCGATGTGCCACCGATTGAGAATTTTCCCGGCTCCCCCTCGGAACTCGTATGCACCATCATCGCCATATCGACGTCGTCGAACGTGCCAAGGCGGATCATCTCCTGCTTGCCGGACATGAAGCCAAGCTCGCCCGCCTCCCGGCGCTCCAGCCGACGGCCCAGATCTATGAACTCCTCGGCGGGCGTGGCTATGAACGCCACCGAGCCGCCAAGGTGATCGGCCACTTCCGGCGAGCTGAGCGCGGCAGCAACTCCGAGGAGCTGCGCGGGCTGAGTGTGATGGCCGCAGGCATGCGCCGCACTGGTGTCCGGATCCGCAAGGCTATGGCCCGGAACGCGCAGCGCGTCAAGCTCGCCGATTACGCCCACGGTTGGGCCGATGCGGCCGAATTGCCTGGTGGCCTTGAGCCCGGTCACGGCGATGCCGCGCACCACGTCCAGCCCCAGGGCTTCCAGGCCCTTCGCAACCTTTGCCGACGTCCGCGACTCCTCGAACCCGGGCTCCGGATGGGCGGCGATATCCTGCGCCAGCGCGATCAACTCATCGCGCCGGGCCTCAATGGCCGCACATGCAGCGGCCTTCAGATCGGATATCTTCGCCTCAGCCAGGTCGATCTCCCATCAGATTTCTATTCGGTGTAAGTCTTCGTGGTGAAAAGCGCGGACATCGTCTCCAGGTATGATTCCCTGGTCATCTCCGGCACGAACGCGTCCAGGACCTTCGCACCGGACTCGGCGCCGTTGGCCAGCAGATCGACCACGGTCATCGCCATCGCTTTCGCCGGATTCACGACGGCCTTCCCGTAATCCTCCACCAGGTAGTCCTCGCTGTGGCCGCGCCCGGTGGCGCCGGACGCGTACGGCTGGATGGTGGCGATGATATGGCTCAGGTCGCCCATGTCGGTCGAGCCGCCACTGTGGCCGCCGTGCCCGACCTCGTCCTTGCCGACGAGTTTCTCAGCATTGGCGGTCCACAGCTCCGCCAGCGGCGCACACTCCCTGAAGGGCAGATAGCCTGGCGCGGTCGCGATCTCCACCGAGCCGCCGGACGCCATCGCGCCGGCGCGCAGTGAGCGGTCCACCTTTTCATTGGCGTCCATGATCGCGGGTACGTTGGAGCCGCGCACGTACGTCTCCATCCTCACATCATCAGGCACTGCGTTCACGACGCTGCCGCCCCGGGTGATGATCGGATGGATCCGGATCTGGTCCTCGTCCTTGAACGTGTCGCGCTGAGCGTGAATGGCGGCCAGGGCCACCTCCGCGGCGTTGAGCGCGTTGACGCCCAGATGGGGCGCGCCTCCGGCATGCGCAGCGACGCCCCTGAAACGAATCATCTTGCCAAGCATGCCGTTGTTAGTTTTGCCGATGGTGAAACTGGGGTCATCCGGGGTGGTATGCGTCAACATGCAGAAGTCGGCATCGTCCAGCTCGCCGAGTCGCACCAGCTCCGGCTTCCCGCCCAGATACTCGATCTTGCCCTCGACCCTCAGCTGCAGCCGCCACTCCAGCTCGAGATACTCCTCGGCAGGCACCGCGAAAAACGTCACGGAGCCTGCGAGGTCGGCCATGACACCAGAGGCCTGTAGTGCGAAAGCCACTCCCAGCATGCTGCCGATCTGGCAGTGGTGCCCGCAGGCATGCGCTGCGCCGGTCTCGGGGTCGGCAAGCGGATGGTCCGGAACGATGTTCGAGTCCAGCTCTCCCATGACGACCACGTTGGGACCCGGCATGCCGCCGTCCAGCCTGGCCCGGACGCCCGTGATGGCGATGCCATCACGCACTTCGAGGCCCATCCCACGCATCACATCGATAACGAGCGCAGAGGTCTTCACCTCCTTGTAGCCGGTTTCCGGGTGCGACAGGATCTGGCGCGAAATCCTGACGATCTCGTCTGCGTGGCGGTCCACGCCTTCAACGACTCGTTCTTTCAGGGCTTCGGTTGACGTCGGTGAGATAGTGGCTCCTTTTGCCGGGTTCCCAGCCCGGTCGCGTCCGTTGCGGGCGGCCTGCGGAAAGAGCGTGAGTGTACCAGCCGGATAGTCTTGCGCGGCTATAATCCGGCCGCTATGAAAATCGTGATTGCGCCGCAGGGATTCAAAGGCAGCCTCACCGCGCTCGAAGTAGCGCGCGCGATCGGCGATGGCGTCCGGCAGGTCGAGCCCGATGCCGAGATCGACCTGGTGCCCGTGGCCGACGGCGGCGACGGCACCCTCCAGGCGCTCGTCGACGTTTCTGACGGCAAGGTCGTAACCACCACGGTGACCGGCCCTCTCGGCGCGCCGGTCGATGCCCAGTGGGGGTCTATGGGTAAAGGGGGTAACGGGGGTAACGGCAAAACGGCCGTCATCGAAATGGCCCGCGCCTCCGGCCTCGCCCTGCTCGACCCGTCGGAACTCGACCCCCTGAACGCATCCACCCGCGGCACCGGCGAGCTGTTCAAGACCGCGCTCGATGCCGGCCACCGAAAATTCATCATCGGCATCGGTGGCAGCGCCACGAACGATGGTGGCGCTGGCATGATGCAGGCCCTCGGCGCAAGACTGCTCGACGCCGACGGCATGGAACTGCCGCCCGGCGGCGCCGCCCTCGCCAATCTCGACCGCATCGACGTATCGGGCCTCGACAGGCGCGCAGTAGAGGCGTCTATCGACGTGGCTTGCGACGTCAACAATCCACTCTGCGGCCCCGATGGCGCATCAGCCGTATTCGGCCCGCAAAAGGGCGCGACGCCGGAGCTGGTCGAGCAGCTGGACGCAGCGCTGTCGCGCTTCGCTGACGTGATCGAACGCGATCTCGGCAAGGCTGTCCGGAACAACCCCGGCGCAGGTGCAGCAGGCGGCCTCGGCGCAGGCCTGATGGCATTTCTCAACGCCAACCTCAAGGCCGGCGTAGACATCGTCCTCGACGCGGTCGACCTGGACGCCCATCTCGAAGGCTCCGACCTCGTCATCACCGGCGAGGGTCAGATCGACCACTCGACCATATTCAACAAGGCGCCGGTTGGCGTTGCCGAGCGCGCGAAGGAGCGCGGCATCCCTGTGATCGCCATCGCCGGAGGACTGGGCGAGGGCTATCGTGAGACCCACGAGAAAGGCATCGACGCCGCCTTCACGCTGGTAAGCGGCCCGATGCCGCTCGACGACGCCATCGCTAACACAGCCGATCTCCTGGCCGGTGTGGCCGAGGAGATCATGCGGACGCTGGCCGTTGGACGGTCCATAAAGCCCTGATAGCCGCATAAACGAAAAGGAATGACGCCAGAATGACTCCGCGCACCGAATTGAACTTCGAGCCGCCCGGACCGGGAACATGGATACTGGACACGCAGCACTTCACGACGCCGCTGACTCGATTTATGGCCGAGAGCAAGCTTCCAATTATCAGCGCAACGATGAACGAGACAATGGCCCGCTACGGGCTGCTCGTGGTCCGCGCAAACCGCGCAATCCATGGTTTCGGCTATGGTCGCACTCACACCTTTGGCACGGAGCCCGGTTCACATGACGCTCTACGAGTAGATGACCCTGCCGTTGAAGAGCGATTGACCACAGCCGTTGAGCAGTTTAACCGCAAGTACTGGCAAATAGAGCGGCGTGAGTGGTTTGAGACGGTCAAGCCCGACTCGATACGAATCAACCTGGCTCTGGCGTCGGTGGATGTGATAAGCCTGGATAGGTCGGCTCTATTTGGCCATCTCTCTGCCACCCGGGATAATTCCAATGAGATGACGAGGCGCCATCACACATTCAACATCGCGGCAATGCTGCCTACCGCCTTTCTGCTTACCGATGTAGCTGAATGGACCCGCATCCCGCCCGAGGACGCGATCAGCCTGCTTGATGGTGCATCGCCCATATCGGCAGGAGTGACGCCTGAGTTGGAGGTGCTGGTAGAGGCGATAAAGGAAAACGCCGACGCCAGATCCATCGTCATGTCTGATTTTGAGGCGCCAGAGATCATTGATCGGCTGCGGGCATCGCCTGGCAGGGTCGGCGATGCGGCGCAGCGGTTCTGGTTCATGGACGGCCACCGGCTTGCAACCGGCTTCGATGTTACGGACAAGCTCGCGTATGAGCTACCGGAGATGCTGCTGGAGAACATAAGGAACACCCTGGAATCCGGGACGCCCGACCAATCAGCCCAGGCAGCAATAGTTGCAACGTTTGTGAGAAACCAGGTGCCGGCGGAGCACCGTGAGACGTTCGACGAGGAGCTGGCAGACGCCCGGGCGAGCATTCGAATCAAGGATGAGCGCGGGCTATACAACGACGTCTGGGCGAGTGGCATCGATCGAAAGGCTCTGCTGGAAATGGGCCGCAGGCTCGTCGATGAGGGGAGGCTTCTGGATCGCGAGCACTTCATGGAAGCTGACTGGGCCGAGATGCAGGCGATCTGGAACGGCGATAGTGCCCCATCGGGCGAAGAGCTGGCTGAGCGGCGCGCGATGAGGATGTCTCTCACCTTCCGGGACGCACCACCGTTCCTTGGCCCGCCACCCTCGCCACCTCCTGTCATGGAAGGCCTGCCGCCGGAGGCTGTGCGCATTAACACCGCACAGGCCTCGCTTGGCCAGATCATGGCCCAGCGACCGCTCCCCCAGGACGGCGAAGACCTTGTTGGCACAACTGCGAGCAAGGGAGATTACGAAGGGACAGCGCGAGTGGTCGTCGGCGACTACTCGTTCGACCGCATCCAGACCGGCGACGTCCTCGTGACGTCCACCCACTCCGAGGCATTCAACGCCGTCGTCCAGCGACTCGGCGCGATCATCGCCGACACCGGCGGACCGCTTTCGCATCTGTCGATAGTCTCCAGAGAGATCGGCATCCCATGCATAGTCACCTGCAAAAACGCCACGGTGCTGATCAAAGATGGCGACAGGGTGCGGCTGGACGGCGAAACCGGCCGGGTGACGATTCTGGAGTGAGGCCGGTTGGCCTGCTAAATCTAACCCACGATAACCAGGTGGACCTCAACCGGCCCGTGGACTCCGATGACCAGGTTCGCCTCTATGTCCGCGGTGCGGCTCGGCCCGGTGATCAGGTTGATCATGCCCCTGTGGGCGCCCTTCTGGAAATCGTCATGCGCCAGCAGGAAAAGCTCGTCGAGTGAGGGCAGCACCTGCCCGGCCTCGAGAATGGCGATGTGCATCGGCGGGGTCAGCGATACGAGCCGCGATACGCCTTGTCGCGGATTAATGACGACCGTTCCGGTCTCCGCGACGGCATAGTCGACGCCGGTGATCCCGACATCCGTATCGAAGGCCCGCTCCCTCAACTCCAACCGGCGCTCCAGGTCGACCGCGTCATCGTCCGACGGTTCCCGCGTCGCGATCGACACGGCCATGCCTTCGGCGCTGAGCGCCGCATCCACCGGCACACGCTCGAACACGTCGTGCGTGGACCGCAGGACGCTCTTCGCGCCGGCGGAGCGGCATATTTCCGTGACGGCCGCCACCGCGTCCTCGGGAGAAGTCGAGCGGTGGATCACCCAGCCGATCTCTTCCGCGGCGTCCGCCATCTCATCCAGCAGATCGGCACGGCTCGAATCGGCGTGCTCTCTTACAGCGGCCGCCTGATCACTGACGCCCGACTGGTCCTCGAAAAATGCCGTCGCGTCGTCCGGCTCGATCACGCGCCCGGAAGCTACGCCAAGCGAATCGCGCACCATCTGCAGAAACTCGTTGCGGTCTGCCATCGCCTATCCCCCGCCCCGCGACCTGAAGCGGGCCCTGAACGGGCGGAAGGCGATGCGGGGGAAGTCACGGGAGCTCGTCCAGCCGCTGAATGGAGGCGGCAGTCTGCGAAGCCAGCCGCGTCGGGAGATCGGCCACATGCCGGCGCTCGCTATTCGCCCGCCGAGGCCGAACGCGCTCGCATGGAGCATGCCGAACCGCCATATCTTGAACGAGAGCCGCTCCATCAGCACCGAAGATCTCTCGCCGGGAGCGGCCTTGCCCTCCGCCAGGTCGCTCCGCAGGCGCAGCAGCAGCGTGGGCAGGTCGATACTGACCGGACAGACCTCCCGGCAGGCGCCGCACAGGGTGGATGCGAACGGCAGGTCCTTCGCCCGCTTCTTTCCGGACATCACCGGCGTGATCACAGCCCCTATCGGCCCGGGGTAGACCCAGCCGTAGGCATGGCCGCCCGCCTTCCGATAGACAGGACAGGCGTTCAGGCAGGCGCCGCAGCGGATGCATAGCAGGGCCTCCCGCAGCTGAGGGTCCTTCAACAGATTCTCGCGTCCGTTGTTCACGATCACGAGGTGAAACTCGTCCGGGCCATCTTCCTCGGGCGCCTTGCGTGGACCGTTTACTATCGTCACGTACGAGGAGATTCGCTGGCCCGTCGCCGACCGGATCAATATCCGGAGCATGGTCGAGAGGTCTTGCATGGAGGGGATCACCTTCTCCATGCCCATGATCGCAACGTGGACCCTGGGAGCCGACGTCACCATGCGGCCGTTGCCCTCGTTGGTCACCAGGGCTATGCTGCCGGTCTCCGCCACCGCGAAGTTGACGCCCGAGACACCCATCTCCGCCGTCCGGAACTCCTCACGCAGGAGGCGGCGCGCTGTCTTCGTCAGGTCCTTCGGGTCCTCTTCGCGCGGCCCGCCGGCGGCCTGCTGGATGAGATCGGATATCTCCTCCCGCGTCTTATGGATGGCCGGGGCGATCAGATGGTACGGCGGCTCATTCGCAAGCTGGATAATGTATTCGCCGAGGTCCGTCTCGACCGGCCTGATTCCGGCCTCTTCAAACGCTTCGTTCAGCCCCATCTCCTCGGAGACCATCGACTTGCTCTTGATGACGGTCTTCACATCGTTGGCGCGGGCGACTCCCATCACATACTCGCTGGCCTCGGCATCGTCATTAGCGAAGTAGACCTTCCCGCCGTTCGCCACTACCCGCTCTTCGAGCAATTCAAGGTAGTAATCGAGATTACGAATGGTGTGCCACTTGATCGCACGGCCCTTCACCCGCAGCTCTTCCCAGTTATCGGTAGCCGCCGCGGCTGCTATCCGGCCCTTATGCAGGCCGTCGTAGAGCATCTGCAGGGCCGCCTGCCGGCGAGGATCCCGCGCGGTCTCCGCAGATCGCTTCTTAAACTCTGCTGACCGGACCCTCAAACGCGCGACTCCTGTTCGGCAGTCGCCCGGTCAAGAAGTTGTGCAATGTGCACCGGCTGAATCGAATCGCCGCGGCGCCTGATTCCGCCCTCCATGTGCATCAGGCATGTCGCGTCAGACGCAACGAGCATGTCTGCGCCCGTCGCGGCGGCGTTGTCCAGCTTGTCGTTCAACATGGCGGTCGATAGTTCGGGGAATTTAACGGCGAACGTGCCCCCGAAGCCACAGCATACTTCTGCCTGCTCCATCTCCCGCATTTCGAGCCCCTCGATGGACCCGAGCAGCGACTTCGGCTGCACATCGACGCCCAGCTCACGCAACAGGTGGCAGCACTGGTGGTACGTGGCCGATCCATCCAGGGAGGCGGCCAGGTCCGGCCGCTTGAGGACGTCCACGAGATACTCGGAGAACTCGTAAAGCCGCTCGCCGATGGCCTTGGCTTTCTGGAGCAACTCCGGGTCATCTCGGAAGAGCTCACCATAGAGATTTCGCACCATCGCGGCGCACGAGCCGGACGGCACGACGATGGGGTCGGCACCCTCGAACACCTCCAGAAAACGCTCCGCCACGGCGCGCGCTTCATCGGTAAACCCGGCGTTGAACGCGGGCTGTCCGCAACAGGTCTGCGCGGCAGGAAAATCGACGCCGATGCCCTGGCGTCCCAGGACGTTGACCACGCTCTCACCAACCTCAGGGTAGAACTGGTCCACCACGCATGTGACAAAGAGGGTTACGCGCACCGGGGGCTCATGAGAGTCAGGCATGCGGGAAACGTTACCAGAGCCCGAGGCTCGCCAGCACCCGGCCCACCCGAATTTGCAGCTCGATTTCGCGGTCGCCCTGTCCGCGGTATGCTAGCGTTTTCTCGTACGACAACGCCCTACCGGCATGGAGACCTGTACTTGCCAGACGCCACCTACGATGTCGCGGTAATCGGAGCGGGCATCATCGGCCTCTCCACCGCGATGCACCTCCTCGAGAGGCACCCCGGGCTATCCGTCGGAATCATCGAGAAAAACGACGAGATAGCGACCCAGCAGACCGGCCACAACAGCGGAGTGATCCACTCCGGCATCTACTACCCGCCGGGCTCGTTCAAAGCCCGCTTCTGCGTCGAAGGCCGCGAGTCGATGAGCCGGTTCTGCCAGGAAAACGGGATCGACTATAAGCCGATCGGCAAAGTCATAATCGCGACCGCCGAAGATCAGTTTCCGCGCCTCGAATTGCTTCACGAGCGAGGTACCGCGAACGGCGTTCCGGACCTTCAACTGATCGACGCCGACAGGCTGCATGAGATCGAGCCGCATGTGAAGGCCCTCAGGGCGTTATGGGCCCCGCACACAGGGATCGTCAACTATCGCGACGTATCGGCGGCGTACCTGCGACGGGTGGAAGATACCGGAGGAGAACTCAGGCTCGGCTCGCCTGTCCGCGCCTTCCACAGGAGTTCGGACAGCCTCGTGATCGAGACGGCCACCGGAGAGTTTGCAGCACGCAACGTGGTCAACTGCGCCGGACTCCACTCAGACCGGATCGCGTTGATGATGGGCGTCAACCCCGGCGTGAAAATCCTCCCCTTTCGCGGCGAGTACTACACCCTGAAAAAGGAGAGCGAAAAGCTGGTCAAGGGCCTGATCTACCCCGTGCCTGACCCCGATCTCCCGTTCCTCGGCGTCCACTTCACCCACAATGTGAAGGGCTATGTTGAGGCCGGACCCAACGCCGTCCTGGCCACCGCACGCGAGGGCTACCGAAAGCGCGACTTCAGCCCTCGGGACTTCGTTGACACCGTCTGGTACCGCGGATTCTGGAAGATGGCCGCGAGCGAATGGAAAACCGGCTTCAGCGAGATGAACCGCTCGTTCCGCAAGGGCGTGTTCGTGAAAGACCTGCAGAAGATGATCCCCGAGATCACCGCGAGTGACCTCGGCGAGGGTGGATCTGGCGTGCGGGCACAGGCGGTCGATCGTTCCGGACGCCTCCTGGACGACTTCGTGATCGAGCAGACCGAAAACGCCGTTCACGTGCTGAACGCGCCATCGCCGGGCGCCACAGCATCGCTCGTCATCGGCCGCCACATCACAGACTTGGCGGAGCAGGCCTTCTCGCTCAACTGAGCTCTCAACCGGTCGGCGACTAAACTGGCCCTCGCAATAGTCGGCAAATTAGAGCCGTAATGAGGGAGACTGCGTTGAGCGAAAACTACGATTTGGTACTGGCCGGCGGGCACGTCATTGACCCCGCAAACGATCTGAATGGGCCGGCAGACGTGGCGGTGGCCAACGGAACCATCGCCGCCGTCAGCCCAGGGCTCTCAACCGCCGGTGCGGCGAAAGTCGTCAACGTCTCGGGCCTCTACGTCACGCCCGGTCTGATCGACATCCACTCCCACCACTTCGGATACTCTGGCTGGACCTTCCCCGACGAATATGCCTTTCCCAACGGCACGACGACTGTGGTCGACGCCGGCGGCGCCGGCTACAAGAACTTCGAGCAGTTCAAGACCGAGATAATCGACAGAGCCCGCGTCCGGCTGCTGGCGCTCCTGAACATCGTAGGCGGAGGAATGCTGGGCGCGATCGAACAGGACGTGTCCGAGATGCAGCCAGAGCCCTGCGCCGATCGCATCGCGGAATACCCCGACATCCTGGTGGGGATCAAGGCGGCTCACCACAAATACGGATGGGAGTCTGTGGATGGCGCCGTAGCGGCCGGCGACATGTGCGGAAAGTTTGTAATGGTCGACTTCCAGCCACGCCCCGAGCGCACGTACCGGGAGTTGATCCTTGAGCGGATGCGCCCCGGAGACGTTCACACACACATGTACGGCCAGCACATCGAACAGCTCGACGCCGGCAAAAAAGTCCAGGACTACATGTGGGAGGCGCGCGAAAAGGGGATTCTCTTCGACGTCGGCCATGGCGGCGGGAGCTTCTGGTTCCGCGTAGTCGGGCCGTGCATGGAGCAGGGCTGGCGGCCGGACACGATAAGCACGGATGCCCACAAAGGAAGCCTCTTCCTGCCGAGGGCCACGATGCCGATAACGATGTCGAAGCTGGTGAGCTTCGGTATGTCGTTCGAAGAGGCGGTTCGGCGATCTACTATCGAACCCGCGAAGGTGATCAACCGCCCTGAGCTGGGCTCTCTTTCCGCGGGCGCGGAGGCGGATATCGCCGTTCTTGAACTCGAAGAGGGTGACTTCGGATTCGTGGACTCGGGCCTCGCCGCGATGCGGGGGAACCGGCGCCTGACGGCGCACCTGACGGTAAGGGCCGGGGAGATCGTGTGGGATCTCAACGGGATCTCGCGGCCCGATTGGACGACTCAGGGCGACTATGTTCGGATCGACAACTGAGCGATAGCCCCCAGGCTTCGCGAACCTTCCGGCTCACCGGTGCGGGCCTTTACGAATTCTCCGCTGTGGTGCTGGCGCTTAGGCTCAATAGGTAATGGCCTCCGAGACGCCTGGCCGGGGCGCCGGGTCGCGTGGGCGCCTCATGAGATGACGCTTAATACCCATTTCTCAATACTGCAAACAGCCCGGAACCATGGGTACTATCCCCGAATATGTACATCGCTCGCCGGAATAACCTGATTTCGGAGAGGTTTTCGCCATACATGAATTCTTTGACCAGGCTACCCTTTTTTGCAGGCGCCAGCGATTCGTTTAGCGAGCCCGTGGTGGCCCTGAACGTTCGCACGAGCGCGGCCGCCGAATGGACATGGGTAATCGGACGCCTCGTGCTCATCGTCGCCGCATTTGCCGGCGCGATTGCCTTCCTCTCGGGCACTTCCGCTTTCGGACTCATCCTCGGTCTCATCGGCGGCGTGCTGATCGCCGACCTGGGAATCGGCTGGCTTCTCTACTCGGGCAGGGTCAGAAAAGCGTTCGTCGCGGGTCTTGCCCTGGACACGATCACGGTCCTGGTGGGATGGGCCATCGCTACCCGGCTGCTGGCAGGCACCGAGAACACGAACGACATATATCTGATTCTCTTCCCGATCCTCATCGCCAGCGTTGCCCGGCTTGGCTGGCCGCTTGGCGCAGCTCAGGCCGCTCTCTTCATCGTGTGGGTCGCAGGGGTGAACGTCATCTTCCTTGACTCATCAGACTACGCGATACAGCAGCAGCCGCTGCGCATCTTTTTCATGGTGGCCACTGTGCTCCTCGCGATCTGGTTGATCGCGCAGATCAGGCGGGAGCGGGAACGGGCGGAGAGCAAGTGGCGGGAGTCTGAGGCACTTGCCGGCCTGGGCCGGATCATCAGTTCGTCTCCTGACATCGATGAGGTATACCACCGCTTCGCGGACGCGGTGAAAGACCTCATACCCTTCGATCGTCTCAGTGTCTCGACCATCTCCGAGCAGCAAGGAGCGATGACACTACGATACGTTCAGGGCGAGGAGTTCAGCGAACGCGAGAAGGGTGTCAGCAACCTCCTTGAAGTCTCCCTGACGGGATATGCGCTGCAGGCGAAGCGGCCTATCAGGGTGGGCGTGGGTTCACAGGACCAGTTTGACCTCAAGATCGAAAACGGGCCCAACGGCGGGGCCCGCTTCCGGTCGTCTCTGTGCGCGCCTGTGGTCGCCGATGGCCGTGCCATCGGCACCATCACGCTGCACGCCTACAAGGCCGGGTCGTACGGCGAGAACCACGAATATTACCTGCTCCGAGTTGCCGACCAGATCTCGGGCGCGCTCGCAACAGAGCTTAGCCATGCCCGTGAGATGGGCCTCATCGAGGCGCACGGCGAACTTGAGGCACAGAACCGAGAACTTGAACGAGTCAACGAGGAGAAGACCAAGTTTCTCTCAACCGTCTCTCATGAGCTGAAGACCCCGCTGACAAGCATGCTCGCTTTCGCCGACATCTTGAAGCGGAACAAGAATCGCCACCTATCGGAGCTGGAGTTAGAGCACCTGACGGTCATTCAACGCAACGGCAACCGCTTGAGCATCTTGATAGACGATCTCGTGGATATCGCCAAGTTCGATGCCGGTACGCTGCACATTTCGATGAACGAGTTCGACATCCGGGATTTGCTCGACGATATTGTGAAAAGCTTCGAGCCGATCATAGAAGGCAAAATGCAAGAATTACATCTCATCGCGCCGGAAGGTCCTATCGTGATAAATGGCGACCAGGCCCGGCTTGCGCAGGTGATCACCAATCTGATTAGCAACGCCTCCAAGTACTCACCGGAAAACACCGCGGTCGTCGTCGAGGCAAATGTCGCCGGAAACCGCCTGGGAATCTCGGTCAGCGACAGCGGTTTTGGCATCTCGGATGAGGACCAGGACAAACTGTTCATGCCGTTCTTCCGGGCCGAGCGGGACGTGGCAAGCGCGACACCAGGCACGGGCCTCGGCCTGGCCATCAGCCGGTCCATCGTGGAGTTGCACGATGGCGAGATCAACGTCGAAAGCGAACTCGGGGCAGGCAGCACGTTCTGGATCTCCATTCCAGGCGTCGTCACAGACGAATCCGACGATGACATGTCGGACGAAATCGGCGAGCCGCCATCCTCAGACGACTCGGGCTACACCGCACGCGAAGCCGCCTGACAGGCTCCGCAGACTGCCCCCCTTTTCGCGCTGCGTAGTCTGAGTAACAGGCGTTATGGGGATCGCGCCCGGCGGCTTGGAGCTGAGCGCTATCCGGCTTGAGTGGCGATCTACGTGAACGAGCTTTTGCCCAATCGCCGCGCCTTTATCTCGACTGCGATGTGCCGGGCCATGATCAGGCCGCCCAGAGCCAGCGCGCCCGACGTCATCTCCCAGTCCCTGAACGCGGCGTAACCGGAAATAGCCAGCGCGGCAAGGCCAATGGCAGCGGCGTGGCCGGAACTCCTGAATATCGCGAGCGCCGCGAAGCCGAACGCCAGTGCGACAAGGCCCGGCAGCGGAGCCACCGCCACCGCAGCGCCCGTCGCGGACGCCAGCCCGGCGCCTCCGCCCAGCCGCGGCGCCACCGGCCGCCAATGGCCGATGACCGCGGCGATGCCTGCCAGAAAAGCCAGCTCCTCCGGCAGGCCGATCACCAGCGCGATAACCACCGGCACAGCGCCCTTGGCCACATCAGCGAGAAAAACGAGGACGCCCAGCCTCTTGTCGATTATCCGAAAAACGTTCGCCGCGCCGGGATTCCCCGTGCCGATGGACAGGATATCGACGCCTGCCGACCGCGCCGCCAGCCACGCAAACGGGACGGACCCGGACAGATAGCCGATAACGATCGCGGCCGCGATCTGCGCCGCTAGCATCTCGCTCCAGCGGGTGAGCGCGACCGGCGCGGTCGTGGGAACCGATTACTCATGCTGCCGGGAATCTTACGCGATGGGTGGGAGATGGGAATCTGGACCGTTCCGGACCGGCCGACTGCGGCCCCGGCGTCACGGCGCGCAATTCGCCCTATCCTGGGAACGCGGGCAAATGTGTCCAAAAACGGCCCGTCAACTACGAAGGGAAATTCAGAAGCACGCCTGGCCAGCAGCCGATCAACGTGCTCGATCCCGATGCCCTGCTCGGCCCGACCTGACGCTGGGCCTAACAGGGCGCTCGAAATTCATGTGGCCGAACTTTTGCCCAGTCGCCGAGTTATTGTCTCGACCGGTCTGTGGCGGGCGACGATTAGCACCGCCAGCACCAGCGCGCCCGTCGTCGTCTCCCATTCCATGAACACAGCGTATCCCGAGATGAGCAGCGCGCTCATGCCGATATAAGCCGCATGACCGGAGCTTTTGAATATTGCGAGCGCCGGGAAGCCGAACGCCAGGGCACCGAAGACGGGAAGCGGAGCGGTCGCCACTACCGCACCGCTTGCGGCGGCCAGCCCGCCTCCACCGCCCAGCCGCGGCACCACCGGCCGCCAGTGGCCGGCGATGGCTGCCGCGCCCGCCAGAAAAGCCAGCTCCTTTGGCACGCCGATAGCCAGAGCGATGACTACCGGCACGGCGCCCTTCATGACATCGGCCAGGAAAACGAGCACGCCGAGCCGCTTGTCGACCGCGCAAAACACGTTCGCCGTCCCGGGGTTGCCGCTGCCGACCAATAGGATATTGACGCCCACTGACCGCGCCGCCAGCCAGGCAAACGGAATGGACCCGGACAGATAGCCGATAATCATCGCGGCCGCTAGCTGCTCGCTTAGCATCTCACTCCTGTCGGTACACGCGTTGTGCGTGATTGTATGCGTCAAACATTTATGTTGCCGGGAATCATACGCGATACGCGGGAGATGGGCTGGGCGCGATCGGATAGAAAGATAGCGCGGGACGACGGCCGGACTCATCGGTCCGCCTGAGGCGGATTGAGGCGTTGCAGTGCGCGCCCCGGTCGCTCTCATGAAACTTTTGCGGTGGCCTGACGTTCATTCCCGGTCCGTCCTGCTGAGGCGTACCTATCGGCCTGAAGCGGATGCCGGGGTCAGGTCAGCGTCTTGTTGACAAGGAGCACCCTGCGCTCCCAGGTCCGGCTTGCCGTTGTCGGCCCACGTCCGACGGGTGTCAGGTGACGGCGTCCCGGTGGTATGACCTCGCCGTGTTCCAAGCTGGAACAATGCGGCGCTACTTGTTGAATTTTTCGCCAGAGCCACCAGTTTTGAGGAGTTTCAACGAAATCCCCGGGCTGCTGGCGTTTCCGCCCCGCCGATGGCGAGGCCATAAGCTGAGGCGGAATACCGATGAGTTATGGCCGTGCCCGCACTGAGATATAGGTGTGCCGGGTGACGGATGCGATCTGTTGTCTGTTTGTGGCGTCTCCTCTGTATATTCGACTGGCGGCAGCCTGTTCTATACGTCCCCTTTGGGGGAAGACATAGAAGGTTGCATTCTGGTCACTGTGGTCGTCCTGGCTGGCTCAATTGCCTGCTCCAGTGAGCCATTGGAGCGGGCAGAAACCAGAACGTATGTTCTTATTGTATGGGAGGACGGCGGGTTGGTCAAGGGGATGGTGGCGGGAGTGCAACGGAGTCGAACCATACGCGCACATCGCCCTCGCGCAAACCGAAGGACGCACGCCGGCGGAGTTGAAGATCGTGCAGGAGCGGTCGGGGTATTTTCCCGCGGCGATCACTATGTATGGGTACGGCCACGGCTCAGAGGAATTACAGCGAGAGGCGACGGAGCGGTTCGCGGCGATGCTAGATGCCTGACTTGAGGCGAGCTGGCATCTCGGGGTTTGCACCCACCCACCTGATCTGGTCTACTGCCGGGCAGGGGCTGGGGGTTCGCTCAACCTCGTTTGCGGGCCTGCCTGTTCAACACCCACCGATCCAGGCAGTCAAGGAGGAAGCGATGTCAGAATTGAACAAGTCCATTGTGAAGCGAGTCCCGGAGGAGATAACCAGCCAGGGGAAGTTTGAACTCATTGACGAAATATTTGCCCCAAACTTTGTCGATCACACTTACGTGCCGGCCTTTGGGCTCTCACCCGGCCGGGAGGGGATAAGGCAGTTCATCACGATGCTGCGAACGGGATTTCCAGACATAGATATCAAGGTTCAGGACTCATTCGCTGAAGGCGACAAAGTAGTGGTTCGCAATCTCTCGAAAGGAACCCATACCGGCGAGTTCATGGGCATGGCACCTACGGGCAAAGAAGCGACCTGGACAGAGATACACATCGTTCGCTTCGAGGGTGGCCAGATCGCGGAACACTGGGCAAATGTGGACCAACTAGGAA
>JADFHP010000180.1 GCA_022567135.1 Chloroflexota bacterium
TCCGGAATGGTGTGGGTGGCGGTCGTCGTTTTCGGTCTCGGCTTCGGCGGCATGGGAGCGCTCAACGCCCTGATCGTCGCAGAGGCGTTCGGCCTCAGGGCATTCGGTTCGATTATGGGCATGGTCAGCATGGCCGGAATCTTCCCGCATCTGGCCGGGCCGATAGTCGCGGGAGTTCTGTTCGACGCCACGGGCAACTACACCCTCGCCTTTGCCATCATCGTGGGCCTCTATCTGGCCGGAGCAATCGCGCTGTTTGCAGCCAGATATCCGCCCCAATTCACACAGGGCAGAAACGCTGAGGAAGCCGCCTAACTGTCGAGCTCGGCGACAATGCCCTTCGCGTAGCTGAGGCTCTTCTGGTCCTGGTAGAACTGGTCGCCCGCCGAGGCGCCCTCAATCGCCATGTACCCCTCGTAGTCGGCATCCACCATCGCTGAGATCGCGAAGCGGTAGTCGATCTCGCCATCCTGCAGCGGCACCCGCAGAAACACTGAGCGCTCGTTTTCCGGGTGGTTTATGCGATGCAGGTTCTTGCAATGCCAGTAGACAGAGATGGGCGCCAGTTCGGTGATCGTCGTTTCGGTCGGCTCCTCCGGCGTGTCGTACGTCCAGAGAACGTTGCCGAGGTCTGGATTGACGCCGAAGTTAGGCCGGTCCACTAGTTTGTGGACGAGCTTGCCGGACCATGAGTTGTCGACCAGCGAATTCTGGTGGACCTCCACCGATATTTTGATGCCCATTGGAGCGGCCTTATCGGCGGCCTTGCGAAGCTCGTCTGCCAGACGCTCGTAGTCGTAGATCATCGCATCGCGGCTGGCGTCCTGGGACACAGGCCATCCCGGAGAGCTGTTGCGGCCGTTCGGCTGGCGCGCGGGGGCGCTCAGCGCGCCGTTGACCACGTCTGCTCCGACCAGCTCTGCTGAATCGATCATCCGCGATAGCTTGTCCACGTTATCGGCATAACCCTGGGCTGCAACGAGAGAGCCTCCGCTGCGTATCGCCAGCGCGGGCGTGCCGGCGTCAGCGAGGCGCTTCCCGAACGCCTTTACTCCTGAATCATCATCGAACGATTCGAGAACCTGGAAGCCGATCTCAAGGCCGTCGAAGCCAATTTCTGCGGACTTGCCGAGGAAGGCGTCGTTATACGCGTTGGGGTCCGGCGACCAGCTGTCGTTGACGTCCGGATAGAGCGTGTGGCGGCGATTCGCGTAGCAGTACTTCATATCTCGTTCCAATCGGGCGCCTGTACTTGTTGGGAGGGCCGCGGAGCGGCGGGAGTTTAGCACAACAGGCCGCCGGCCAAGGGTCGGTGAAATCGGCGCCCCGGGCGGCACACGGCCCCGGAGAGCTAGTCGGAAAAAAGCGGCTGGCTCCATGCCATTGGGCCGCGGGACGAGTAGACCGTGGCGCGAACGTACAACTCGCCTGCGGGCGGAACGAATCGAACTTCCTGGCCCTCTTCGGTCGCCAGCTCCCGACCGTGCTTGCCGCGAAAGACCGTGGTGAATAGCTCCGCCCTGTACGGATCGAACTCAATGACGATTTCGTCTCGCGCAACCTTCATATCATGGATATTCACGCCCGTTGAGGCGTAAAAGTCGCCCTGCCGCATGCCCTCCATGAGCGCCTCTTCCGACTCTTTTTCGACATTCACAACTATCCACCCGCGGCCCGGGTTGCCAAGCTGTGGGCTGAACTCGTCGACGTAGTGATGCGAGTCGTCGGTGGCCACGCCAAGAATCCGTTTACCCCTGCTCAGAGCGAAATCCCACATCTCCTCCGGACTCGGGTGGCCGCCGCCCCCGAAAGTGTTGATGTCGGGGTGGCCGTTGAACACCTCCAGCGCCCACGCTCCCTCGGTGGCGACGATGTCCTCGGCGGTGATGGCCCAGGCATGGTTTGGATGATTTATCGATGCCAGCGCGCCTTCCGCCACAACCCTCCTCACGTTTTCCTGCAGCGTCTTGCGAATGTCACCCTCGTCGGCCGGCTCTACGAGTGTGCGCAGCCCGATTCCGCCCACGTGAACCGGCTTTGTGCGGTCGAAGATCCTGCTTGAGACCTCCTCGCCTGGAATAAGCAGAGGCCACTCGCCTGGCTTCGAATCGGCCTCATCCAGAATCGTCACGTGGTTGTGGTCGGACAGCACGAGAAAGTCGTAGCCGTGTTCCCGATACCACGCCGCCACGTACTCCGGCGAAGCGTCGCCATCGCTCGCGGTCGTGTGAGTGTGCAGGTTGCCCTTGAGCCATCTCGATTTCGACATGGCGGGCATCCTAACAGCCGGCCAGCGGCATTCTCAGAATGGTTGAGGAGACCGGGAAGCCATTCCCTCCGCAACTAACTGGAGAAAACCGGCTGGCTCCATGCCCTCGAACCACGCGACGAATAGACCGTGGCGCGAACGTACATCTCGGCCTTCGGCGGCACGAAGCGAACTTCCTGGCCCTCCACCGTCGCCAGTTCCCGGCCGTCTTTGCCGCGAAATATCGTCGTGAACTCTTCGGTATCGTATGGCGCCATTTCGATGACGATCTCATCCCGCGCTACCTTCATGTCGAGGATGGCCACACCGGACGAAGCATAGAATTCCCCCCGCCGCATGCCCGCCATCAGCGCGTCCTCCGACATTTTCTCGGCCTTCACGACCACCCAGCCGCGGCCCGGGTTGGCGAGCAGCGGGCTGAACTCAGCGACGTAGTGATGCGCGTCGTCGGTCGCGACCCCCAGAACCCTGCGCCCGCTACTCAGAACCAAATCCCAGATTGCCTCCGCGCTAAGGTGGCCACCGCCACCGAATGAATTGGTAATCGGATGGCCGTTGTAGACCTCCATCGCCCAGGTTCCCTCCGTGGCCGCGATGTCCTCTGCGCTGATGATCCACTTGAAGTTCGGATGGTTGATCGAAGCGAGACCGCCCGCGGCCACGATTCTCGATACGTTTTCTTGCAGGGTTTCCCGCGCCGACTCCTCGGTTGCCGGTTCCACGAGAGACTTCAGTCCAATGCCGTTCACGTGCACCGGCACGGTGTTGTTGAAGAGCCTGCTGGTGATCTCCTCACCGGGAATGAGGAGCGGCCACTTTCCGGGATTCGAGCCGGCGTCGTCCAGCACCGTCAGATGGTTGTGATCCGACAGCACGAGAAAGTCATACCCATGCTCCCTGTACCATTCAGCCACATGCTCGGGAGTCTCGTCGCCATCGCTCTCGGTGGTGTGGGTGTGCAGGTTGCCCTTGAACCAGTTTGAATTCGGCATGGCGGGCATCCTAACAGGCGGTCCCTGAAAAGCGCTCAAAGACATTTTCACAGTAGTTGAGGAGACCGGAAAGTTGGCAGGTAAGAGAACCGTACTGATAACCGGCGCAAGCGGATACGTGGCGTCCCAGATGCTCGACGAGTTTCGGGAGCGATATGACCTGCGCCTCGTCGATGTGAAATCGGCAGACCGGAATGGCGATGAGGTTCCCGGAGTGGAGATCGCCGATCTGATCGACATAGATCGCTCAAAATACGCCCGACACTTCGAGGGCGCGGACGCCGTAGTCCACCTTGGCTTCAAGAGAAGCGGCGCAGGGTTCAGTGGCGATGGGCTGCCG
>JADFHP010000071.1 GCA_022567135.1 Chloroflexota bacterium
GAGAAAGTTCGACGTCGCAGCCGCGAAATGGACGTTCACCACAGTCGCCAGCGGACCCGTTGGGTTGTGCGGCGCCACCGATACGTCGTGCGCCTCTGCAATCGCAGCAATCTTCCGGAGCTCCGTGAAGCCGCCGCAGATGCACACGTCCGGCTGGATCACGTCCACCGCCGCCGACCTGATCAGCTCGTCGAATTCGAACTTCGTATACAGACACTCGCCAGTCGCCAGCGGCACCGGATACTTGCGCCGGAGGTCGGCCATCGCAGCGCGATTCTCCATCCGCAACGGCTCCTCGATGAAGAACGGGTCGAACTCCGCCAGGGCATCGGCAAGCTCGAGCGCGCGCCACGGCTCCAACTGCTGGGCGTGGGCGTCCAGACCGATCTGCACGTCCGGACCAACGAGCACCCGCAATTGCGATAGCTGGCTCCTCGCCATCGCCAGCGCCTCGCCCCACTCAACATCACGCCAGCTAGAGGGCAGGGGACCGGTCTTCACCGCCATATAGCCCGCGTCCAGCACAGCGCGAACCGCCGCCCGCTGCTCGACGTCAGGAGCGTCCCAGACGATGTCCATGTAGAGCGGCACGCGATCGCGCACGCGTCCTCCGGCGAGCTGATATACCGGCACGCCCGCCGTCTTCCCGAGGATGTCCCAGAGCGACTGGTCAATAGCAGAAAGCGCCGCCAGACCGGACGACCCCACAGGGAACCGGGCGCCCTGATACATCAAGGCCCAGAGATGCTCGATCCGTGTCGGATCCTGCCCGGTGAGCTGGTCTGAGAAGTACTCCACCCACTGCGCCGTCGCAAGATCCGGCCCGACCGGATACGCCTCGCCAATCCCGTGTACGCCCTGGTCCGTATGCGTGCGGACGAAGATCGCGTTGCGAGCGCCGATGCTGGCGATGAGCGTCTCTATCCGCGTGATCTTCATCTTGTTGCCCTATATAAACGCCGGGGAGCCGTCATCATGCGTCGGGAACCCGCGGTTCCAGTGCCGGGCGGGATTGGCGGCAATGGCGTCCAGGTTCAACTCCATGCCGATTCCCGGCGCCTCAGGCAACTCGAAATGGCCGTCGACGGGCGCCCAGGCACGGTCGACGAACTGCGCCTTCGGTTTCAGATGATCGGAATGGAACTCCAGAATCGCGAAGTTCGGGATGCTCGCAGCCAGATGGACCGACAGCGCAGTCGAGAGCAGCCCGAGCGGGTTGTGCGGCGCCACCGTCACATACCTCGCCTCCGCAAGCGCCGCTATCTTCCGCATCTCCAGAAAACCCCCGCAGTAGAGAACGTCGGGCTGGATAATGTCGGCGCCACCCGCATCGATCAACTCGGCGAACCGGTGAATCCCGGCCAGGTTCTCGCCGGTGGCTATCGGCGTGCGCGACTCGCGTCGCAACCGGGCCGTCGACTCCACCGCGTCCGGCCGCACCGGCTCCTCCACGAACATCATTCGCGAGGGCGCCACGGCCCTGATGATCTCGGCCGCCTTCGCGGGTTCCCGCAGCGTGGCATGCACATCGATCGCTATGTCCGGCCCTTCGCCAATAGCGGTGCGAACCGCGGCAGTGCGCGCCCCGGCCGCCCGGACGACCGCTCGCCACGGCATCTCTGACCACCCCGGCGGGTAGGGCGACATCTTGAACGCCGTATAGCCGTCCGCCGCAAGGCGGACCGCCTCCGCCGCGCACTCCTCCGGAGTCGCCCCCGAAAGCCCGTGATACACCCTCACCCGGTCTCTCGTCGCACCACCGAACAGCCGGTAGAGCGGCATTCCGGCGACCTTGCCGGCAATATCCCACAGGGCATGATCGATGCCGGAAAGTGCCGACCATGCCGCTGGTCCCAGGGGGAAGCGCATCGTGTTCTTCGCACGTCGCAATAGCCACTCGATACGAGACGGATCCTGGCCGACGAACCAGGGCGTCATGTTCTCGATAACGCCGAGAACCCCCTCGTCCGGGCCGATCGAGTACGGCATCCCAACGCCGGTAATCCCATCGTCTGTCAGGACCTGGAGGAAGACGCTGTTACGCGCCCCATCGTGGGCGTGATACGTACGGATCTCCGTGATCTTCATGAAGCCTTCGCCCTGAAGCGGCCCCGGTTCGGGCAAGGTGCGGACAACAGGCGCGCAGTATAGACCCACGGCCCGGCCTCCAGTGATTCGAAGCGAGAAACAGGCCGCCACACCGCCAACCGGGTACCATTGCGGCATCTCAGAGGTGGCAAATGTCTCCAGGTGGCGCCCATCGGGGCAGGATTCGACGACCCGCCGTCATCGCCGCCGCGATGATGGCAATCGGGCTCGCGCTCACCGGACTCCTTGCAGGGCAGTGGGCAGGCCAACGGCCGGCGCACGCGCAGAGCGGCAGCCCGGGTGACATCGTGGTCGCCGAGATCGATGGCGCCATCGGCTCGGTAATGGCGCGCTTCGTGGACCGCGTGCTCGGCGATGCCCGCGATGACGGCGTCCAGCTCGTCATATTCCGCATCGACACGCCCGGCGGGCTGCTCGATTCGACGCGCGACATCGTCAAGGACATCCTCGCCTCAGAAGTCCCGGTCGTCTCCTACGTAGCGCCGCCCGGCGCTCAGTCCGCCAGCGCAGGCACCTTCATCAGTATCTCTGCGGGCCTCGCGGCAATGGCCCCCGCCACGAACATCGGCGCCGCATCAGTCGTCGGCGGCGGCGGCGAGGACCTGCCCGAAACGCTCGAGCGGAAAGTGACGAACGATGCCGCGGCGTTCATCCGATCGATTGCCGAACAGCGCGGGCGCAACGCGGACGCACTGGAAAAGACGGTGCGCGAAGCCGCCGCATACACGGCCGAAGAGGCGCTCGAGAGCGACATCATCGATCTGATCGCCTCGGATGTTGAGGACCTGATCAGCCAGCTCGATGGAATGGCGATTCCCGCCGCCTCCGAAGACGTAATCGTCCACACAGACGGAGCCAGGGTTCGGGAAAGCGGCTTCAACGTTGTTGAAAACGTCCTGGCCTTCCTCTCAACCCCGGACATCGTGTTCCTCTTCTTCTCACTCGGCGGCCTCGCCCTGATCATCGAGCTCTGGTCGCCGGGACTCGTCGGCCCCGGCATCGTGGGCGTCATCCTGCTGCTGCTCTCATTCGCCGGCCTCGGCCAACTGCCCTTCAACTGGGCGGGCGTTGCGCTCATCGTCTTCGCATTCATTCTGATATTCGCTGAGACCCAGATACCCGGCTTCGGCATATGGGGCATCGCCGGCACCGCGTCACTCATCCTCGGCGGCCTGTTCCTCGTCGGATTCTTCGGTACGCCCGATCTCGGAGCGCCGAACAACGAGGTCAGCAAATGGTTGCTGATCTCCGTCGGAGCAGTATTCGGCCTGATAGTCCTTTGGTTCTCCCGCGAGCTCCGGGCCTCGGCGCGCGTTGCCGGCTATGTGAGCCCTCTCTCGACAGGCGTGCTGGTAGGGCAGGACGCCACCGTCTCCGTGCCGCTCGATCCGGAAGGCGAAGTGACGCTGGCGGGCGAGTCGTGGACAGCCAGGCTGCTCGGCGGAGATACGATACCGGAGGGCGATACCGTGATCGTGCGCAACGTAGATGGATTGACACTTGAAGTCGAGCTCAGTTCCGCTCAATCCCCTGATCAAACAGAGGAAGAAAAACAGACCTGATCAAAAACGTGCGAAAATGCGGCCGCGCACGGATTGGCTGACGTACTGGGGAGGATTTATAAACATGGGCATCATCAACTTCGTCAAGGACTACGAGAGAATCGCGCGTTTCAGATTGGGCAAGTTCGAGGGGATGAAGGGTCCCGGGGTGGTCTTCGCAATACCCATCCTCCACGAGATCCGGAAAGTCGACACCCGCACTCAGCTCATCGATGTCCCGCGCTCCACCAGCATAACCAAGGACAACGCGTCCATAGACATCGACTTCCTCGTCTACATGAGGATCGATGTCAACGAGTCCGAGAAGGCGGTCCTGGAGGTTCAGAACTACATGTTCGCCGTAATCGGGCTGGCAACTACGACGCTGCGGGCAGTCATCGGCGACATCACGCTCGACGAGGTCCTCTCGCAGCGGGAGCGGATCAACGAGGCGATCCGGGTTCGGCTCGACAGCGAGACGAATCGCTGGGGCATCAAGGTCACCAACGTGGAGATCAAAGAGATCGACCCGCCGCGCGAGATCCTGGAGGCTATGAATCGCCAGATGTCCGCCGAGCGCGTGCGCCGGGCGGTGGTCCTTGAAGCCGACGGTACGAAGGAAGCCAACATAACGGTGGCAGAGGGCGAGAAGCAGGCGGCCATCCTGCGCGCTGAGGGCGACAAGCAGGCGCAGATCCTGGCTGCCGAGGGCGACCAGCAGGCGGCCATCCTGGTAGCCGAAGGTTTCAGCCAGGCCATGACCAGGGTGAACTCTGTAGCCGAGGGCGTGCACACAAACACCATGGGACTACAGTACCTGGACACCCTGAAATCGCTCGGTAATAGCCCTTCGTCGAAGTTCATCTTTCCCATGGAGTTCACCGGGCTTCTCGGACGCATCGCCGGACTGGCCGGCTCAGGAAACAGCCCCGGCTCCGGCGGGTAAAGCCGAGCCTCAAGCCGCGTAGCAGCCGTAATCGAAAGGCGTGTGTTGAACGTGGCGGGAGAACCTTGCAGAAATCCTAATATCTAACCGTAACGCTAAACAAGCCGTGGATAATGCCGCGGTAAAATGGGCCACTTACCGGGCCTGAGTTCGGGCATCCGCCGTCACCGTGGCACCGGCGCGGCGTAGATCTTGCTTCAATTCCACGCAGGGCCCGCGCTGAGCAATCAAGCAGGCCTGGCGCAGGGCCCGATCGCATTTAGCGATGGACCGAATCTGATCCTGGAATACGCTCCGCGCTGCCGACCCGGATGTCCGGCCGATTCACTGCACCAGAGCACCCCTGCGACACTCGGGCCGCCCTCGGAATTCGTCGATTCAGTCTTCGTAGTTGCGCCCGAAGTCCGATATGACGCCTCGAAAGCCTCTCGGACCCTCGCCGGAAGTGCGTTTGAGCGGTTCAGGGTGCTCCAGGAGCCCACTTCCGCACACGATGAGCCTCTGCCGGCCTGTACCGCAGAGGGACCTATGCCAGCCCACACGCTTCAGTGTTGGTAGCGGCACATAAGCCGCAGCGGACAGCGTAAACGCCGTGTGCGCGGCGTATTGAATAGAGGCGTAAACGGCGTGTATAGTGCACATACGCCGATGAGGCCCGGGATATATACAGGCCCGGCCCTCTGGTCGGCCAGCAACCTATTTGCGCTCCACGCAGAGCCGTAAGGAAGATCGCAAGCGTCTCAGTGTGCGGTGGGCGTCGTAAACCGGGCGCTCCGTCGAATTTGTTCTTGCGACGTGCACAGGAGTTTGAAGTGGCGAGACTCGGTGAATACGAATATCCGGAGATCGAGCTAAACGAGGCAATCGACGTCGGACGCCGCATCGCGCGACAGTTCGGTGGCTCTATCTCACGCTCGAGCCTGGCCGAGAGCCTGGGCATGAGCGAGCGCGGAGGCAGATTCGCGGTCGTCGTGGGCGGCCTCCGACTCTGGGGCATCGCCGAAGGCCGGTCTACCCTGCGAGTTACCCGCGCGGGCCTCCAGGCCTCGTCACCGGTCGATGCCGACGAGGCAGCCGCCATACGCACTGACCTGTCCCGCCGAATCCCGCTCTTCAACGAGATCGCCTCACGCATCCGATACGAAGCGATCGACCCCGGAAACCTCACCCTGGTAATCGAAGAGATAACCGGTGCAGCCAGGGCCGAAGTGCAGCAGCGCCAGTCAGCGCTTGAACGCACGCTGCGTGACGTGGTGCCGTACATGAGGCAGTCATCGTCAACCGAGCCGCCATCCACTCTCGAGCCCGCTATGGCCGGTCCCGCGACTCAAGCCGAAGCGGGCAGCGATTCCGCAAAAACGCTGGTCGGGCAGGGGAGCAGCCGCGTTCGGCTCTCGTACCCGGGCGGGGAACTCAACCTGGAAGAGAGTCTGGCAAGCCTGGACTCCGCCATCGCGCTGCTCCAGGAACGCCGGAGATCGCTCGCCGAGTAGCCCCTAGACATACTCTTTGATCTTCTCGGCCAGCCTGAGCGTCATGCCTGGCGCGGCCGCAATCTCCTCTGTGGTCGCCTCACGCACACCCTTCAGCGACCCGAACTGCCGTATAAGCATTCGTTTCCGCTTTGGCCCAACGCCGGGTATGAGGTCAAGCGCAGATTGTATGGACGACTTCTGCCGCCGTTTGCGATGGAACGTGACCGCGAACCTGTGGGCCTCATCACGGATTCGTTGCACAAGAAACAGACCCTTCGAGTTGCGGGGCAGCAGAATCGGGTCGGGATCCTGCGGTATGAAAATTTCTTCCTCTCTCTTGGCAAGGCTGGCCAGCGGGATATCCCGGATGCCGAGGTCGAGAAAGACCTGTACTGCGGCGCTCAAATGCCCCTTGCCACCGTCAATCAGCACCAGGTCCGGAACTGCCCCGAAACTATCGTCGCCGGCCTTCTCTGCTTTTTTCTCAGACGCATCTGGGCTCTCCGGCCCCGTTCCGTTCGTCGCCTCCTCCCGGGCCTTCTGCAGCCGCTTGAAGCGCCGCGTCAACACCTCTCGCATCGACGCGAAGTCATCGTTTCCCTCCACAGTCTTGATCTTGAAGCGCCGGTAGTGGGAGGAGAGCGGCTTGCCGTTCTGAAATACCACCATGCTGGCGACGGTGTTCGTGCCCTGGATATGGGAGACGTCGTAGCACTCCATGCGCACCGGTGGGTTCGGCAGGCTCAACTGCTCCTGCAACTCCTCCATGGCGCCGCCCATCAGCTCGCTGTCGGCCGCCCACTTCGCCTTCATGCGCTCCAGGCCGTGTCCCGCGTTCTCGGCCACCATCAGCACCAGCTTCCGCTTTTCGCCGCGCTTCGGAACGAAGGTATCCACCTTCCCGCCGCGCTTCTCGCTGAGCCAGGTCTCGATCACCTCCGCATCCTCGATCGGATCCTCAAGCAGGATTCGTCGCGGCACGTGCGCGGCCGAGTCGTAGAACTGCTTCACGAAGTCGGTGAGAATCTCGCTCCGCTCCAGCTCGCGTGTATTGGACATCATGAAATTGTCCCGGCCGATCAGCTTGCCGTGGCGGACGAAGAAGACCTCAATCCACGCCTCGTCGCGGCCGTGCGCCGCAGCCACTACGTCCAGGTTTTCGCCGGACATAGAGAGCACCTTCTGGCCCTCGTAAACTTTTTCGATTGCCCTGAGCTGATCCCTCAGAATCGCCGCCCGCTCGAAGTTCAGATCGTCAGAGGCGGATGCCATCTGCCCGCGGATCTGCCCGACCACGTCCGCCGTCCTGCCTTCGAGAAAAAGGATCACCTGGTCGATCACGTATGCGTAGTCAGTCTTACTCGCCACGCCGATGCAGGGCCCGATGCACCTCTTGATGTGGTAGTCCAGGCACGGCCGGTCGTCTGTCCCCGTGATCGCCTTGGTACACGACCGATACGGGAACAGCCGCTTCAACAGCGCGAGCGTCTTGCGAACGCTGCCGGCGCTGGCAAACGGGCCAAAGTATCTGGCTCCGTCATCCGACGTCTTGCGGGTGATGTAGATCTGCGGAAATTCCTCCGCCAGATCGATCTTTATGTACGGGTATGTCTTATCGTCCCGCAGGCGGGCGTTGAACCGCGGCTGGTGCCGCTTGATCAGGCTGTTCTCGAGCAGCAGCGCCTCCTGCTCGGACTCCGTGACGATGTAGTCGAAGTCGACCGCACGCTCCATCAGTCTGCGCGTCTTCGGCGCGAGGCTGGAAGGCTTTCCGACGTACGAGCGCATCCGGTTTCGCAGCGCAGATGCCTTGCCAACGTACAGGATCTTGCCCTCGGCGTCGCGCCACATGTACACGCCCGGACTCAGTGGAACCGCGCGCAGGCGGACGGAAAGCGTTTGACGGGTACCTGTTTCGGCGGTCATGGAGAAAAGGTTGCCTCATTGTTAGTGATGCGACAACTACACGCGGTCCCGGAAGAGACCGAAAGAGAGCTGCTGCGGCGGCCGCCACACACTGCCCAGACTAACCGCCAGACTAACCGATCGTAAACGTGAGAATTACCAGAACCACGGCGAGGCCGGCCGTGACCATTCCAAGCTTGCGTAGCTCAGCGGGGAGAAACTCACTGTAAACAGCGGCCCTCATCGGGGCCTGCCTGCCCCTGCTGCCTCGCGCCAACCGGGCATCGGCGCGTTGCCGTCGCCGGGTCAGCCGGGCCTGAGCGTCGGGATCAAGCTCTTCCTCACCGGAGTCGCTGACCTCACCCGTCCCCGCATCGAAATTAGGATCGACGTAAGTGTTCGGCGTATGAGCGCGGCTGCTTCTGTTCCGCCTGCCGAATTTGATCTTGGTACGACGTGATTTCCGAGGCATCTTCCAGGCCGTCGCGGGGGACGTCTGACGGTGTGTCAGACCGCTTCCATCAGCTGGCCCCGCTCCTGTAGCTCCCGCGCGAGCGGCACCACTATCTCAGCGGCTCGCTCGACACTTATTTCCGATGTGTTGATCATCACATGATACAGGAACGGGTCGATCGGGCTGCTATCGAACGCCTTCTCAAAATAGGCGGCCTGGGCACTGTCTGAGTGCTCTACGAACTCCTCTGCCTGCTCCTCTGAAAGTCGCTCGCGCTCCATGATCCGCCGGACCCGGTCACTGCGATCTGCGATGACCCCCACCCGAAGCACACGCGGGACATCTTTCAGAATCGCTGAACCGCCGCGGCTTACGATCACCACGCTGCCGTCTTCGGCAATGTCCCTGATCACCTCGCGCGTCGAGTCGATGAACTGCTGCTGCCCAAGATCGCGAGGTGACGTGATTACATCGTCCAGTTCCCGGTAAGGACGGGAAAGCAGCGTATCGATTCCGGGCCCGAAGTAAGGATCACCTCCGGCCCCGGCCACGGCCGAACGCTCGAGCATGCGCTGAACCAGCCCGGCAAGCCGCTCCACGACCCCGGTTGGCCGCCGTTCCGATTCCGCCAGAGCCTGCACAGTGGACCCAACGCGCTTGGCGATCTGCGCCAGGAGCAGGCGATCGATGTAATCGATCTCCAGCTCATCGGCCACCAGATGGCCGAGTACCGGCGCCAGAGACCCTGCGCGGCCTTCAACTGCTACTACCGGCATTACGTCCCCCTCCCGCGGCGCCCTGGCATCTCTCCCACGGTCGCCGGACCGAATCCCCTGACGCGCTGCACCCTAGAGTGTGGCTCTTGGATGAGCCCGCCTGTACTCCTGTCTAACGTGATCGTTCGTGAGATGAGTGTAGATCTGCGTCGTCGCAATACTCGCGTGCCCCAGCAACTCTTGCACGTGGCGGAGACTCGCTCCGCCACGCAACAGGTGGGTCGCAAAGCTATGGCGCATAGTATGCGGCGTCAGTTTCGTGGTTATCCCCGCCCGCCCCGCGTAAGAACGAAGCCTCAGCCAGAAGCCCTGGCGAGTGATGCGCCCTCCTCGTGTGTTCAGGAAAAGAGCGCCCTTTTCTGGTTCTGGCGCCTCCGTCGCCCCCGTCGCCGCACGCGCCAGACGGGGCCGCACCCGGGCCAGATAAGTTTCCAGTACGGCAACGGCCTCCTCGTGGAGCGGAATCAACCGTTCTTTGGCGCCCTTTCCAACGCACCGGACGGTCATCGCCTCGAAGTCGACGTCGCGGATATCCAGCCCCACCAGCTCGCTGACCCGCAAACCGCTGGCGTAAAGAAGCTCCAGCATCGCCTGGTCCCTCATACCCTCTGGAGAACTTTCGCCGCCGACTTCTTCCAGGAGTCGATCTACCTGCCCGATTGTGAGCGCCTTTGGAAGCGTTGGGCCAGAGCGCGGTGAGCGGATTCGTTCAGCCGGGTTGGAGGCGACGCAGCCCTCGGCTTTGAGGAACTTGAAGAACGACTTGAGAGACGCGATCTTTCTCGAACGAGTGCTTATCGAATATCCGCGATCCTCAAGGTCCCGCAGATAGGGAGTCAGGTCCTTCTCTCCGATCTCCGGCCACTTGGTGCCAACGCGCGATTCGGAGAGAAAACCGATCAACTGCTCGAGATCGTTCCGATACGCCGATAGCGTGTGAACCGAGACGCCCCGTTCGACGCTCAGGTAGTTCAGAAAGATTTCGACCTGCGCTTGCATGCAGATTCCGGTCCCGGAGTGACGTTGCGCATATCCTGTTGGGAAACAGGAGGGGAGTTGGCTGAGATGTTAGCATTCCCGTCTTTTTCGGGCCGGTTCGGGGCTGCGCCGATAAACGTCGTTTTGAGACTCTCGCGGCGCCAGCCATGCGCGTTGACGGCCCAACTCGCACAAACCTACAATCCCTCGGTCATCGTATCCGTAATCTGACGCATCAAACGGTGCGGACCAGACTTTCAGCGGCCACCCGCCACGCCGCTACCCGAGGCCAGAACCCTTCGAATGATCAGCATCCCGTTCGACCCGAACATCTTCGACAGCGGCAGCTTCACCCTTAGCTGGCACGGTTTCCTCAGCTTCATAGCGGTGGGCGGCGCCACATTCATGGTGGGCCGCTGGGCCCGAAAAGCCAATGTCGAGCCGGACACCATCTACAACGTGGCCGTCTTCGCCATCCTCGGCGGAATCCTCGGCGCCCGGTTCGTCCACGTCGCGGATAACTGGGGTTTCTACAGCAGCAACCCCGGCAACGCGTTCCAGGTGTGGGCCGGCGGAATCAGCCTCTGGGGCGGCCTACTCGGCGGCTGGCTCGGCGGCCTCGCATACGCGGTCGTTTACAACGCCTTCAACCCCAGAAGCGCCACCAGAGTTCCCATCGGACGGGTGATGGACCTGGCTGCCCCCGCAGTGTTGATCGCCCAGGCGATCGGCCGCGTCGGTGACATCGTCAACGGCGAGCATTGGAGCAAGGCGACCGATCTGCCGTGGGGATGGGTCTTCACCAACTTCAACAGCCCTGGATTCCGGGGCCCGCCTCTCAGCCGGACCGACGTAGACTGGGACCCCACCCAGGCCACTCATCCCACGGTCGCTTATGAAATCATCGGCGACGTTTTGCTGTTCATGATCATCTGGAAACTGCGTGGCAAATTCCGGCCGGCCGGCGCCCTCTGGATGATCTACATGGCCCTCTACGCCTCGATGCGGTTCGGTCTGCAGTTTTTCCGCATCGATGAGGTGAAGTTCTGGGGCCTCCAGCAGGCGCAGTTCATCGCCATCATCGTCCTCATCGTCACCGTACCCTGGATGATCCGGTACATGAGGCGCAGGGTCGGCAGCGGCCCGGCAGGCGAACCAGGCGACCAGCCGTCCGGTTCCAGGACGTCCCGCAGGCGCAGGCGAAGGCGCGCTGCGGCCTAGACCGACGGCCTGATTCCCTTCAACTCCAGTTCCCTGCGCTTGCGGCCGGCCCAGTAGTTGTCGCGAATGACATAGGCGACGTCCACGAGCCCGGATCCCAGGTCGGCGCCGCCCAGGCCGAATCCGATCGCCTTGAACTTCCGGCCGCCGCCGTCCAGAGTCATCCGCAAATGATCGCCGCTAGCGCCAACGGCCGATATCTGCTCTGGCATCACGCCGCGCGTGAGAAACAGGGGCGCCGGATTGCCTTCCCCAAACGGCGCTAACCGGTAGACGAATCCCCAGAGGCTGTCGCCCAGCATCCCGAAATCGACCTCCTCGTCAATCTCGAGCACTGGAGGTTTTCCAATGTCGTCAGAGCCGGAAGCGGCTTCGGTCAGGGCGTCGATGATGGCCTGGTAATTATCTGCAGGCGCGGAGAAGCCGGCCGCTCGGGCATGGCCCCCGTGGCGATCGAACAGGTCGCCGTGGGAATCCATCGCAGCGAATATGTCGAATCCGGGAGTGCTCCTCAGGCTGGCGCGAACCGTCTCGCCCTCATACGCGGCGGCGACTACAGGCCGGTTGAACCGCTCGACAAGCCGCCCGGCCAGCGGGCCCAGCAGCCCGGCGTGAAGGGAAGGAGAGGCAACCGAGATCAACGGCGGAATCTCCTCCATCTGCCCGATCTGATAATCGGCAATCGTCTCCGCCTCCTTGCCCAGCCGTCGGCGTTCGTTGTTCAGCGCTTCAAGCTCGCCCGCCAGGGCGTCCGCGCGCACAGGATCCTCGCATACCAGCAGGTCGAGGGAGATGCCAGCATGGCCCAGCCGGCCCGGAGCGTTTAGCCGCGGGCCGATCCGGAACGCGACAGCCTCTGTGTCTATCGGCCCGTATTGGCCGCCTGCCTTCGCCCGCCGCATCAGGCTCTTCAATCCCGCCTGATCCGTAGCTTCAAGAGCCTTCAGTCCCTCGGTCACGATGATTCGATTCTCATCAATGAGCGGACCAACATCGGCAATCGTTCCCAGCGCCGCCAGCGCGATCGCGGTGCTCGCCCCCCTCCGTTCCATCCTCCTGCCAACTGCCTGCGCCAGCTTGAACGCCACGCCGGCGCCTGTCAGCATGGCGGCCGCGGAGCTCGCGTCGCCGAGATGCGGATTGACAATCGCAACTGCCGGCGGAAGCTCCGCGCCCACCAGGTGGTGGTCCGTCACGATCACATCGACGCCCAGATCGACCGCATACTGCAGAGGCTCGATGTCGCTCGAGCCCGTATCCGCGGTTATGACCAGCCCGACGCCGCTTGCGTGCATTGAGCTTAAGGCGCTGCGCGGCACCCCGTGCCCGTCATGCTCCCGGTCGGGCACATATGCCACCGCGTCTCCGCCAAATAATTTGAGGGCGCCAAGCAGCAGGGCGGTGGCCGTGAGCCCGTCTACGTCGAAGTCGCCTATGACTCCTATCCGCTCACCGGAGCGGATGGCAGAGATGACCCTGTCGGCCGCGTCTTCCATCCCCGGCATGTCGAACGGGTCGGACAGATCCGAATAGGAAGGATTCAGGAATGCATCCGCCTGAGCCTCGTCCGTGATCCCCCGGCCAATCAACAGCCGTGCGGGCAGGTCGCCGAGCGGACCGCCTGATTCTCCAGAGGTGCCGCCGAGCCTGCCGATCGCCTCCGCGGACGGTGCGCTCCGCAGCACCCACTTATGGCTTTTGCCCGGCACCGCTTGGAGTTGCCGCCCTAGAGGGAGGCTTCTCGGAAGACCAGGCAGGCGTTGTGGCCGCCGAATCCCATCGAATTCGTAAGCGACGTCCGGACTGTCTGCGACCGATACTCGTTGGGCACGTAGTCGAGATCGCAGTCCGGGTCCGGGTTCTCCAGGTTTATCGTCGGGGGTATCGCTGATTCCGCGATTGCGAGCACGGATACGACGGCATCGACTCCGCCTGCCGCGCCAA
>JADFHP010000072.1 GCA_022567135.1 Chloroflexota bacterium
GCCGTTCTCTTCTCCCAGGTCGAAGATAGGCATGATGTTCGGGTTATCGCCGAGGCGGGCCATGGCCTGTGCCTCGCGAGTGATCCGCTGGCGTGAGGCGTCGTCGAGACCTTCAGCCTTGATCAGCGCGAATGCCACGTCTCTGTCCAGAGTGGTGTCGTGGGCGCGGTAGACCTTCTTCTTGCCGCCCTCGCCGAGGAAGCCGGTGACCTGGTAGCGGCCGTTGGCGAAGGAGGTCGGGGATTCGCTGGGCGAACCGTCGCTACGCATCGCAACCAGTTGCTCCGCGTCAGAAATCTCATTCGGCCTCGGGGCCTCGTCACCTGCAGCATCCAGACCACGGCGGGCGGCCCCGACGAATACCTGAGCATCCTCGTTGTCCGCGTCGAGACCAAGGACAACCTCGGCAACTTCCAGTGCCTTTTGCCACTCATTGGACTCAAGGGCCTGGTCGGCTTGATCGAGGAGTCTATCTATTCGCCGCTGCACACGCTCAGAAGGCATAGTGCCGGGAATCATACCCGAGCCGCCATCTTGATACTCCCTCGTCTTGACACCCCCTATTGGCGGGCGTAGGTTCGGCTGGCCGCGCACGAAACCGGGCATTCCAGCTTTTCAAGACCCTGCGTTGGCGGGAGGCACTCGACTTGAAGATAGCGTCCATAACTGTCTTTCCGCTCACCAGCGAACGGCCGGAACTGAAGGTCGGCATGCCCATTCATCCGTCGTGGTGGGGCTACGATCAGGCCCTCGTCCGCGTCGACACCGACGAGGGCCTCTTCGGATGGGGCACGGCAGGCACCCGCTGGGAGCTGGCCGAGGCCGCCCGAAAGGTACTAACCCCGCACCTGATCGGCGAGGACGCGCTGCAGCCCGAAGCAGTTACCGAGCGACTCCACCAGTGGACGTTCTGGTACGGCCGCGGCGGGACGATCACCAACTACATTGGCGCCGTGAACCAGGCACTCTGGGACATCTTCGGCAAGGCAACCGGCCAGTCCGTCTCGCGCCTCTTCGGCGGCCGCTATATCGATCGCATCAAGCCGTATGCGTCGATGCTATTCGAGTGGCCGGTCGACGCGATGGTCCGCCAGCTCGAAGGCGGGTTGGAGCTGAACTTCAGCGCCTTCAAACTGGGCTGGGGCTCATTTGGACGGGTAGACCGAAAACGTGACGAAGAGCTGGTCCGGACGGCGCGGCAGACGGTGGGCGACGACGCCGAGATCATGGTGGACGCAGGCGGCTCCGACATCTACTGGCACAACGGCTTGAAGTGGGCAACCGAGACGGCCAGAATGCTGGCCGACTACGACGTGAGGTGGTTCGAAGAGCCGCTGCGGGCCGACGATCTTCAGGGCTACAAGGCCCTCACCGAAGTCTCGCCGGTCCCGATCGCAGGCGGCGAGGTTCTGACGCGCCGCCAGGCCTTCGAGCCGTGGATTCGGGAGCGCGCAGTCGATATCCTGCAGCCCGACCAGACGATCTGCGGCGGCCTCTCCGAAACCCGCCGAATCTGGCAGTCGGCATACGACAACAATATCCAGGTCGTGACCCATGGCTGGAACACCGCCGTAGGGCTGGCGGCCGACCTCCAGCTCGCAGCCTCCATGCCGGACGCAAAGTACGTCGAGTTCTGGTACCCGGCCCCGTACGTCGACGGCATCCTTGTCGAGCCGTTCAGCCTGGACGAGGACGGCATGCTGCCCATCCCGGACCGCCCCGGCCTCGGGATCGAGCTGGACATGGAAGCAGTCAAGGCCCGCGGCGCAGGCGCCGAGGATTGGGGCGAATGAATCTATCGAATTGACCGACTATTCGCACAGACGCAGGGGCAATTCAGGAATTGCCCCTACCGCCCACGACCCTGTAGGAGAAAAAATGACCGACAAATATAAGTACGAAAATCTGACCTGGCCGGAGGTGAACGAGGCCGTCGAGAAGGGCCTGATTCCGATCCTCCCGGTCGGCACGACGGAGCAGCACGGCCCGCATCTGCCCATCAAGATGGACTCGTGGACCGCACGGTCCATAGCTCACGAGGCCGCAAAGCGCCGTCCGGACAGGCTGCTCGTCATGCCGCCGATCCACTACGGCTACACGACCCACGTCATGGACTTTCCCGGATCCATCACCATCCACCATGAGACCTTCATCAGGTACGTCGTGGACGTGGTCAAGAGCGTCGTCTACCACGGCTTCAAGAAGGTCATCATGGTCAACGGCCACGGCTCCAACATGCCGCCGCTCGAGCTGGCTGCTCGCCGTGTCATGCTGGAGACCGACGCGGTGGTCTCCTGGGCCAGCTGGTGGCAGTTCACCATGGCCGACCCGGAGTTCATGAAGAAGTGGCGCGACGGCCCGTTCCCGGGCGGCTCAGCCCACTCCGGGGAGTCCGAGACGTCGATCGCGCTCTATCTCGACGAGTCGCTGGTCAAGAAAGAGCTGGCGACCAACGACCAGACGTGGACCAACCTGAACGAATCGAAATTCCACTGGGTGGACCTCTACGGCGCCGGCCCGGTCAGCATCTCCAACTGGTCGAGCAGCTATATGGAAAAAGGCATCGCCGGCTGGGCGGCCGAGGGCACAAAAGAGAAGGGCGAAATGCTCTTCGAGGAGTCGGTGAACCGCATCTGCGAGTGGGCCGACGAATTCCACGCCAGGGAGTACCCGCCGCGTGTCGACCACCACACCCGCAAACCGACGACAGATGTGCCGGGTTAGTTGTAGAGGAGCGAGCAGGAATGCCCGGTGAAAAACAGCCGTGGGAAGGGATGATCGATAACTTCGGCGACTCAATGGACAAGATGCCGGATGAGATCTGTCCCAGTGCCGCAGCGATTTTGTTCAACGAGGACAGGAGCGAAGTTCTGCTGCAGCGCAGGAGCGATAACGGCTCCTGGGCGCTACCGGCGGGCCGAATGGATATCGGCGAGTCTGTCGCCGAGTGTGCAGTTCGAGAGTGCGAGGAAGAGACGGGTCTGAAGACCAGAATTAAACGACTTGTGGGCGTCTACTCAGATCCCTCGAACTACTCGATTCTCCGATACCCGAGCGGCTACTCGGTTCAGTACGTTTCCAGCGTTTTCGAAGTCGAATACGTCTCGGGCGAGATTCATGTGTCGGAGGAGAGTACGGCGGTTGAATGGTTTCCGGTTAGCGCGCTGCCAGAGCAGGTGTCACATTCGGCGCGACTGAGAATTCAAGACGCACTGTCGGGTCAGACCGAGGCGTTTTACGGGTGAGCGGCATCGCCCACGATAAAAACGAACTTTACGCTGGGAGCGCCCGTTGATATCTGAGACCAGAACCGGAGCATGGCCGGAAGGCCTCCTCGGCGCGCCGTCGGCGTGCACGGCCGGAGACCGCATATTCACATCCGGGCTGATGGCCCGCGACGCCACCGGACTGGAGAGCCAGGCTCACCAGGTGTTCCGCTCCGCCGTAGAGTTGCTGCTCGGCCAGGGCGCGGCACTGGGCGACGCTGTCCGGACACGCATCTTCTACACCGAGGAGGGCGCAGCGGACCTGCTCGGCGCGGTTCACGGCGTTGTGTTCGACCCGCCGGGCCCCGCGATGAGCGCAGTGCTGGTGGACTGCCTGCCGCGTGACTCCAGAGTCGCCCTGGAGGTGGAAGCGATATGCGGCGCCGCAGGGTCGATGACCCGCTATGGCGAAGACGCCGGAAGCTCCAGTTCCCGCGCCGTCAGGTATGGCGATGAGCTGTTCGTGGCGGCCCTGTCGGCACCCGATGCTGGTAGCCACGCCTCCCAGATGGACGCGGTCTACGATTCCGGCACGGCGGCGCTGGCAGAAGCCGGGATGCAGGGCCGCGATGTCGTGTCCACCCGGCACTACTACGCCCACGCAATAGCTGCGGAGACCGGCGGCACCGGCAAGAACGAGTTCATGGCCGACGGCGAGCCCACCTCAGCAGGCATATGCGTCGTCGGACCGGCGGGGCGGGGCGCTACATTCGCGCTCGAATTCGAGGCGGTGGCCGGCCTAGCCGGGACGCGGCAAAACTACCGCACGGGCCGAACGTTCGAAGTCGAAAACCACTACTCCCGCGCCGTGCGGGCAGGAAACGTGATCTACGTTGCGGGCACGACTTCGATCATCCCCGGAGAGATAGTCCAGCATCCCGGCGAGACCGGGCCGCAGATCGCTGACACGCTTGCGATAATCCGGACCGCGATCGAAGAGCTGGGCGGAGATTGGGCGCAACTCGTGCGCACCCGTACATACGTGGTGGGCGGCCAGGAGAAACTCGACGAGGCCGCGGCCGCCCTCAAGGCCGCCACTGAGGGAACGAACGCGGCCGCAACGCTCGTGGGCGTGCCCGTCCTCGGCCGGCCCGAAGTGGTGGTAGAGATAGAGGCCACTGCCGTACTCGTCTAATGTAAGCAAGTAGAAATAGCCAGAGGAAAGCAATGGTCACCATCAGGAACTGGAAAGACGTCGACCCGTATATCGGCCACGAAACGGCCATCATCTGGCCGATCTTCAGGGGCAAGGGCGCCGAGGGTCTAACCCATGAGCAGGCGCCCATGGAAGGCATGGTCGGCTTCACGCGCCACATGATGCAGGGCGGCAAATCGGGCGATTACCATGACCACCCAGACCGGGAACAGGTCTACTACTTCATCGCTGGCACGGGCAAGATGAAGCTGGACGGCGAGATTTACGACGTCCGGCCCGGTGACACGGTCCACATACCGCCGAAGGTCAAGCACCAGCTAATCAACGATTCGGACGATTGGATTGAGCACATGCTCGTCACCGCTGTGGTGCCTGGCGCTTAGCCCACCGTGCGGACGGGGCCTTCGGGACTCCGCTCAGAAAAACATTAAATTCGCAGCGGTATGAGGCAGGTGATCTCGGAGAACGCGAATCATGCCACCGACCCCCCGGGATTAATGAATTCCTGAGCGGAGCCGATCTGACATCCTGAGGTCCTCGAAGGGTGGCAGATTGGCGGAGTCGAAGGACCGTGCGTAGCGGGCAAATACGTGCCGCAACGCAGAAGGCGTGCCATGGAGTAGATACCAGGCCACACAGTCACCTCTCCGGCGGTGGAGACACGGTTCTTCGACTGCGACCTTCGCGGGGCCTTCGGTCTCCGCTCAGAAAGTCATTAACATCGACGCGGCAGACGCGCGACTCCGCCCCTACCCGGCCCGCGCCTTCTCCGCACGCTCCAGCGCGTTTTCCAGGTAGATCTCACGCAGCTCGCCATCAGCGGCTTCGTAGACGTGAGTGGCGATGCCCTCGAGGACCCCGGGGTCATGGCTGGCGCAGATTATCGTGCCGGTGTAGCCCTTGAGGGCGCCGATCAGGCTCTGGCGAGTCGGTGCGTCGAGATGGTTCGTGGGCTCGTCGAGCAGCAGGACGTTGGTTGGCTGGATGAGGAACTTTGCCAGCGCGACGCGGCTCCGCTCGCCTCCTGAGAGGAACTCGACCCGCTTGAAGACATCGTCTCCGCGGAACAGGAACTGGGCGAGGGCGGAGCGGATGTCGGCTTCGGTGGCGTCGGGCGCCGACGACGACTTCACCTCCTCGATCACCGTGCGCCGGGGATCGAGCGCCTCGTCCTGGTGCTGCTCGTAGTAGCCGGGACGCGCCCGTTCCGACCACCGCACGGTGCCTTCAGTCGGCTCGACCTGGCCGGCGGCGATTCGCAGCAGTGTCGATTTACCGCTGCCGTTCGGGCCTATCAGGACCACCTTCTGGCCGCGCTCGACGATCAGGTCCACGTCCAGCAAGACCGGGTCGCCGTCCCAAGCGTGGCTCAGGCCCTCAATCACCAGCACTTCGCGTTCGGTCCGGCCGTGGGAGGCGAGGGTGAAGCGGGCTGTTGCCTGCTCCTGGTATTTCTTGACCCGCTTTACCCGCGCCACCGCCTTCTCGCGGCTTTTGACGCGGCTCGCCAACGTGGCCTTTGCCCGGAAACGGTCTATGAACTGCTGCTGCTTCGCGAGTTCTCGCTCCTGGCGCGCCGCTGCGGCATTTTGCGCTGCGACTCGCTCCTCTTTCTGCTTGAGGTAGCTGGAGTAGTTGCCCGCGTAGCTCTCGACCCTGCCGTTGTCTATCTCGAGAATGCGCTTCACGACGCGGTCCAGGAACTCGCCTTCGTGGGTGACGATCAGGACTGTGCCGGGGTAGGAGGAGAGTTCGCCGGCGAGCCACTCACGAGAGCTCCGGTCGAGGTGGTTTGTCGGCTCGTCGAGAAGAATGTTTTCCGGGCGGTGGACCATCAGCGAGGCGAGCGCGATACGCATGCGCCACCCACCGCTGAAATCGCCGCACAGCTTGTCCTTGTCGGCCGGCGTGAAGCCGAGCCCGCGCAGGACGCGGTCGATACGAGCGTCGACGGCGTAGCCGCCAAGCGTGTCGAACCGCTCGAAGAGATCGGTCTGCTCGATAGTCAGCTCCGGAGTGGCCGATTCACCTGCCTCCAGCTGTTCCGACAGCTCCGCCAGCCGGGCCTTGATAGCCCTCGGCTCCGGAAATGCCATCCACAGTTCTTCGACGAGTGTGTTTGCCGGGTCGAAGCTGCTCTGCTGCTTGAGAAAACCGAGCGTGCCGCCACTGTGGCCGGCGCGCCCTTCCGAGGGTGGCTCTTCACCGGCGAGCATGCGGAGAAGGGTCGTCTTGCCGGCGCCGTTCGGGCCGACCAGGCCAACGCGCTCACCGTCGGCGACGACGAGATCGACGTCTTCAAACAACGTTTGTGTGGGGAATCGTTTGCTGAGTTTCTGTGTTTGGAACATGTTGCGCTCTCGTTGCGCCAGGCCGACGCGAAGCGCGCGTCCTGGCGGAGGAAATATGCCTCAGGATTTGCGGGAATGCAGGCGCAACCAGAACCGGCCCGAAGCGGGCAAACTGGATCCAACCGGATGCGCCCGCGAGCCCCTTTGTTACGTGGGGGACTCGCAGGCCCGGTCAGGTGATATAGATCGGTGCGTCGCCTGTCATGATTCTTTTCTCTAAGGCCCTTCAGGCCCGATTCCGCCGCAGAAATCGCAGTTGCGACGGGAGAACGCCACCTAATGATAACGCGCGGCCGGGTGGCTTGCCGCCGACGTTTGCCGCCCCGATTCGCGCTAATATTGCGGCTCCACTCGAAGGGGGCTGCGAATTTGAAGATCGAGCGCGTTGAGATTCATCCGCTGAGTGCCGATCTGGCCGAGCCGTTCGGCTGGTCGCAGCGCTGGACGAGTACCCGCCAGACGACCGCCGTGAAGATCACCGCCGACGACGGCACCTACGGCTGGGGCGAGAGCGGCAATCCGATGGCGATGGAAGCGCTGGCAGCGCAGCTTCTCGGCGAAGACCCGACCCGGACCGAGGCGCTCTGGCAGAAGCTCTTCGGAATCATCTACCAGTCGCACAGCTTCGCCGGCCCGGCGATGGACGCCATCAGCGCGTTCGACATGGCGTGCTGGGACATCGCTGGAAAGGCAGCGGGCAAGCCGGTATCGGAGCTGCTCGGCGGCGGCGTGCGGGACCGCATCCCGGTCTACGCTACCGGCCTCTACTACCTCGAGGACGATTTTCCGGAAAAGCTCTCCGAAGAGGCGCTTGGCTACAAGGCCGCGGGCTTCAAGGGTATGAAGCTGAAGGTGGGAGGCAAGGCCGTCGACGAGGACGTCCGGCGGGTCCGGCACCTGCGGGAGATTCTTGGTCCCGAAATACACCTGATGATGGACGCCAATGAGGGATACGACGTCAAGACGGCGATCTACGTTGGGCAGGCGCTGGCGGAGGCGAACCTCTCGTGGTTCGAGGAGCCGGTCGCCTCGTACGACGACAAGGGCAATCTGGAAGTGCGCCGGAACGTGCCGATGCCGATATCAGGCGGCGAGAGCCTGAAGACGCGGCATGAGTTTGCGGGCAGGCTCGCCAATCGCGTCTTCGACATCATCCAGCCCGACATCGCCCATGCCGGCGGAATCTCAGAGATGCACAAGATCGGCCACATGGCGAATGCGTTCGGCGTTAGCTTCAATCCACACTTCTGGGGCACGGGCATCAGCCTTGCTGCAACGCTTCACGTCGCCGCCTGCCTGCCGTCGAACCCACCCAGCGTGGCGCCGCAGCCGTACGTAAACCAGTCGGTCATGGAGTTCGATCGCACGCCGCACCCGATTCGAGAGAACCTGACCGACCCGATATTCGACCAGGAGAACAGCGAGATCGCCGTCCCCACTGCGCCAGGGCTCGGCGTCGACGTGATCGAGGACCAGATCGAGCGGTTTGCCGTGGACGGCTCAAAGGTGGTCGTCTGGCACGCGTAGAAAACGTGCCCACTGGCGCCTACAACCGGATGTTGAATCGGGGCGGGGCGACGACCTCCGCCCAGTCGTCGGGGCCGCCGAGGATCTCGGTCTGCGGATGGAAGTCGTACCAGCCGTACCACTCCGTGACGAATGACGGCACCCAATCCAGTCGCTCGCCGGCAAGCGGTCCGGAGACGGCTATGCCGGCGGCATTCCAGATCGAATCGGTGGCAACATCCCTGGCGAGCCACTCAGTGTCCGAATCGACTCGCTCAAACTCGGACGGCGCCCCATCGATCACCCTGGAGTAGGCGAGGCCGGCTCCGGCCACCTCATCGTGGAATACGACGATCGATCGGTCGCCGAGCACATCGTTCACGACTCCTCCGCGATCGGTGAGAATATCCTGCGGATACGCCTTGAAAGCGCCTTCAGACTCGACGCCGACCACAAGCGCGTTCACCGGAAGGCGTGAATCTGCGAAATCACGAGGCGCTCCAACCGAGCTCCCGAGGTCGAACTCCACGTATCGCGACTCGAACCCCGTGTCGCCTGCCAGGACCACCGCATCAGGATATTCGGCTTTCCAGTCGCCGAATGTCGTCATCTGCAGCGGGATCAGATCCATGCGGGCCCCGTCCATGGCCCCCCTGATGGACCGCCCGTCGAAATGGTTCCATATCGAGCCGGTCTGTAGATCGATCATCGTGAAGACGCCTCGGACGAGCCCGGCCACTTCGAAATCGTAGCCCCGCCCCTCAATCCTGGGGTCGAACCCGACCCCTGAGTTGCAGAGTATTCAGAAGGTGATCAGCGCCGGTTCTCCGGCAACTGTGTCGTTCACGATGTGGTGATAAGCCATCATCGAGAGCGGGTAGGCGCGCTGCTCGCCGTTCCAGTCCAGGCCGAGAACGAAAGCGTCGTCGCCAAGATCGGTCCGCTCCACCGCGCTCACGAAGCGAGGATTGTTGAGCGGGACGAACTGGGTGGTCCTGTTGAATGGCGGGTACGTTGCGGTTGGTGTCGCCGGCGCCGCAGGTATCGCAGGCGTCGCAGTAGGTGCTGGTGCCGGCAGCGCTGTTGGTGCAGGCGACGGAGCTGCGGTCGAAGGCTCCGGCGTCGGTGCCGGAACGGGTGTTGGCGACGCGGGGGCATCCGGTTCGGGCGATGGCGCAGGGGCAGTGGTCTGTTCAGGCGTTACTACGACTGCCGCGACGTCCACCACTATCGCAGCCGGCTCCTCCGTTGGGACGGCCGTTGGCGATGCGGCCGGTTCCGCCGGAACTCTCGCTGGTTCTGTAGTCACGGAGTCGACCGCGGACGTTGCTGTGACGGCAGGCACAGGGACTGGACTGGCAGTCGGGGTACTTCTGGCAGCCAGACTCGAGTCGGTTACCGGCGCAGACGCGGTGCAGCCAACGGCTATTAGCGCGGCCGCGGCCAGCAGTCCGATATACCGGCTGCCGGTAATGCTTGCTCCCAGATCCATGCATCAAGGGTAAGCCTCGCTCGAAGTGCGACCATCCGTGAATCCCGCTACGCGGGTGGGTGGGGGCTATCGAAGGGGTTGCGCTGTCATGACGCACCAACAGGCGGGACTTACGGCCGCACCACGGTCCCGTCCGCACGCCGCACGTTGTCGAAGTGGCCGCCGCCCTCTTCGTTGTGGGGGTACTTCGCAGCCAGCTCCTCGTTGATGTCGATGCCCAGGCCGGGCTCGCCGTTCGACCACATGAAGCCGTCCCGAATCTCGGGCGAACCAGGGAACATCTCCTTGGTGAGATCGTTGTAGATCGCTTCTTCCTGCACGCCGAAGTTGGAGATGTTGAGGTCCAGTTGCAAATGCGCGGACTGCCCCACCGGAGACACGTTGCCCGGCCCCTGGAACGCTGTCCGGACACCCATCAGTTCGGCCATCGCAGCGTATTTGCGCGCCGGCGTGATGCCGCCAATCGGCGACAGGCGCGTCCGGACGAAGTCGATGAGCCGGCCGTGGATCAACGGCACGATTTCGAGCGGGTTGTTGAAGATCTCGCCGATCGACAGCGGCGTAGAGCACTGCTCTCGTACTCGCTCGAACCACGCCGTCTCGTGCGGCGGCAGCAGATCTTCAAGGAAGAACAGCTTAAACGGCTCGACCTCCTTCGCGAAATCGACGGCCAGGATGGTCGGCAGCCGCTCGTGTACGTCATGAAGCAGTTCCACCTTCCAGCCGATGTTCGACCGCATCCGTTCGAGCAGTGCGACCGCTGAGCGCATATATGGCTTCGGCTCAAATACCCCGGCGCGCTGCGCATAGGCGTACCGGTCATCGGCCGGCGCCGTCTTCGTGGTGATCCAGTTCGGCCCGTCCTGCGGGTCGCGGTCGCGGGCCTCGCCGCCAGATGCGCCGTAGGTTGCGAATCCGGGAGTCGCCACCTGCACACGAACGTGGTGATAGCCCTCCTCGATGAAGCCCAGCGCCTGGTCCTCGACCTCCTCAACCGTCGACGCCGATGCATGGGCGTATACGGCGGCGGCCTCACGCGCCTTCCCGCCGATCAGGTCGTAGACGGGCATGCCTGCCATCTTCCCCTTGATGTCCCAGAGCGCCTCGTCGACGCCGCTCAGGGCGTTGTTGAGAATCGGGCCGCTGCGCCAGTAGGAGGAGACGTATGCCGACTGCCAGATATCCTCGATATCGGCGACGTCCTTGCCGATCAAGAAGGGCCGCAGGTAGTCGTCGATTGCCGCCTTCACCGCTTTCGGCCGGGTACGCAGGGATGCGCAGCCGAGACCGTACAGGCCGGGTTCGGTGGTCTCGATTTTCACAACCGTGAACCTGGCTCCGGGACTCGGCTCGGTCAGGATGGCCCTGATATCGCGAATCTTGACGTTGCTCATGTGCGCTGCCCTGCTCCTTCACACAACCCGTAATGAAAGTCGGTGTAATCGGTGAGCGCAGATCATACGCCCATCGTTACGGGCAGCGCAGGCCAGCGTTTTAGCCGCGACTATCCACGATGAACGAGTGCAGCGTCGCCGACTCCATGGCCGGCCAGTCCACCTCCAGGCCCAGTCCCGGCTTTTCGGGCGCGTATACGTGGCCGTCGGGCTGGGTACGGATGACGTCTTTCATCCCGTATTCGTACGGTTCGTAAGGAATCGCCTGCTCGAAGAAGCTGCAGTTATCGTAGGCCAGCATCAGGTGGAGGTTCGCCGCGGAAACCAGGCTGAAGCCCCACGCCATCACTTCGCAGTTGAGGCCCGCCTCGACGGTGATGTCCATCGCCTGCCGGGCCTGCGTCAGCCCGCCCATCATCGCCACATCCATGCGGGCGGCGCCCCACGCCTTCGTGTTGATCGCCTCCCGGAACGAGTGCAGTTCCATGAACCAGTTGCCGGACGGGATTATCGGGATGCTGACCGCCTTCGTCAGCGCCCGGTAGCCTTCAAGGTCCGAGTCGTGCAGCGGCGCCTCGAACCACCGGAACCCCATCTCTTCCAGCTCTTGAGCCACCCGCAGCGCGCCGGCGTAGTCGTAGTTGTTCTCGGCATCGAGCATGAAGGCGACGTCGTCGTCCGGATACGTTTTTCGCACCGCGCGGGCCAGCTCCAGATCGAGTTCCGGGATACACCAGGTGTGGAATTTGATGGCCTTGAAGCCCATTGCCCGCAACTCTTCGACGCTGTCGAGGTAGGCCTGGACGTCCTTGAACAGGGGCGTGCTCGCGTACGCGGGAATTCGGTCACGCGCCTTGCCTGGGGTACTGGCGAGCATCTTGTATAGCGGCTGTCCGGTGACCTTGCCACCGAGGTCCCACAAGGCGATATCGAGCGCCGCCAGCGCCTGCGGGGGAAGCGGGAAGACGCGCGGGCGGATGTCCTGCCAGATAGCATCGCGATCGAGGGGATCGCGCCCGATCAAGATGGGGGCGAGGTGCCGAATGGTCTCCGCCGTGTAGCGTTCGTAGTCGAACGAAGTCGCGTTCCAGACGCCTGCCACGCCCTCGACGCCGTCATCCGTGAATATCCTGACGACGGTATTGGTAGCGTACTGATCGGGGAGATCGTCAGACCATGTAAAGCGTTCGACTGGCGGCGCCACGGCGCGCACTTCGATGCGTTCGATTTTCATCTGACGATGTCCGTTTCTGACCTGCCCTTTTGGAGGTCGGTTTTGTGCATGCGTGGAAGAATCCAACCCTCGTAGGTTTCTTTCATCTCTGCACTTCCAATGAGCCTGTCACGCCCTGGCATTGCCGGACATTATGCAACCTGGCCACACGCACATTAATCGCCCAAAATAACCGGCGCTGTCTAAAGCAGCGCGGGAAGAGGATCACGCTTTCGCCTTCGCCAACGGCCTATGTAAGAAACTCCCTGACGGCCGCGGAGTGTCGTTGATAGAAATAGCCGGCAAGTACCAGTAGCAGGCCCAGGACCAGGAACCCTGCAACGCGAAAAGCCGGCTCGAGTTGGAAAGCATCGAAGGTAAACAGCTTGATCACGGGGATTGCCAGCAAGAACAGGCTCCCCAGCCTCACCAGGCGCCAGCGCCTCCAGAAGCCAAGCGCTAGCGCAATGCTGGCATAGACCGCCCACAGTACGGTAAGGCCGAGGCTCTTGACCGAATCGGCACTATCCGCCGCCACCCCGATCACGTTGTTATCGATCGCGCCAAAGATCTCCGCACTGAGCGCCACCAGGGCGAGGAAGTTTGCGGCTACGACCAGAGCCGGCAGTGCGTACTCTTCAGATGCCCGGATATGTGCCTGACCGCTGTGGTAAAGATAAGCGCCCATACCCATCGCGACTATCACCGGGCCGTAGGCGAGACTCCGCTCATTCAGCAAGATCATGTACCCGTCGGCCCCGACGACAGTGTCGAAGGCCAGGATGCGCACCGCCACCAATGCGAAAACCGCCATGGCAAGAACCCGCATTTCGTAGACTCGCTGCCTGGCGCCGAACCACATCAGCGCCAGGGCCTCGACCGCCCAGGCGACGCTCAGCCATGGCGCGTCCAGCTGCACGGGCGCCGTGATCGTGAGAAACAGGGTGCCGGCAACTAAAAACGCGGTTGG
>JADFHP010000073.1 GCA_022567135.1 Chloroflexota bacterium
ATAGGATCGGGAGCCTGAGGCTCCGGGCAACTTCTAGATGCCCTGCAAATGATGTGGTGCATGCCTGGTCGCTGTTTCTTTGCTTCCGGACTATTGAGACTGTCGCGTCGGTGCGGTTGGGGCGCACGGCCGCGCGCACGTACAGGGGGGGATTCCGTTCTCGGGTTTGTATTGCTGGCGAGGTGGGGCTGCATGTTAGAATTATGGATTGTTGCAGGGGTGGGTGAGTGGCTAATACCACCAGACTGTAAATCTGGCGCCTGACGGCTACGTAGGTTCGAATCCTACCCCCTGCACCAGTGCGATTCACTGAGATGAGATCGGGCCCGCATAGCTCAGTGGTAGAGCGCGTTCTTGGTAAGAACGAGGTCACCAGTTCAACCCTGGTTGTGGGCTCCATATATTGCAATTGAAACCGGACAGCCCAGGAGGCATCGAGAGAAATGGCTAAGGAGGTCTTCGACCGCAGCAAGCCGCATGTAAACGTAGGCACGATCGGCCACGTTGATCATGGGAAGACGACGCTCACGGCGGCGATTACGCTGGTATTGTCGAAGAAGAACAACAAGACGAAATTCAAGGCGTTTGACGAGATTGACAACGCGCCTGAAGAGCGTGAACGCGGCGTAACGATCGCGATATCACACACGGAATACGAGACGGAGACGCGTCATTACGCGCACGTTGACTGTCCGGGACACGCCGACTACATCAAGAACATGATCACCGGCGCCGCGCAGATGGATGGCGCGATTCTGGTCGTATCTGCGCCGGATGGTCCGATGCCGCAGACGCGCGAGCACATTCTGCTTGCCCGCCAGGTGAACGTGCCGAAGCTGGTGGTTGCGCTGAACAAGGTCGACATGATGGATGATCCGGAGCTGCTGGAGCTTGTCGAGCTTGAGCTGCGGGATCTGCTTACCGATCAGGGGTTTCCGGGCGACGAAATCCCGATAATCCAGGTGAGCGCTTTGCTGGCTCTTGAAGAGGGCGGCGAGGGCCCCGAGGCCGACAGGATTCTCGAGCTGATGGCGGCGGTTGACGAGTACGTTCCGGTTCCTGACCGGCCGCTTGACCAGCCGTTCCTGATGCCGATCGAGGACGTCTTCTCGATCAAGGGCCGTGGCACGGTAGTCACGGGCCGGATCGAACGTGGCCAGATAAAGGTTGGCGAGACGGTTGAGATCGTTGGTTTCGGCAGCAACGAGACGACGACTGTGACCGGTGTCGAGATGTTCCACAAGACGCTGGAGTCCGGTTTGGCCGGCGACGCCGTCGGCCTTCTGTTGCGGGGTGTTGAGCGTGAAGAGGTGGCCCGGGGCGCTGTAGTAGCGGTTCCGGGCTCGATTACGCCGCACACCAAGGCGACGGGCCAGATCTACGTTTTGACCAAGGCTGAGGGCGGCCGTCACACGCCGTTCTTCACCGGTTACAGGCCACAGTTCTACATCCGGACGACGGATGTCACGGGCTCGATTTCGTTGCCTGAGGGCACCGAGATGGTCATGCCCGGTGACAACCTGGACATGGAGATTGAGCTTGGCTACCCGGTGGCGCTGGAGGAGTCGCTTCGGTTTGCCGTCCGCGAGGGCGGCAGGACGGTTGGCTCCGGCGTGTTCACCGCGATTAAGGACTAGCAGGCGGTGCGGGCGCATGGCTGTGCGCCCGTACAGAGGAAGTTAGATAATGGTTGGCGCCGGTTGTGATCGGTTCACGGCCGGTGCCCGTTTATGCGGCGCCCGATCTATGAAATCATCCCAAGACACGTGTACAGGCGATGGTGTCAAAGTGGGTTTCTCCCTCACCCCAACCCTCCCTTCGAGTGCCTCAGGACAGGCTCCCACCGGGAGAGGGGGTTTTTGAGGTAGTCTCTAAGGGTGGCGGGTAGGCCGTAGGGACGCACAGCCGTGCGCCCGTACGGAGGAAGTCAGGAATGTGTGCCGATGGCCAAGCGAAGCGATGCGAGGCAGGTCATCACGCTTGCGTGTGATGAGTGCAAAGAGCGTAATTACACGTCGGTCAAGAATCGACGCAACACTCAGGACCGTATTGAACTGAAGAAGTACTGCCCGCGCTGCAGGGTTCATCGGCAGCATCGGGAGACTCGCTAGGTAATGCGCGTGTTTGGACGCGGGCATCAAGCCGCACGGTGAGCAGGTAAGAAAAATTGGCGAGGAATCAGACAGCGCGTCGAGGAGCGGGACGGCTAACGCGAATGCCCGGTGGCATCCGCTTTTTCGGCGAGGTCATCTCCGAACTCAGGAAAGTCACATGGCCGACGCGCCAGGAGACGACCCGGTTGACGATACTTGTCCTCGTCGTTTCGATAGCGATCGGGATATTCCTTGGCATTATTGATATCGTTTTTGCACGGTTTTTCTCGGTGGTAGCCGGGACTTAGGCTCTGGATTATTGATTCATGACTACACGCGGCACTATGAGCACAGACAGCGATCCGGATACGCAGGAGCGCTGGTACATCATTCACACCTACTCGGGCCATGAGGACCGGGTAAAGAAGAATCTCGATCAGCGGATTGAGACGATGGACGTCAAGGACAAGATTCTTGAGGTGGTCGTGCCAACCGAAGAAGTGATTGAGATCAAGGATGGTGAGCGAAAGTCGGTGCAGCGCAAGATGTATGCCGGCTATCTGATCGTTCAGATGATCATGGACGATGAGAGTTGGTTTGTGGTGCGGAACACGCCCGGCGTGACGGGTTTCATCTCTGCTGAGGACGAGCGTGAGCGGCGGCCCAAGCCGGTTCCCCTGGAGGAGTCGGAGGTAGCCCGGATCTTGAACCAGATGTCGGCGGATCAGCCGGTTGTCCGAATTGGTTTTGAGAAGGGCGATTCCGTCCGGATCAAGGATGGGCCGTTCGCGGACTTCATGGGCACTGTGGATGACGTGTCCGAGGACCAGGGCAAGGTGAGGGTGCTGGTTTCATTCTTCGGCCGCGAGACGCCGGTTGAGTTGGACTTTCTCCAGATTGAGAAGGGCTAGCGGTTCTGTAGTCCTGATATTCAAGTACGAGGTCCTGTTTTCAGAGTAAGGGCGAATTGTGGCCAAAAAAGTAATGTCGATGATTAAGCTCCAGATCCCGGCCGGGCAGGCGACGCCTGCGCCGCCTGTTGGTCCGGCGCTTGGCCAGCATGGCGTGAACATCATGGAGTTCGTGAAGGCGTACAACGAGCGTACGCAACAGCAGGTAGGTAATGTGATTCCGGTTGAGATCACAGTGTTTGCCGACCGTTCGTTCACGTTTATCACGAAGAGTCCGCCCGCCTCCGATCTGTTGAAGAAGGCGGCCGGCGTGGACAAGGGCGCGGGCGCGAGCGGTGCGGAAGTTGCCGGCGTGGTTTCCCGCGACGCTATCCGCCAGATCGCGGAGACGAAGATGGAAGATCTGAACGCTGCGGATGTTGAAGGCGCGATGAAGATCATTGAAGGAACTGCCCGCAGCATGGGGCTTACGGTGAGGGGTTAGCGCGGGAGCTTGCCGCTGAATGCGGCAGTGAGAGAGGCGGATATTCATGGCCAGGCACGGCAAGAAGTACCTGTTAGCAAAAGAGAAGGTTGGCGAGGGCGCGCGGCTTCCGAAAGAGGCGGTGGCGCTGGCGAAGGACGCCTCTTTTGCGAAGTTCGACGAGTCTGTCGAGCTCCACATCTACACGTCCGCGGACGTGCGGCACGCAGAGCAGCAGATCCGCGAGGTGGTGTCGCTTCCGCACGGGACCGGGAAGACGGTGCGGGTAATGGTTTTCGCCGAGGGTTTGGCGGCCGATGCTGCGCGGGAGGCGGGCGCGGACTACGTTGCCGATGAGGAGATCATCAAGAAGATCGAGGGTGGCTGGGCCGACTTCGAGGTCGCGGTCGCGACGCCTGATCAGATGGGGAAGATCGGGCGGTTGGGCCGATATCTGGGCCGCAAGGGGCTGATGCCGAACCCTCGTACGGGAACGGTGGTGCAGCCGGACGAGATCGCCGGTGCGATTGAGCAGGCGCGGCAGGGCCGGGTCGAGCTTCGGATGGACAAGACAGCGATTGTTCACACTGCGATCGGCAAGGTCAGTTTCGAAGAGGATGCGTTGGTGGAGAATCTGACCACTGTGATTACGACCCTTCTGAGGGCGAAGCCTGACGAGGTGAAGGGCCAGCTAATCAAGAAGGCGACGATAACGACGACGATGGGGCCTGGAATCCAGTTGGACCTGTCTGAGTTGGAGTCACGGGCTGTATAATATGGTGAGCCGGCCTGGCGCCGGCTGCTAATTGAATATGAGTGGCTGTAGACCGTGGGTGGACCCGCCTGAGGCGGGACATAATGCGCAAGCGCCTGCCAAGGCCGGGATACCGTAGCTGCGGATCGCGTTGCAAGGCGGTTCTGGCGTGTCGACCCGGGGTCTGAGCCCCGGGTTTTTTGTTGCCCTGCCGCAACCGGCGGCCGGGTGGTTGGGATTGGAAGGTTGCCGGCGTATGCCAACTGAACGGAGCGTTGCCGAAGTTGAGGAGCTGAAGGCTCTATTTACTGAGGCATCGGTGCTGATCAGCACCGACTATCGCGGTATGAACGTTACGGCGATGAATCTCATGCGTCGTGCGCTGCGGAGCGGCGGCATCAAGTACCGGATATCGAAGAACACGCTGGCGATGATCGCAGCAGATGAAATAAGCCGGCCTGAGATCAAGGAATTGATCGTGGGTCCGGTTGGCTGGGTCTACACGGATTCCGACGCGTCTGCGGCGGCCAAATCGCTGGTCGATCACATCGAGGCTGAGCGGCTGGACATGGTGATTCACGGCGCGTTGATGGGCGATCAGATGCTGTCGAGGGAGCAGGTCGAGGCGCTGGCCAGGCTGCCTGGCCGTGAACAGCTTCTGGCGATGTTGTTCGCTCAGATGAATGCGCCTGTCGCGGGTCTGGCGACGGTACTTACCGGGTCTATTCGCGGACTGGCGACGGTGTTGCAGCGCATCGCAGAGTCTAATGAGCCTGAAGCGGAGTCTGAACCTGGCGAAGAGGCGTCTGCTGATGAACCGGAAGCGGCCGCGGATGCGGGGGCTGACGAAGAAGCGCCTGCTGCTGAGACTGAGTCTACTGCCGTGGATGCTGGTGCCGGCGAAGAGTCGTCTGCTGAAGAGCCTGAGGCTGCTGCTGAGCCGACGGAGGAGGCACCCGCTGAAGAGCCTTCTGCCGAGGCTGACGATGGGACTGAGGACGATTCGGAAGGGGAGGCTGGCGCTGATAAGGACTGATCCGCCCCGCCGGAGGTCCGCCTGAGGCGGACGGCCCGACTCTGGGGAGAGATCCCGACCGACATGTATTTATTCGAACATTAGGAGATTGAACGATGGCTATGACGAAAGATGAACTGATTGACGAGATCAAGCAGATGACCGTGATCGACCTCTCTGAGCTGGTTAAGGCTCTTGAGGAAGAGTTCGGCGTATCGGCCGCGGCGCCCGCGGCGGCCATTGCCGCGGCTCCCGTTGACGGTGCCGGCGCCGCAGCAGCCGAGGAGCAGACCGAATTCGACGTCGTGCTGAAGGAGTTCGGCGCGAACAAGATCGCCGTCATCAAGGCGGTACGTGAGCTCACGCCCCTCGGCCTGAAAGAGGCCAAGGATCTGGTGGAGGGCGCTCCCAAGGCCGTGAAGGAAGCGGTGAGCCAGGAAGAGGCGAACGAGGCGAAGGAGAAGCTTGAGGCGGCGGGAGCGAGCGTAGAGGTGTCCTAGGCTTTTCGTAAACTTTGAACGAAACCGCCGCCGAAGGCTAGAATGCCCCGGCGGCGGTTTCGTTCAGGTCTTTCTGCATAAGCCCCTTTTCAGGGGATTCGGGCGGTTTGCGTATGACGGGTAAGGGTGGATCTGGTGGATTGCTGGACGCAACCCTGGAAGATTTCCGAGCTCGCGCGAGGGCGATGTGGGGTGAAGGCCGGGCTTTGGAGATAGATGAGGAGACGCTTCGGAAGACTGCTGCTGCGGTGGACCGGATGCATGCTTTATCGCTTGAAACCACATCGGGGCCGGGGTTCTATCTCGGCGAGTTCAGCCGATCGGGGCAGCCGGTGCAGCCAGAACATGAGGAGCCGCGGGATGAGTGATGGCTCTCGGCTGACGGTGACACAGGCGTCACGGTTGATCAAGTCCGGCGACCTCTCTCCGGTGGATCTGGTATCCGGGTGTCTGTCGATCATAGACGCGCTGGAGCCTCGCCTGCGGGCCTGGGAGACGATAGATCGGCCGGGTGCGATTGCCGCAGCACGTGAAGCTGAGCGGGAGATCGCGAAGAGCGGCCCGCGAAGTCCTTTGCACGGCATACCGGTGGGTTTGAAGGACATCTACTTCACGGCCGGGATGCGTACGACGATGTCGTCCCGTATATATGCGAATTTTGTTCCCGAGTATGACGCGGCGTCTGTTGAGCGCCTGCGCGGAGCGGGTGCGATCATTCTTGGGAAGACTGTGACGACGGAGTTCGCGACGGCGGATCCGTCGAGGACGATTAATCCGTGGAATCCGGCGCATACGCCGGGCGGTTCGAGCAGTGGCTCGGCGGTGGCGGTGGCCGTGGGGATGTGTCCCGTCGCGACCGGGTCTCAGACCGCGGGTTCCGTGAACCGGCCGGCGGCGTACAACGGGGTCGTGGGGTTCAAACCCACTTATGGCCGGGTGTCTCGATTCGGGGTGTTTCCGGTCAGCTGGACGCTGGATACGCTGGGTTGGATGACTGGCGAGGTGCGGGACGCTGCGATCATGCTGGATGTGCTTTCCGGGTATGACTCGCGGGATTCCGGCAGTGCTGACGTGCCGCCGACATCTTCGACTCTGTCGCTCGATTACGAGGATCCGGCGTGGGCGCCGCGGATTGGGGTGGTTGCAGGGCCGTTCGCGGAGCTGGCCGATCTCGAGACGATGGCGAATCTGCACCGGGTGACGCAGGCGCTTGGCGCGGCGGGTGCAGCGGTCGACTTTTTCGATCTGCCGGACTCTGTGCTGGGGATAAATGAGGCGCAGGTGGTCATTGACTATTCGGAGTGCGCGCAGGTGCATCGGGAGATGTTCGCCAGGCGGGCCGCGGATTACGCTCCGAAGGTCCGGTCACGGATTGAGTGCGGGGCGCTGATACCGGCGTCTGCATATGTTCAGGGGCAGCGTTTGCGGCGGCAGTTCCGGGCGGATATGGAGGCTGCGATAGGCGGGGCGTTCGATGCTTTGATCGCGCCGGCCACGCCGTCACCTGCGCCGGCCGATCTTTCGAGCACGGGTGATCCGGTGTTCCAGGCGCCGTGGACGACGGCCGGGCTGCCGGTACTGAATCTGCCGACGGGCCTCAGTGATCTCGGGGACAGGGGCGTTCCGCTGGCTGTTCAACTGATTTCCAGGGGATTCGAGGAGGAGCGGCTGCTGCGGGTGGGCAGGTGGGTGGAGAAGACGCTTGACGTCGATCTGGGCGCGCCGCCTGCGCATGCGGCGTAGTGGGGGCGGCCGGGGCCACGTTGCAACGTGCCCCTGCCACTTCGGTGGCTAGAAGAGGTTGTGGGACTGGCCGCCGTCTACGTTGATGCAGGCGCCGATGATGAGGCCTGCTTGCTGTGAGGCGAGGAAGGCGACGGTGGCGCCCACGGGCTCGGGCCAGCCGAAGCGTCCCATTGGCATGTTGCGATCGATGAATTCGGCGACGGCCTCTTCGGAGTTGTTCTGAGTGAAGCGCTCCCAGCTACCCTGATCGTGGAGTATGGAGCCGGGTGCGATGGAGTTGACGCAGACGCCGTCCTTAGCCAGTTCCAGCGCGAGGTGTTTTGTTGCCGCAATGACGCCTATCTTGGCGGTCATGTAGGGGGCGGTGCCGCCGTGTTCGCGGCCGAAGATTGATGCGATGTTGATGATGCGTCCCCAGCCTCTTTCCCGCATGCCGGGCGCGGCCGATTTCATCAGCGCGATGGTTGCCCACAGGTTGAGGTCGAATACGCGTTTGAAGTCTTCTTCCGAGCTGTCCAGCACGCCGGCGGTGCCGAGGCTTCCGCCGACGTTGTTTACGAGGATATCGATCTGGCCGAACTCGGAGGCGACGCGATCGAAGGCCTGTGCCGGCGCGCCGTCCTCTGACATGTCGGTGGTAAAGGCGAGGGCTTTCACGCCTGTGGACTCGATTTCGCTCTGAATTTTCTGGAGTCCATCCTGTCCTCTGGCGCAGACGGCGACGTTCACGCCTTCACGTGCGAGTGCGAGAGCGGCTTCTCTTCCGAGGCCGCGGCTGCCGCCCGTTACGAATGCGTTTTTCCCGCTGATGCCGAGGTCCATGGATCTCCTTTTTTGTTGGCTTCCGGCCGGTCAGCTTCCGGCCAGCCGGTTCCGACGTATCTGGTTACGGGCAGATTTCCCCGCCGAGTTCGTATGCGGGAGAGACGTTCCAGGGGGTATGGGGTGCCGGGAATGGGAGTCCCCGGGTGTGCGAAACATCCGCTAACGGGTATAAAAGGCCCATTCTACACAGCGCCCAAGTGGTTTATAGTCAGTAATAGATCGCAGGCGTGAAGGCGTCTGAGTCGATTGGGCGTGGGTAATACACGCGTAATGGATACGCGGTCACATTTTGATGTGTTAAAAGGGCGTTTGGAGGTGGCTTAAATCTCCTTGACGCTCAGATTCGGCCTAGTGTATATTTGCGCAGTTCGCGGCCAGTGCTGGGGACTGCAATTTTCACAGGTGGAAACAAGTGAATCTCCTGTTTATCTGCAGTGCTCAGGGTAGTTCGCGGGCGTTTGTACGCGTGCGGACTTGCAGCGCTAGCTGGCTGATTGATTGCATGGCAGCGTGCAGGTGCGGAGATGAACCCAGGGGGAATATATAGATGAGCGCAACCTACCCGAGGCGTTGGCTCGCAGCCATCCTATTTGCCTCGATCGTGGCCCTCACAGCGGGTTCGTTTACGGATGTCTGGGCGGCAAGCAATGGTGGAACCCCCCCTACTGTCCCAAAGCTCACTACTGTTGAGTTGGATGTTGACGAGATTACCGTGAGCAGCGGGGCAACCCGGACGTTCGTCGCCACTGCCAAAGACGAAATCGGGGACGCTTTTTCGGGTGGCGTGACGTTCGAGTTCTCAGTCATCGACAGCAATGGGACGATCGTTCCCAGCACCGGTGTATTTACAGCATCGACGGGTCCTGCAACTACGAGTGTGAGAGTCCTGGCGACACAGGGCTCCTTGACGGCGGAAGACACGGCAATTGTGACAATTAATTCGCCGCCTCCGACGCCTGTGCCGACGGCGGCGCCAGTGAACCCGTCAGTAGAGATTCCGCCCCCACCGCCTCCGTCGGTTGTCGGCGCTGAGGTAGAGACGATCACGCCTGTAGAGGGCGGTACCGTGACGCTCGAGACGACCGGCACGGCTGAAGAGCCCGGCCGTCAAATAACCATTGAAGTTCCTTCCAGCGCGGTCGACGATTTTGTGGCGCTGGACGTTGCGCCTGTAGCGGCGGCATCTGTGCCTCCGGTACCGGCAGCGTTGCGGATCCGGGTGAGCGGCACGGTGGTGGACCTGACGTTTACGGATATCGACGGCAACCCGATCGATAACTTTGTTGCCAACCGGGCTGTGAAGATCACCATCTCATACACGACGGCAGATGCGGACGATGCAGGTGGCGCGCAGAACCTTGTGATCATGAAATACGACGAGGTGACCGGGGACTGGGTGGCTTTGCCGACGACAGTGAATCTGGCGGGCATGACGATCTCGGCGAGCGTGAAGACGTTCAGCCTGTTCGGCGTGGGCATTCCGGAAGTCTCGGAGCCGGCATCTCCATCGGCAACTGCCACGCCGAGGCCTCCTGCGGAGGTTACGTTGCCAGCGACCGGTGACGTTGCTCCCGGTAACAATGCGGTGATCGCATTTACGGTAATTGGCCTGCTGCTGATGACCGGTGGCATTGCTCTGATCCGGCGTCGGTTCGTCTCAGTCGCACCCAGGAACCGGAGCTAAGCGGAGCCTGTCGGAGTGCCGCCATTCGGTTTCCGACATAAAAACGTAATGAACAAGAGGGGACCCGGGATGGGTCCCCTCTTCATTTTCCGGGTAGCCTTTGTCCATGCGGTTCGCGCATGACGGTGGGTTTCGCGGCCGCGCGCCCGTACGGAGCCTGCCAGAGGTCGGATGATGTCAAATTTCGGGGGGAGTTGGAACGACTCCCGAGTTGAGTGGGCCGTTTTCGCGGTGGTGGCATCGATAGCCTTAGTGGTTTATGCGGTCACCCTTGCACCCGGTATTACCTGGGAAAACCTCGGCGGGGATGGGGGTGATCTCCTGACAGCCGCGTTCACGTGGGGGATTCCGCACCCGTCCGGGTATCCCACTTATCTTCTTGGGTTACGAGGCTTCGCCGCTGTATTTCCGTTCGGCGATGAGGCGTTCCGGGCGAATGTTTTTTCTGCTCTGCTTGCTGCGTTGAGCGTCGGTTTCGTTTTCCTGGCGTCGCTGCGTCTGATGGAGCTGGTTCCGCATTTGGCTGCGGCGAGGCGGTGGACCATCCTGGCGAGCGCGGCGTTTGCGGGTGTGGCCGTCGCGGTTTCCCGGGAGCTGTGGTCACAGGCGACGATAACGGAGGTCTATGCGCTCAACGCCCTGTTCGTCTCCTCTTTGATTTACGGGTTGCTCGTTCTTTACGGGCGGCATGTGCGCGGGGAGCCGGAGGGCAGGTTGCGGGTTGTGCTGGCATTGTTGCTGGGGGTTGGTCTTGGCAATCATCTGACACTGGCGGTATTTGCGGCGCCGTTCATTGTGTGGAGCTATTCATGGGGCGGCGATCGCTCCGCAGTCCTTGGGAGGCTGCGTGATTGGCGGACGCCGGCGGCGTTTCTTGCCGGGTTGGCGGTATATCTGTACGCGCCGATCGCTTCGGCGGGCGCGCCTGTATTGAACTGGGGCCATCCTGATAACGCGGACGGCTTCTGGTGGATGGTTAGCGGGTCTATCTACCAGGAGTACCAGTTTGGTGTGGATTCGTCGCAGATTCTTGATCGAATCGCGGGCGTCGGGGATCTGATCCTTTCTCAATATGCTTTCGTGGGCCTGGTGTTGTCGTTCGTGGGGTTGAGCGTGGTGTGGGAGTCGCACAGGGGCTTTGTGATCTCGGGGCTCGCCGGGATGGTGCTGGTGACGGGATACGCGATCGGATACGACACGGTTGATTCGTTCCTGTATCTGATCCCTGTATTCATGTTGATGGGAGTCTGGATGGGCGTTGGGGCGCTGGCATTGTTGCTGGCAGTCGGGGAGGCGGTGCCAAGGGTATTCGGAGTAGTGGGGGTCGGGGCGCACAGCCGTGCGCTCGTGCAGGTGGCGGCGATTGCGGTTTTGCTTGGGGCGGTGCCGGGATTTTCGGCGTTCGCGAATTTTGACGGCCTGAATTTGAGTGACGATCGTCGTGCAATTGATTTCGCGGAGGGGGCAATTGCGCAGGCGGAGCCGGGGTCGGTGATCGTGACGTCTGGTGCGGTGCCTGTTTTCAGCCTCTGGTATCAGTCTTATGTTGTTGAGCCGGAGGCGGGGGTGCTGGCGCTGTCGATGGGGCATTTGCAGTTCGACTGGTACTGGGACGACGTGAGGCGGCAGGCCCCCGATGTGTTGCCTGAGGTGAAGCCGGATGAGTTCCTGAACCGGATTCGAGTGGCTATCGATTTCAATCTTGGCGTGAGGCCGGTATACGTAGCAGGGGAGATCGGTTTTTTCGAGAAGGAGTACACGCTGGAGCCGGCCGGTGAGATCTATCGGGTGTTGCCCTGACGAGGGGAGTCGAGGAGCCGGCGGGCGCGCTCGACTACGGGTGTGTCGATGAGTATGCCGTCCAGTGACGTTGCGCCGCTGCCTCTGGCGGTGGCTTCGTCCCAGGCGTTCAAGACCCGGCGAGCGTATTCGATTTCGTCGTCGGTTGGTGCGAAGACGGACTCTATCGGCTCGATCTGTGCGGGGTGGATGGCGCATTTTCCGGTGTAGCCGAGTTTTCTGGCGAGGATCGCCTCGGCCAGGAGGCCTTCTTGATCGCGAAAGGCGACGTATGGGGTATCGAGCGCCTGGGCGCCGGCGGCTCTGGCGGCGATGGCGACGGCGGAGCGGGGGTAGATAAGGCCCGGCTCCGCGGGGAGTCGGTCTTTGAGATTGTCCTGGCTGCCTGCGGGGATGTCCGTGGGAAAGCCTGGAGAGGGTCGGGGGATCTCCATGTCTGCGGTGAAGTCATCGGCGCCGAACGCGATCCATCGAATTCTTGGCGAGGAGGAGGCGATTTCATAGACGGCAACTATGGCGGCGGCGGTTTCAATCCACGGTAGTATGCCGATAGAGCCGGCGGGAATCCTGGCAGAGTTCTCGGCGCGGGTGAGTATGGCATCAACGTGCTGGATATCTCTGGGAGATCGGATCTTTCCGATGCTTATGGCGTCAATGTTCGGTCCGGCTATGGCGGCGACGTCGTCCTCGAGCAGGCCGGATTCGATTGAGTTGACGCGTGGAATTACCAGCCGTCCCGTGGCTGCGAGTGCCGGGAGTTTTTCCGCGATGGTGTGGCGGGCGCGTTCTTTTTCAGCGGGCGGAACGGCGTCTTCCATGTCCGGGGCGAACGCGCTCGGGCGCATGCCGGTGGCTTTGCCGAGCATGTCCGGCCGGTTGCCAGGTACGAATAGGAGGCTGCGGAGGAGGGTGCGGCGTTCTATGGATTTCGGGGTCACGGTATATCTCTGGCCTGCTGTGAGCGCCGGATCGGATTCGGGATTGGCGCGCCAAGCATAATAGGGCGCTCATCTATATATGGGCGTGATGCGAGTCTGCGGTACTAGTTTATGTACGAAGGTTCGATAGAGGTCATCCCACTTGCGGCGTTGCCGGAGGTGGAGGACGGGGCCGATCTTGGCGCGCTTTTGCTGGAAGCCGCGCCTCCGGGCGGTTTGCTGCCGGGTGATCTGGTGGTCGTGGCGCAGAAGGTGGTGTCCAAGGCGGAAGGGGCGGTGGTGGACCTGGGGTCGGTATCGCCATCGCAGCGGGCACGTGAGATTGCGGAGTCGTCCGGGAAGGATCCACGGCTCGTCGAGGTTATCCTGCAGCAGGCCCGCCGGATAGTGAAGTTCGAGCGGGGGGTGTTGATTACCGAGACCCATCATGGGCTGGTGTGTGCCAATTCTGGGGTCGACGCTTCCAATGTTCCGGGGGATGAGCGGGTTTCTGTGTTGCCGGTTGATCCCGACGGGTCTGCGCGGGCGACCAGGAAGGTGCTGGAGCAATCCGCGGGCGGCCCGGTTGGGGTGATTATTTCGGACTCGTTCAACCGGCCCTGGCGGGAGGGG
>JADFHP010000074.1 GCA_022567135.1 Chloroflexota bacterium
CCCGGAGCAGCCGGCCTTTGCCGAGTTCTATCGTGTACGACTCGTCCGGCACGAAGCCGGTGAGGTTGATCAGCAGCTTGTGGTTGCAGACGATCACGGGGTCATCGTCCCGGATGGCCGCGGCGAGCAGGCCGCGCACGGTGTATGGGTCGGACGGGACGAGCACCTTGAGGCCCGGCAGATGGGCCAGGATGGAGTAGAAGTTGGACGAGTGCTGGGCGGCGTGGCCGGTGCCGGCGCCGGAGCGGGCGAATATCGTCAATGGAATCTTCGACTGGCCTCCGAACATGTACCGGCTCTTCGAGGCGTTGGAGAGGATCTGGTCGAACGCGACTCCGACGAAATCGAAGTACATCAGGTCGACGACGGGCCTGGTGCCGGTGAGGGCCGCGCCGACTGCGGCGCCAAGGAACCCGGCCTCCGAGATGGGCGTGTCGACGATGCGCCTTGCGCCGAAGTCCTGGATCAGGCCCTTGGTGGCGGCAAACGGTCCGCCCCAGGAGTCGATGATTCCCAGGTGTTCCCGCCCCGGTCCTCCGGCTACGTCTTCGCCCATGATGAAGACGTCCGGGTCGCGTTCCAGCTCGTCACGGAGGGTGCGCTGGAACGAGTCGCGGTACCGCTCTTCCCGGCCGGGCACGTTGATGCCGGGGCCCAGCGGGTTAGGCGCAGTGGTTGTCATTTGGTCTGGTTCTCCTGGGAGCCGGCGGGGGAGTGGCTCACGCAAAGGCGCGAAGAGCGCAAAGATTTTTTTGTTTTTCTGATCCCGATGATCTTTTTTTAGCGCAGGCCTTTTACGGAAGTCGGGTAGCTCGCGTACACGTCTGTGTACAGCTCTTCGATGGGGGGCAGGGGGCTGTTGAGGGCGAACTCTACCGCTGCTTCGATCTCAGCTTCTATTTTGTTGCGAATCGACTCCAGCTCCGAGGCTTCGATCAGGCCCTGCTCAGTGAGACTCTTTTCGAAGGCGGGAATCGGATCCCTCGCCTTCCATTCGATCTCTTCTTCCTCGAGGCGGTAGGTCCGCGGGACGTCGGCGTGATAGTGGCCGTGGAAGCGGTAGGTCTTCATCTCCAGCAGCGTGGGGCCCTCGCCGGCCCGGGCGCGCGCTATCGCCTCGCCCGCGGCCTCATAGACGGCGGTGACGTCCATGCCGTCGACTACCACTCCCGGAATTCCGTAGCTGGTGGCCCGATCTGCGATGTCCTTGACCGGGACTGCGTACTCGACCGGCGTCGACTGGGCGTAGTGGTTGTTTTCGCAGGCGAATATGACGGGAAGCTTGAAGACGGATGCCAGGTTGATGCTCTCGTGAAAGACGCCCTGGTTGGAAGCGCCATCGCCGAAGAATGCGACGGCAACGCCGCCTGTCTCCTTGTACTTGGCGCTGAACGCGGCGCCGACGGCGAGCGGAATGCCGGCGCCGACGATGGCGTTTGCGCCGAGCATTCCCTTGGAGAAATCGGCGATGTGCATCGAGCCGCCCTTGCCCTTGCACAGGCCGTCGATCTTTCCGAATATCTCGGCCATCATCCGGTTGGTCTCGAGGCCCTTTGCGATGCAGTGGCCGTGGCCGCGATGGGTAGAGGCGATCCAATCGTTATCGGTCAGGTGTGCGCAGATTCCGGTCGGGCCCGCCTCTTCACCGTCGGAGGTGTGGGCGACGCCCATCGCGTTCCCCTTCTGGGTCTCCTCGAGCAGCCGCTCTTCGAAACGCCGGATGCGGTACATCGTCTCGTACATCCAGCTCAGCTTTTCCTTTGGAATCGCCATTGACAAAAACCTCTTGCCCGTGCGGTTGGAATTTTTCAAACCGGGTCCGGCCGGAGTCGAAAATCTGCCGCTTGCGGGGCGGCGTTTCGCTGTGTGGCCGGGGTACCTTCGATAGCCGTCGCATCGTACCATCGGGCATACCGCTTATAAAGGAGACGCCAGTTGGGGCAGATCTGGGTTGACGTGGAGGAGAACCCGAACTCCGAGTACTCGCCGATGCGGGTCTTCGAGACGCAGGGCGCCGAAATAGTCGCGCCCGCCATCCGCGTCTCTGCGGTCTCGGGCGGCGAAGGCCCTCATGAGATCGTCGGCTGGTCGAGCGAAGGCGGAGGAACGCCGACGGACGTGACATATGCGCCGGTGACCGATTCCGGGGCCGCTGTTTCGATCATTGTCGTCGGCGGCGATTTCGGCGTTCGCATGCGCCCGGCAGGGGCTGTAAGCGAGTGGTCGCTGGATAGCGAGGATCAGCGGGGCGAGCCGTATCTGCTGCTGCCGCCGGACGTGGAGATCGACGCGCTGGGTCGTTAGTGGGTTGCGTCGTTGCGCTCATGTGCGCACGGGATATCCATAGCTGAGACGGGCAGGTTTTACCCTTCGACCCGCCCAGCACAAGAACGTAACCCTACCTGTAGCGGCGCGCATCCGCAGGCGCGCTCGTCCGCGAGGTGATGAGGGCTCTAAGGACTATCAGACCTTTGGCGGGTTTTTGGGCTGGAAGATGGACCCTTCGCCCGGGAGATTGTTCCCCACCACTCGTTTCGTCTTTCGCCCGGAGGAGAGCCCCGGAATGCCTCGCTGGAGGGTGATCGCAGCGGCTGCGCCTATCGCGCCAAACGATGCCAGTGTCAGGAACTTCTTTCGGCTTATGCCGTCTTTGCCAGCTTTGCCAGTGTTTTCGGGCGACTCGCTATCAGCCACAGGGCCTCCACCAACTACTTGCTATTGTTTGCGTGCAGATCTGGGCCTGCAGATCGCGCACCAGGTCAGGTCCGGGGGGATCGGACCAGAAGATGATACCCCGGCCACGGGCCGGAGGGTAGCCTTCCGGCCGCGAAAAGGCGGCGCTGAGGGGCAGGTCGCGGCGTGTGGACGCGGCTGATTTTCCCACTGAATCCTCCTTGACACTGCAAATGGCAAATGATAGTTTTCACAAACGTTGCGATGGGGGCGCAAGGCCCCTGATCTATGCCTGAAATCACGGCGGAAGTCCGACCTTTACGGGGGCCCAACTAGCGGATGGAAATCATCCCACTGACCGCTGACCAGTGGGGAGACGGGGGTAACGCCCTCAAACTTCTCTGGCTGTCTCTCCTCTTTGCGATAATCGGCAGCGGGTCGTTCATCACCGCCCACGCGGTCCTTCCATCGGCAATAGCAACGGGCACCGTTCCGCCACGCCTGGGCAAGCTGCGCCCTCTCTTTTACGCGCTGGGGTTCGCCGCGGTCGTGGGGATTGCAGTTAACGTCGTGTTCGTGATCGATTTCCTCGACTATCTCGAAGTCATATTCGGGCGCAGGTTTCGGTAGGAGCTTTGGCCGGACAGGCTCTGGTGTCCGGGCGCTGAAAACGAAAGACGATTGAGCACATCTCAGACTGACCCGCCCAACACAGGCAAAAGTGGAATCCCAACGTGGGTAAAGATACTGGTCCCGGTCATCGCGACCGGCGGGCTGGCCGTCACCGGCGTCCTTGTCGCCATCACCGTCTTCGTCGTCACGGCCTGGTTCGGTCTCCCGCTTCCGGTATTCGGATTTGATGAGCCGCCTGAGCAGCCCATCGCATTCCCCCACACCGTGCATGCCGGCACCGACGTGCTGCTGGACGTCAATGGCGTTGCGCGTGTGGGAGGTGATGGCCAGGAGCTGCATGGGCTCGGCCTGGACTGCACGTTCTGCCACAGGACTGTCACCACCTCCGCCCAGGCCGGAGTTCCCGCGGTGCAACTCTGCTCCTTCTGCCACCGCGTGGTCGGCGCAGAGAGCAACGTCCAATTCGAGCAACTGCGCGGGGCCGGACTCGAGCCATTCGTTGGCGCGATCAACTGGCAGCGTGTGCACCGGCTCCCGGACTCTGTAAGGTTCGTTCATGATCCTCATATTCGATTTTTGACCGATAACCCCGGCGTGATCGGCAACGCAGACTCGTCCATCACCGGGCTGTCCTCCGCCCAACCGGCGCAGGTCTGTTCGACGTGCCATGGGAGCATCGCAACCATGGAGAAGGTGAAACAGGTGGAGCCGCTTAAAATGGGCCAGTGCGTCAACTGCCACCGTGATAACGAAGCACCTGTCGACTGCTCGACGTGTCACTTCTAGAAGGACATTTTCAGAGCCAGATAACTGGCGGATAACCAGATAAGTAACGGAATGGCAGACAAAGTATCCAGAAGAAACTTCCTCTCCATGGTCGGAGCATCGACCACGGGAGCGGTGCTATTCGTGGCGTGCAGTGGCATTCCCGATGAAGAGTTCATCGTCCAGGCACCTGTCGATCTGCCGGAGGATCTGGTCAAGGGGCGCGATAACTGGTTCGCCACGACCTGTGGCGTCTGCGACGGCGGGGAAGGCGTGATCGTCCGGGTCATGGAAGGCCGGGCAAAGAAGATTGCCGGAAACCCGGACTTCCCGGTGAACATGGGCAAGCAGAGTGCGCGGTGCGACTCCGCGCTGCAGATGCTCTATCACCCTGACCGAATCGCGCAGCCGCTGGCGCGCGTCTCCAGGGGATCCGACCTGAATCCCATTAGCTGGGACGAGGCCGACAGCCTTCTTAAACGGTGGGTTGGCAGTGGCTCTGTCACTGTTGCCACGAACCCGCTTCGGGGGCATCTGGGGAAGGTGGCCTCTGACTTCGCCGGCAAGTTCGGCGGAAGGCACATTCAGTTCGACGCGCTGGAGCAGGGTGTGCTTCATGGCGCCATGAAGACCGTGTTTGGCACGGACCGGCTGCCGGAATTCGATATCGCCAATACCCAGACGCTGGTCAGCTTCGGGGCCGACTTCCTCGGCACGTGGATATCCCCCACCAACTTCTCCGTGAAATATGGTGAGTTCAGACAGGGTGAGAACCGGGCGAACCGCGGCAAGCTCTACCAGATCGAATCGCGCATGTCGATCACGGCTGCCGCGGCCGATAAGTGGATTCCCATCCGCCCCGGAATGGAAGGCGAGATGGCGATGGCCATCGCCAACGTGATTGTTGGCGACGGCCTTGTCTCCGACGGCAACATTGCCCGCTACACGGCTAATCTGCCGGACGGCACGCTGGCTGTTTTCGACCTGGCCACGGTGTCCGGCAGGACAGGTGTATCTGAAGACACGATCCGTGACCTTGCGCTCGATCTTGCCGCGAACGGGCCCGGGTTGGTGATTGGCGGTGGTTCGGCCGGGGCGCACACCAACGGCAGCTTCAACCTGGCCGCCATATATTCCTTGAATATCCTGATCGGGTCCGTGGGCACGGAGGGTGGTCTCTTCCTTAACCCAGACTCACCATGGGACGGCGTCCCCTCTTCCGCGGCCGGCGCCTCGTTCGACGAGTGGGAGCGCGAGCTGTCAGAGTGGCGCGCAGGCAATGTGAACACCGTCATTCTGCGGCGGGCCGACATCGTGCGAGGGCTTCCGCGCTCGGTGAACGTCCAGCAGGCGCTGGATAACGTCCCGAACATAGTGGCATTCACCGACGTCCTCGACGACACTTCGGCTCTGGCCGACCTGGTGTTGCCGGAGGCGTCGTTCCTGGAGTCGTGGGGCACAGAGATTCCTGAGCCGGCGCCCGGCTACCAGACCGTGGGAGTCCAGCAGCCCGTCGTCAGCCCGGCGAGAACACGAGATGGCTCGCGGGTACTGTCAGATGCGCGCGCCTTCGGCGACGTGCTGCTTGGCGTGGCCGGTGGCGATCTTGGCGCGACCTCCATGAAGGACCTGGTTGAAGAAGCGGTAAGCGCCCTGTTCGATCTTGACCGAAGCGCCTCATCGATAACTGCGCCCACATCCGGCCTGTTCATGCGCGGCGCGCTGCAGCGGGGCGGATGGTGGGACCGCGATGGCAAAGCCGCCAGCCGGCCTCAGGACGCGCCTCCGCTTGCGAACACTCATTCGACTCCCGAGTTCGCGGAGGCCGCCGGTGGCGAGGGCGAGGTTTTCTATCTGCAGCCATTCTCGTCGATAGCGCTGCTCGACGGCCGGTTCGCGTCGGCGCCATGGGCACAGTCGACTCCTGACCCGATCACGTCCGCGGCATGGACGACCTGGGCGGAGATAAACAGTTCTACGGCCAAACGGCTCAAGATCTCCCGCGGTGACAAGCTGATCATCAAGTCGACCACGGGCGAGATCGAAGTGCTTGCGTACCCGCACGTTGCGGTTCCGCCGGACGTTATCGGCATCCCCATCGGCCAGGGCCATGAGAACTCGGGCCGCTGGGCAGAGGGCAGAGGCGCCAACGTGCTGTCGATTCTTGTCGACAAGAAGGACGCTGTAACCGGCGCGCTGGCCTGGGCCGCGACCAAGGTGCGGGTAATCCGAACCGGCCTGAACCATGAGATCGCCAGGGCCGAGGGCTCGGTCGATGCGTTCGAGGTGGAGCCGCAGTTCCCGATTGCGGTCGTCAGGCCAGGCGAGTCGGCAAAAGATGCCATCCACGCGGCGGAAGAGCGCCACGACACGTACGCGGACCCAGACGATAAGTAGGCGAGTGGGGGAATCGATCTAGATGGTTACTCAACAGGATAGTCCGTACAACTGGGGCATGGTGGTCGATGTCGACCGCTGCACCGGCTGCCAGGCGTGTGTGATCGCCTGCCAGGCGGAGAATAACGTTCCGCTGAATACGGAGAATCTGTATAAGGAGCAGCGCACCTACTCCTGGATTCGGGTCGAGCGGTACTGGGAAGGCGAGTTCCCGGACGTTAAGGCCCGGTTCATCCCTATCATGTGCCAGCACTGTGGAAACGCTCCCTGCGAGCCGGTTTGCCCGGTCTTCGCGACGTATCACAACAACGAGGGCCTGAACGTCCAGGTCTACAACCGCTGCGTCGGCACCAGGTACTGCGCGATCGGCTGCCCTTACAACGTACGGTTCTTCAACTACTGGGAGCCGGTCTGGCCGGAGGCCCTTCGGAACCAGCTGAACCCGGATGTCACGATTCGCTCACGCGGCATCATGGAGAAGTGCAGTTTCTGCATACAGCGGATCAGGCGCGCAGAGCGGGTGGCACGCCGTGACGACAGGCTTGTCGCAGATGGAGAGATCCAGACGGCCTGTACACAGGCATGCCCCACGAACGCGCTTACATTCGGCAATTTGAAGGACCCGGACAGCAAAGTTTCGCGGATGTCAAAAGACCGCCGCGCCTACAAACTGCTGGACGAAAAGATAGGCACCGACCCGAACGTGATCTACCTCGCCCGGGTCGAAGAGAAGGCGGAAGCGGTGCATGGCTAGCAGGGCCGTACCAACCCACGATGATCGGCCCACCTTCCAGGAAGCGGCCACGGATCTGGTATCGCGACCGGCGGCCGCCACCGGCAACACCCTTGCGCGCATTTCGCTGGTGCTTGGCGCTCTGCTGATACTGGGCATCGTTGGGTTTGTGCTGAAGATCATGGACGTGGGTCTGAACGATCGTTCGGCGTGGGGCTATTACGTTGCGATGGTCTCGTTCATGCTGACGACCGCGGGCGGCGCGCCGATGATCTCCATAGCCCCGGTGCTGGCGAAGGCAAACTGGGTCCGCCCGGTGATGCGCATCTCCCAGATGTTCTCCGTGGTGGGCATCCTTACGGCCATCATGTCCATCCCGCTGATCTTCATCCTTCCGCCGCTGGTGGAAGACGGCGTCTGGCGCCGTTCGATCTGGTTCGGGTCGCCGCCCTATACCCCGCATCTCTGGAACACGGTCGCCATATTCGGCCTGATATTTATCGGCCTCGCACTGCTCTGGGCAAGCTCGATTCCAGACCTTGCAGCGATGAGAGAAAACGAAACCGGGTGGCGGCAGCGCTGGGCGCGGCGGCTGGCCCCAAACTTCATCGGCACGAACAGCCAGTGGAAGTCGATTCGGATGCGGATGGGAGTGCTGAGCGCCTTCTACTTCCTCTTCCTCATCTTCACGCACATCCTTTTTGCCTCCGACTACATCCACGCGATGGTAGCCGGTTACAAGGACGCCATATTCCCGATGTACCACGCGCTCACATCGCTGCAGGCCGGCGTGGCGTCGGTGATCCTTGCTTCGTGGGCAATCCGCAGGTGGGGACACCTCGAGCGCTATATTGGGCTTGAGCAGATCTGGTCTCTGGCGAAGCTCGAGTTGGCGCTATCGCTCTTCTGGTTCTACTTCTTCTTCTCCGCTTTCATCATCTTCTGGTATAGCAGGACGCCGCAGACGGAGAAGATCATCGAGCTGTTCGACCAGGGCCCCTACCTGTGGGCGTTCCTGGGCACTCTGGTATTTATCTTCATCCTTCCGATGTGGACGTTAATGTGGAACTTCATCAGGGTCACCATTAACGGCCCGGCATTGATCGCCGTATTTATCCTCTTCGGCACCCTTCTTGATCGGATCCGCCTCTCCGTGGGCGCATGGTCTACCGAAGGCATCAACGACACTTTCTTACAGGTCGTGCCGAACACAGTGTGGCCCGACCTGTGGGACATCTTCATGTTCCTGGGTATGTTCAGCGGAGCGGCATTGCTCTTTATCGGGATAACCCGATTTCTCCCGGTTCTTTCTATCTGGGAGATCCAGCAGTCTCGGCTCATAAGCAAACCGGGGAAATTCATGCGCGGGAACGTTCTGATAGTGGGTAAGCCGGACTAGGTCCGGCGGAGATACGCAGGCAACTTAGCGCTATATGCAGCAACGCAGACAGCTAAACGAGATCGCGGTAAACCGGGAGCTCCTCAACGGAGCCCTCGACACACCCGCATGGTGGAAATGGGCAGTAATCGGGCTGGCCAGCGTCGTCATCATGGGCCTGGTGGTGTTCGGCTTCCAGACGAACCGCGGCCTGGGCGTCACGGGCCTGTCCCGACCGGTTTTCTGGGGCGCTTACATCACCACGTTCGTGTTCTGGGTCGGAATCAGCCACGCCGGGATCATGATCTCGGCGATTCTCAGGCTGACACAGGCAGAATGGCGGCGTCCGGTGACGCGGGCTGCGGAGCTTCTGACCGTCTTCTCACTGCTGACGGCGCTGTCGTTCCCGCTGATTCACGCGGGCCGGCCGTGGCGCATCATCTACTGGATTCTCCCGTACGACTACGCCAGGGGCATCTGGCCAAACATCAGGTCGCCACTGATCTGGGACCCGGTCGCCATTGGCACGTACCTGACCGGAAGCACCCTCTTCCTCTACGTGGCCCTGTTGCCGGACCTTGCTGTGCTGAGAGACCGCACGGTGGGCTGGAGGCACGCGTTCTACACGATGCTGGCGCTGGGCTGGAGGGGCAATCCCCGGCAGTGGAAGCTGCAGACGGTATCGGGGATCCTGCTCTCGGCCCTCATGCTGCCCATCTTCGTGTCCGTCCACTCCATCGTTTCCTGGGACTTTGCGGTGACGCCCGGCGTGGAAGGTTGGAACTCAACCATCTTCGCTCCGTACTTCGTCATCGGCGCGATCCATTCCGGGGTCTCTGCGGTTGTGACGATGATGGCGCTCATGCGCTGGCTGTGGAAGTGGGACAACTTCATCCGGCCCGAGCATTTTGACGCGCTGGCCAGGCTCCTGATCGTCGTGGGCACCGCGTGGTTCGGCTTCACGCTGGTGGAGATTCTCTTCAGCCTCTACACGCTGGAGGGCTCCGAGCTGGCCTTCAGGGATGTGCAGGCCTTCCAGTGGCCGTGGTCATTCTTTTTCGTCAGTTTCATGATGCTCGCCTTCTTCATCCCCGTGCCCATGTGGTTATTTAAGAGCGTTCGGAACTCAATTCCGCTGATGTTCTGGACATCCATCATGGTGAACATCGGAATGTGGCTGGAGAGGTTCCTGATCATCGTTCCGGCCCTCTCCCGAAAGACGCCATTCGTTTACACATACGGGGAATACAGTCCGAGCATGGTTGAGTTCGCGATGATGGCCTGGTCGCTCGCGTTCGTCGGCATGAATATGTTGTTATTCGCGCGGTTCTTCCCTCTGGTACCTCTTTTCGAGAGTAAAGAAAGCCAGATCTTCACCATGGACATGAAGATCGGCAGGGCGACGATTCCGGCCGTATTGCGAGAGCAGGAGTAGTCAGTGATGGCGATGTCAAAAGTTAGCATCCTGGGACTGTACGAAGATCCGGAGGACGGCGCGCGGGCCATGGACGGCCTGCACCGCGCCGGGATGGATCCGAACGACTTCGATGTTCTGACCGGGACGCCCTATCCCGAGGGCGCCTTTGGCGAGCATGTGCCCCAGCACCGGCTCTTCAGGTTTCCGTTGTTCGGTGCGATGATCGGCTTCACTCTCGCCATCCTCTTCACCGCCGGAACGCAGCTTGCGTGGCCGATCGTCACGGGCGGCAAGCCCATTCTCGCCATCCCCGCGATGCTGATCATCACCTACGAGATGACGATGCTCTTCGCGGTGATCATGACGGTCGTTGGCATCCTGTTGGAATCGCGCCTGCCCAACTTCAGCACGAGCGCGTACGACACCCGCATCACTGAAGGGTTGATCGGCGTCGTGGTGGCGGTCGAAGCAGGCCGGGAGGAAGAGATCGAGGGCATCCTTCGAGGCGCCGGCGCCATGGAGATCATACGCGCGTGACCAGGTCCGTCACAGATACCGGCAACAGCCGCCTGAGCGGCAGCCGCCGCAGTGGGGGCAGCCGCCGCCGTGGGGGCAGCCGGCGCATCTGGGGCGGCGGCGGCATCAGGCCGGCATGGCTGATCGCGGCCATCGCCGTGCTTGGAATCGCGGCAGCCGGCTGCTTCCCGAAGGGTGGGGCGTATCCGATCGACATATTCACGGAGATGCACTATTCGCAGGCGTTCCGGTCCCAGGAGCCGCCGCGGTTGGACGCCGTGCGCGGCGCCGAGGTGTTCGTGGGCCTGGGCACGGATGAGACTCTGGCCCTGTCGTTGACGCAGGAACGCACATACGTGCCGGCTGTTGCAAGCCGTCTGTACGCGGTCAACTGCTCGGTGTGCCATGGCGTTAAGGGAAAGGGCGATGGCCCCGTTGCCACTTTCCTGACGACGCCGAATCTGACGAGGGACGGCGTCGCATACGGAGCACCTCCCGATCTCACTAAGAGCCGGGAGCGGCTCGAGAAGGACGTCCTTTTCGGCATTGTGTCGTCCGGTATCAACGTCATGCCGCGGTTCGAGCTTCTCCTCTCCGAAGAGGATAGATGGGACATCGTCAACTACGTATTCGACACGGAATCCGGCCTGGGTTCACAATAGAGGATCACGGCTCTACTTACGCTAGCCCGGGGCGCGGCAACCGGGCGTTCAGAGGCGCGATTGAGGCGTCACGGAGCTATCGCGAATGGCAGCCGCAGCAGGCATGCGGAATTTACGCCGTCACGCCCCGCTGATAGTTGTCGGCGTGCTTTTCGTGTTGTTTGTGTTGGCCACGGCATGTTCTTCAAAAGAACGTACCGTCGAGGAACGCGGCAATGCTCTGGACAGGCAACTCATCTGCCCGATCTGCCCCGGCGAAACGATCGATCAGGCTCAGGTCCAGATCGCCAAGGACATGCGCAAAATCGTTCGGGAGAAACTTGCCAATGGAGAGGACGAGAAGGAGATTAAGGACTTCTTCGTGGCTCGTTACGGCCTGTCCGTGCTTGCCTCCCCGCCGGCCAGTGGATTCAACTTATTGATCTGGATAGTGCCGCCGATCGGGCTGGCGGGGGCGCTTGGCGCGCTCTATCTGGTCTTGAGGGAGATGAGCAGGCGAGGGTCCGTGCCCGCGATAGCCGGTGGGAATGCAGCCATGGATGCGACCGATGAGGCCCTCGCACCGTACCTTGAAGCGGTGGATCGGGAGATGCTTCAAATCGAAGCCGAGGCCGAGGTTGAATCAGGCCTGGAAAATGACACATTATCTTCACAGACCCGGCCCGAAAATGAGGGCGGCAGCGGTATGAAACTTTAGTCGATGGCACAGCTTGGACAGATAACACTGATGCTGGCGCTGGCGCTGGCCGTGTACTCAACAATCGGCTCGGTGCTTGGCGTACGAAAGGGGGTGCCGGACCTCGTCGTAAGCGCCCGTCGGGCCGCTTACCTGATCATTCCCGTTGGCTTTGCCGCAGCGGGCGCCCTGGTAACGGCGTTCGTGACCAACGACTTCTCCATCGCGTACGTTCACGATCACAGCAGCACGGTAATGAACCCCGCCTTCCTCTGGGTGGCCTTCTTCTCAGGCAATGAGGGGTCGCTGCTCTTCATTGCGATTGCGTTCGCCACCATGGGCGGCATCGCTATCTTTCTGACGCCGGCCCGCTTTGCCGACGCCCTCCCCTATACGATCGCGATCATCACGGGGATTCTGGCGTTTTTCTTTTTCACGATCGTCTTTTTCGCCAGCCCTTTTGATCCGCTCGGGTTCGCCGCCACGGAGGGCCTTGGCATCAACCCCCTCCTCAGGCACCCCGGCATGTTCATCCACCCGCCGCTGCAGATGTCCGGGCTTGTCGGGATCGGCATTCCCTTCGCGTTCGTCATCGGGTCGCTGCTGGCCGGCAAGACGAAGGACGAGTGGTTGGATATGGCCCGCGTCTCCGCAATCATCATCTGGGCGGTTCTTGGCTCGGGAATACTGATCGGCGCCTGGTGGGCGTATACGATTCTCGGCTGGGGCGGATACTGGGGATGGGATCCGATCGAGAACGTGGCCTTCATGCCATTTCTGGTGTTGACCACATTCATACACTCCGTCATGGTCCAGAAGCGCCGCGGCATGTTCCGAATGTGGAACGTCGTCCTTCTCAGCGTTGCCTTCGTTCTTGCGCAGTTCGGCATGTTCATCAATCGCGGTGGCCCGGTCGTCTCAGTCCATTCGTTCGGCGCCTCAACGCTGGGAGTCTTATTCCTGGGCTTCATGCTCTTCAGCATGGCCTTCGCCCTCGCCGTCTTCTTCTGGCGCTATAACGATCTGAAGAGCGACCGGCCCCTGGAGTCGTTCCTATCTCGCGAGGCATCGTTCCTCCTCAACAACTTCCTGTTGCTGGGAATCGTCGCTGTCACTCTGTGGGGTGTCCTGTTCCCTCTCGCTTCGGAGTTCGCTCAGGACACGACGGTGACCGTGTCGGCGCCCTATTTCAACCAGATCAACGGACCGATGCTGCTGGGCCTGGTGTTCCTCATGGGAGTAGGCCCTGTGCTGCCCTGGCGCAGGGCCAGCACCGCCTCGCTCAAACGCTGGTTAATGTTGCCGGCGGCGCTTGCCGTTCTCGCGTTCGTCGGGCTGTCGCTGAGCGGGCTGGAGAGGCCGGTGGCCCTGTTTGCGTTCAGTGTGCTGGTGTTCGTCGCCTCGTCCATCTTCCAGGAGTGGTATCGGGGCACGATGGCGCGCAGACGGAGCGGCGACAACGTC
>JADFHP010000181.1 GCA_022567135.1 Chloroflexota bacterium
TACTCCGGCGCAAGTTCCCAGCGCGACTGCCATTCCGGCTGCTGCCCGAGGTCGCGCAGTTTGCCGGGCAGGTTCGAGCCGGGACTCATGCCCTCGATCCAGACGAGGGGGTCTTCGCCATCATGACGGGCCGATATGAATGCTCCTGCGTTGCCCTGGAGGCCGTAATGGGTCATGTTGTGCGGGCGCGGGCTGGCCGAGTCCTTTCGCAGGCTGATAACGCGGCCTTGCTCGGTCTCGATCAGCGTTGAGGCCGAATCCGTTGCGTCGTGCCATGCCTCTTCTTGTGCTTCCGGATGACCCGCTCCGAGAAGGGCGGCGGCGTACCCGTGCCGGCTGGCCGACTTCGTCACATAGGTGGTCGTGCGAGTGAGGCGATCGCCGCGGTTGATCCCGAGCCACCGGGCAGCGGGCCCCAGCGAATGTGTCGGGTAGCCGTTTGCGCGGCTGATCTGGATTCCCTCGGCCGCCACTCCGCGCCAGGTACGGGTCCCGTCATCATTGAACAGCAGGTGGCGGCAGTCGTGAATATACGCGCCCTCGGCAAAGGTCAGGTCGCCAAAGAGGCCCTGCTCGGCCATGTTCAGCACCATCATCGTCTCGCGGCGGTAGCAGTAGTTCTCGGCCATCATGTAGGTCAGGCCAGTGCGCTCGACAGCTTCCACCAGGTCCCAGCATTCGTCCAGCGTCGTCGCCGCAATAACCTCGCTCAGGACGTGCTTGCCGGATTCGAGCGCATCGATTGCCTGCCGGGCGTGGAGCATCATCGGCGTGGCGAGCAGCACGGCGTCAATCTCGGGGTCGTCGAGCACATGCGAGTAGTCATCGTAAGTCTTGATCCCCGGCCGCTCGGACTCCCACTTCGCTAGCAGGCGGCCATCCAGATCGCACACCGCCGTCAGCGAGACCCTGTCCCTGAACGCCTCGAGCGCGGCATCAAAACCGCCGCCCCTGTGTGCTCCGATTACTGCCAGCCGAACCGGTGTGGTCATGTTCTTTCGTCCTTGCCGGATGCTCTTAATCGCCGGTGCCTGTGCGCCTTGCGCGCAACTCCCGTTTTCGCTCATTCGTACTGCTACAATGCCCGCACTTTCCCGGGGTGGGGAAATCCGCCTTGTCCCTGATATGACCATTTTGGAGGATGTGGATGGCTACGTACACAACCGCGCAGTTGCGGAACGTCGCTCTTCTGGCCCACCAGGGCGCAGGAAAGACTTCGCTTGCGGACGCCCTCTATTTCAAGGCTGGCGTGGTGAACCGGCTGGGCCGGGTCGACGATCAGACGAGCAACTCTGACTTCGAGCCCGAAGAGCAGTCCCGCGGCGCAAGCATCCAGACGTCGGTTCTTCCGTGTCCGTGGAACGACCACAAGGTGAACGTGCTGGACACGCCCGGATACGCAGACTTCAAGGGCGATATGCTTTCCGCTCTCCAGGTCGCAGATACCGGGATCATCGTGATTTCCGCCGTTGCGGGCATTGAAGTGGGTGCTGCACAGGCCTGGGCCGAATGCAAAAAGCGCGGGCTGCCGCGGATGATCGTGGTCAACAAACTGGACCGTGAGCACACGGATTTCCGCTCCTCCCTGGAAATGCTTGCAGAGAGTTGGGGCCGCGAGTGCGTTGCTGTGAACGCTCCCAACGGCGATGAAGGGGCTTTTACGGACGTAATCGACCTCGTCTCGCCGGATGCCGAGGAAAGCGACTATGCGGACCTTCGGGAGCGGCTGATCGAAGCGGTCGCCGAATCCGATGACGAACTGGCGGGAAAATACCTGGAGGAGCTGACGCTCAGCCAGGACGATCTGACCGCGGGCCTCAGGGCCGGAATCGCGAGTGGCGAGATCATCCCCGTCGTCGCTGCATCGGCGTCGGCCGAGGTGGGTACAGGCGGCATTCTCGACGCAATATGCGCATATCTGCCCTCACCGGAAGACAAGACCTCGCGGGAGTTGCCAGAGGTCCCGTCGGGCGCCAGCGCGAACTTCGTCTTCAAAACCAGCGCCGACCCGTTCGTCGGCAAGATCTCCTACTTCCGGGTATACGGCAAACCGATGACGGGCGACGGCCAGGTCTGGAATGACGCTCGGGGAGAGAACGAGAGAGTTGGCCAGATCTACTACCCGAAGGGCAAGGAGCAGGAGAACGCAACCGAGATCGTCAACGGCGATATCGGCGTCGTGCCGAAGTTGAGTGAGACGCTGACCGGTGACACGTTGACCGACAAAGCCGATCCGATCTCCCTGCCAAGGATCGAGTTCCCGGAGCCTGTCTACGGTTTGGCGGTGACGCCAAAGACTCAGGCCGATCTTGACAAGATGGCGGAAGCGTTGAATCGGATTGCGGAGGAAGACCCCAGCCTGGTCGTTCACCGCGATCCCGAGACCAGCCAGACCGTCATCAGGGGCCTCGGCGATGTGCATGTCGAAACCGCCGTGGCGAGGATCGAGCGTAAATTCGGCGTGGGCCTGGACACGGACCTCCCGAAGATCGCGTACCGCGAAACGATATCCGCGACCGCCAGGTCCGAATACAGGCACAAGAAGCAGTCCGGCGGCCACGGCCAGTACGGCCACGTGGTCGTAGAACTATCGCCGCGCAAGCGCGGCGACGGCTTTAATTTCGCGAGCAAAGTGGTCGGCGGAAACGTTCCCAAGGAGTACATTCCGTCGGTCGAAAAGGGCGTCAAAGCGGCGATGGCAGGCGGCGTGCTGGCAGGCTTCCCGGTCGTCGATGTCGGTGTGACGCTGCTGGACGGCAGCTCTCACTCGGTGGACTCCTCAGGCATGGCATTCGAAATCGCCGCCTCATTCGCGCTCCGGCTGGGTGTGGGCGACGCTCGGCCGGTTCTGCTCGAGCCGATCATGCGGGTCAAAGTGATGACGCCTGACAATACAGCCGGTGACGTCATGAGCGATCTCAACGGCAGACGGGCGCAGATCATCGGCATGACGCCACTTGGCGACGGCAATACGGAGATTGAGGCCGCGGTGCCGTTGGCCTCGATGCAGCGCTACGCCACGGACCTCCGCTCGATCACACAGGCGCAGGCGGTATTCTCTGCGATCTTGGACGAGTATGCCATCATGCCTCGAATGGAGGCCGAGAAGGTGATCGCCCAGTACGCGCCGAAAGAAGAAGTCGAGGCTTAGGTCTCGCGATATCCGATATTGGAGGGGCGGGCTTAGCGGCCCGCCTCTCTTTTGTCGTGACACGCCACCCTCTCATCGACCAGCAGCCGCACCCGCCGTTTTCCTGACGATAATTCCGCGGGCGTATCATTCCCTCTTTCTTCGCGTCAGGACGGAAGGAAACGCAGGTGACCACGAAACCACGACTGAAGATGGCCCAGTACGGCACCAGGCATGGCCACGCCGGCGCGGTGTTACAGGTCATGCTGGAGAATCCCGAGGTCGAGTTCGCCGGGGTGTACGAGCCGGATACCGAACGCCGCGCCGCAATCGCCGGCCAGGAGCCGTGGTCGCAGGTCAACTGGTTCGACGACAAGGCCGAGATGCTCGG
>JADFHP010000008.1 GCA_022567135.1 Chloroflexota bacterium
GGCCGCCGCCTCGTAGGCCAGCGCGCCGGGTGAGGCGCGCGGGGGCCGAGCAGCCTGCGCGGCCTGCGGCGCCGGGCTCGGCGGATCAGCCTTCCCCGAAGAGGGCCACGCTGACGATCGGCTGGTTCTCCTCGGGTGGAGGAGAGGGTTCGATGGGGATGCTTCGCGAAACGGTACGGGCTATCGAATCCGGCGAATTGGACGCGAAGATCGAGTTCCTCTTCTGCAATCGTGATCCCGGGCAGCGTGCGGCGACTGACAAGTTCCTGGGATTTGCAGAGAAAAAGGGCATCCCGGTGGTCACGCTGTCGTCGTACAAGTTCCGTCGCGAGCGCGGCGATCTGGCGTGGGAGCGGCTGCGCGAGCCATTTGACGAGGCCGTCATCACGAAGCTGGCCGGGTACGACCCGAAGATTACGGTGTCGGCCGGTTACATGCTGATTGCGCCGCTTATCTGCCAGCGCTATCCGATGATCAATGAGCACCCTGCGCTGCCCGGCCAGCCTGCCGGGATGTGGCAGGACGTGATCTGGAAGTTGATTGAGATGGGTGCGACGGAGACGGGCGCAATGATGCATGTGGCGACGCCGGACGTGGATCTGGGGCCGGTGCTGAGCTACACGAAATTTCCGATTGTGGGCGACGAGCTGGACTGGATGTGGTTCCGCGCCCGTGGTCAGCCGATAGAGGAGTTGAAGCAGCGCGAGGGCGAGAATTTCCAGTTGTTCAAGGCGATACGGGAGTTGAGCGTTGTGCGGGAGCGGCCGTTGTTGATTGAGACTCTCAAGGCGATTGCGGCGGGCAGGCTTGATCCGCCGCATGCGCCGCCCGGCGGGCCGCTGGACTTGTCCGCCATCGTAGAGGCCTCGATTACGTCCGCCAAAGCGTCTGTGTAGCGGGGGATCAGGCGGCCGTCAGGCTTAGTGCACGGGGACGTTGTTAATCCGCCCGAAGCGGACCTGCGACAAGACGGGCTGGATTCCGGCCTGCGCCGGAAAGACGATGGTGAGGGGGCGGCGGGCCGCTGGACTTGACCGTTAGCGCGGAGGCATCGGTTACGTCCGCTGAAGGGTCTGTATAGCGGGAGGAGCGGCGGTTCGCGGCCCGATCAGGCGGCCGGGGACTCTTCCTCTGGCTCTGTGTCGGCGGCGATGTGTGGGATCTTCTTGCCGTTACTGTCGAGCAGTATCACGGGGGCGCGTTCTTTTACCGTCTCGCCGTCAATGACGCACTTCTTTACGCCATCCATGGACGGGAGTTCATACATTACGTCCAGAAGCGTCTCTTCGACGATTGCCCGCAGGCCTCTGGCTCCGGTGCCGCGGCTTTTTGCCTCCACGGCGGTTTCGATGAGCGCGTCTTCGGTGAACTCCAGCTCTACCTGATCCATCTTCAGGAGGGCCTGGTACTGCCGGATGAGGGCGTTGCGCGGTTCGGTGAGGACTCGGATCAGTTCTTCTTCGGTGAGATCACCGAGGCCGACGATCAGCGGAATTCTGCCTATGAACTCCGGAATGAAACCGTATTCCAGGAGGTCTGCCGGCGTGACGTGGGCCATCATGTCTTCGATTTCGTCGCCTGCGACGGACCGGAGGCTTCGCGACCCGAAGCCGAAGCTCGAGCGGTCGCTGCTCAGCCGGCGCTCGATGACGCCATCGATATCTTCGAACGCGCCACCGAGGATGAAGAGGATGTTAGTCGTATCGATCTGCAGGAACTCCTGGTGCGGATGCTTCCGGCCGCCCTGGGGCGGGACGGAGGCGACGCAGCCTTCCAGGATTTTCAGCAAGGCCTGCTGAACGCCCTCTCCGGACACGTCCCGTGTGATGGAGGGATTGGCGGTCTTGCGGGCGATCTTGTCTATCTCGTCGATGTAGATGATTCCCTGTTCGGCGCGCGAGATATCGAAGTCCGCGGCCTGGATCAGGCGGAGGAGGATGTTCTCGACATCTTCACCGACGTATCCCGCCTCGGTGAGCGAGGTTGCGTCTGTGATGGCGAAGGGTACGTCGAGGATCTTCGCCATTGTCTGTGCCAGGTAGGTTTTGCCGCAGCCGGTTGGGCCGACGAGCAAGACGTTGGTCTTCTGAAGTTCAACGTCCGGGTCTTCAGCGGGCCGCCATATCCGCTTGTAGTGGTTGTAAACGCCGACGCTGACCACGCGCTTTGCGCGCTCCTGGCCGATGACGTATTCGTTCAGGCGCTCGAAGATTTCCCTGGGCGTCCTGGGGCGGTCCGTCGGCATCGCCTCGGTGCGGTCGTCCGTGACGATGTGGTGGCACCTGACGACGCATTCGTCGCAGATGAAGACGCCCTTCCCGGGCCCTGCGATCAGTCTTTGAACGGACCGTTGCGGCTTAGAGCAGAATGAGCATGAATATCGGTCGGTTGCGGCGCTGCCGCCGCCACGACCCTTGCCTTTTACCTTGTCTCCGCCGTCGCCGGACTTACTGGTCATATTCGTTCTTACTGGCCTCTGGCCCTGGCTCTGTTTATGTTTCTGGCGCCTGTTCTGCTTGACCTGGCGGGTTGCTTCAGGAGTTCCCGCCTCACCCGAAAGCTGACTCTCTTACAGGGTATCGGGTAATTACTTCTTGGACTCTTCTTTTTCTTCTGAGGCTTCGGGAGCGAATATCTCGTCCACGAGCCCGTACTCTACGGCCTGTTCGGGGGTCAGGAAGTTATCGCGGTCGGTGTCCCTGGCAATTCGCTCATAGGTCTGGCCGGTCCGCTCGGCGAGGATACGCCGCAACTGGTCCTGGACTCTGAGGGTTTCGCGGGCGTGGATTTCGATATCGCTGGCCTGGCCCTGCGCTCCGCCGGACGGCTGGTGAATCAGGATGGTGGAGTTGGGCAGGGCGAAGCGTTTGCCTTTGGTGCCGGCGGTAAGGAGAATCGTCGCCATAGAGGCGGTGAAGCCGAGCGCGTACGTCGCTATGCCGCAGGGCATCGACATCATTGTGTCGTAGACCGCCAGCCCTGAGTAGACGCCGCCGCCGGGGGAGTTGATGTACAGGTTGATGTCCTTGTCCGGATCTTCCTGTGCCAGGTAGAGCATCTGGGCGACGATCACGTTGGCTACCTGATCGGTGATCGGGGTGCCGAGGAAGACGATGCGGTTTCGCAGCAGCAGCGAGTAGATGTCGTAGGCGCGTTCGCCTCGGGCGCCCGTCTCTACGACCATGGGGATTATGTTTTCGGGAGGCTGGATGTCTGATATGAATTCAGGCTGGAACACTGTTCTGTCTCTGTCCATTCTCTTACCGGTCAGGTTAGGCGGGTTACTTTCTGGCTGCCGCTGAAGACGCCGGCTTTCGCGCGGATGTCTTCCCTCTGGATTCGGCAGCTCCGGCGCCCGACTTCTTTGCGGTACTCTTTTTTGCACTTTTTACTTTTGTCGATTTTGCCTTGCTGGCGGTGCGGGACTTCTTCGCGCCTTTCGCCGGTTTGGCCGATCTCTTCGACGGGTCTTTCTTCGGTTTATCCGGCGTGACGATCTCCAGAAGTCTTTCGAGTGCCGATCTGCGACGAATCATCGTCGAGATGGACTCTCGGGCGTTGTCGGTCTCGTAGGAGGCGCGATCGGCGGGGGACGTGGCCGCCTGCTTCAAGCGGTCGATCTCTTCCCTCAGTTGCTCGTCCGAGACCTCAATCGACTCTGCCGTGGACAGTTCCTCAACAATCAGGGCCCTGGTGAGCCTAGCCTTTGCAGTTTCGCGGGCTTCGGCGACCAGATCATCGGTGGATTTGCCTATCCCACTCATGTAATCCTGCAATGACACGTTGTAGCGGGAGAGTTGTTGCTGCTGTTCTGTGAGTACGTGTTCGGACTCGTGATCCAGCGTCAGAGCGGCTATTTCTACCCTGGAAATTTCGATGACGGCATCTACCGCTTTGTCTTCGATTTGCCGCTTGAAGAATTCACTGGACTGCTTTTCGAGGTCCTTCCTGACCTTTGACTTCAACTCTTCGATGGTATCGAAGCCCTCTCCTACGGCATTGGCAAGTTCGTCATCCAGGTCCGGCAGGATTTTCCGCTTGACCTCGGAGACGATGACTTTGAACTCGGCTGTTTTGCCGGCCGCGTCTTTATCGGGATAATCGTCCGGCAGGATGAGCGAGAACTGCTTCGTATCGCCGGATTTCATGCCGATGATCTCGGTGGAGAATCCCGGGACCGGGTAGGTGGCTTCTGCGAAGACGACGTACTCGACGTCCCTGGAAGAGAAGATCTCTTTGCCGGCGGCCTTACCCTCGACAGATTGAAGCACTGCCATGTCATCGGCTTCTACAGCCGACTCCTTTGGCTCCCATGAGGCCTGGCCTTCCCGGACCCGCTCCAAAGACTCGTCAACCTGCTCGTCGGTGACCTCTTCGGGCCGCTCATCGAATGAGATGGACCTGTATTCGCCAAGCTCGACGAGGGGCACCAGCGGCACGGTGGCTTTGATTTTCGGCTCGGGATCGCGTTCGAGAACTTCGATCCTGGGTGTGCCGCCCTTCTCCAATTTGGTTTCTTCGATCGCCTTATCGACCACTTCCGGAACCATGGTTTCCAGAGCGTCATCGACCAGCCGGTCTCTGCCGTACGCTCGCTCGAAAATTATTCTGGGGGCTTTACCTTTTCTAAAACCGGGGACGACGACCTTGTCCACGAGTCTGCGGAAGGCCTGGTCCAGGTGCTTCTCCAGCGACTCGGTATCGACCTCGATATTCAGGACTGCCTGTCGGTCGACGATATCGTCTTGGGATACCTTCACACAGATCTCCGGTGGCACGCGCGAATGCATGGAATCGGGCTAATTCGGGACTACTTCGAGTATAGCATGCGGCTACGTTGATCCCACGAGGGAATCAGGCCTTATTCTGACGGCCGCTGGACGATCGCGATGTGAAGCTCTTCCAGCTGGTCCGGCTCGACCGGGGCGGGGGCGTCGAAGAGGGGGTCGACGGCCTGCTGGGTTTTAGGGAAGGCGATGACATCACCGATGCCGTCATCGCCGGTAAGCGCCATCATCAGCCTATCGACGCCGAGTCCCGCTCCGCCGTGTGGCGGGGCGCCGTACTCGAACGCCCTGAGCAGGTGGCCGAAGCGTTCGGCGACGTCTGCGCGGGAGTGGCCGATCAGCTCGAAGACGCGCTCCTGAAGTTGACGGTTGGTGATGCGAATGCTGCCGCTGCCAAGCTCGATGCCGTTGCAGACGAGGTCGTATAGCTGGCCGATGACGGCTCCGGGGTCTGAATCGATCTTCTCTTCGTCGCCGGGGCGCGGCGATGAGAATACGTGGTGCATGGCGGCCCACTTCGATTCGTCCTCGTCCCACTCGAAGAGCGGGAAGTCGACGACGAAGAGGTATGAGACCTGGTTGGTGTCTATCAGGTCGAGGCGGCGGCCCAGGTGGTTGCGCAGGATGGAGAGGGCGGTGTTCACGACGCCTTCCGGACCGGCGATCATCATCACCATGTCGCCGGGGGCCGCGCCGGTGGCCGTGCAGATTTTTCTAACGGTGTCCAGCTCGACGTGCGATTTGATGACGGAGCGGACGTTCTCAGGGGAGATGTTGCGGATGGACGACGCATCCTTTGAGATGGCGATCGTGATGAGGCCGTGTGCGCCAGCGCTCGTGACGATGCTGGTGATTTCGTCCACTTCTTTGCGGGCGTAGCCGGCGCAGCCGGGGGCGGAGAAGCCGCGGATGACGCCGCCGGAGTCTGCGACGGTCTTGAAGACGCCGAATCCGGAATCGCGAACTATTTCGGTCAGGGTCGCCATCTCCAGGCCGAAGCGGAGGTCTGGCTTGTCCGTGGCGAAGCGTTCCAATGCCTCTGCGTATGTGAGACGCGGGAACGGCTTTTCGATCTCGACGTCCGGGAGGGCGCGCTCTGTGACATAGATGTAGAGGTCCTCGATGAGATTGAGCACGTCTTCCTGTTCGACGAAGCTCATTTCGAGGTCGAGCTGGGTGTGCTCGGGCTGGCGATCGGCCCTCAGATCTTCGTCCCGGAAACAGCGGGCAATCTGGAAGTAGCGATCGACCCCGGAGACCATGAGAAGCTGCTTCAGCTGCTGCGGGGACTGCGGCAGCGCGTAGAACTGGCCGGGATGGATGCGGCTGGGGACGAGGTAGTCGCGGGCGCCCTCCGGCGTGCTCCTGGTGAGGATCGGCGTCTCGATCTCCAGGAAACCCTTTTCGTCGAGATAGTCCCTCATCAGCTTCACGACTTTGTGGCGAAGGGCGAGGCGGCTGTACATGCGGGGCCGGCGCAGGTCCAGATAGCGGTACTCGAGACGGGTGGCGTAGTCGACGTCGATGTCGTCGCGGACCTCGAATGGGGGAGTCAGGGACGGGTTGAGCACGGTCAGCGAGGTGGCGACGAGTTCGATGTCGCCGGTGGGCAGTTCGGGATTTTCGGCGCCCTCCCGGCGTTTCACGACCTCGCCCGAGATCTGTATGACCCATTCCGCGCGCAGGTCTTCTGCCGCGGCGTGGGCGGCTTCGTTGAGTTGCGGGTTGAAGACGACCTGGGTGATGCCGGAGCGGTCGCGCAGGTCGATGAAGATGAGCGAGCCGTGGTCGCGGCGGCGGTTTACCCAGCCGGCCAGGGTGGCGGTCTTGCCGGCATCTTCCGCCCGCAGGTCGCCGCACATCCTGTCTCTATACACGCGGGCCGCCCCGCCTGTAGTCGACGTATTTCCAGCCTGCGCCGACAACCAGAGCCGCCATCATCAGCTTCACCAGGTCACCGGGAATGAACACGTACATGCCGGCGGAGAAGAGTTCGCCGTCGGCCGGCCATGTGAAGTCGAAGACGGACAGCCATATCAGGGCGGGGCCGTAGAGAAGCAGGCCGCCGAGGAGCATTGGCCAGAGAGTCCTGCCTCTGTTCCAGCCGTGCTGGGAGAGGAACCCGACCGTTGCGGTCGCCAGGATAAAACCGAGCAGGTAACCGCCCGTGACTCCTTCGGTGACGTAGTCCCAGCCGTTGGCACCGTCTTTGAAGACCGGCAGGCCGGCCATGCCAACCAGGTAGTAGCCGACTCCGCTGAGGATGCCCCAGCGCCATCCCAGCACGCCGCCCATCATGAGGATGCCGAATGTCTGAAAGGTGATCGGCACGGGGTTGTCGGGGAGAAAGAATGTTGCCCGTGCGAGCAGTGCGACTATGGCGATGAAGGCGATGGCGATAGCCAGTTTCTGAACGAGATTCAGGCTCGGCGCGAGGGCATCGAGCAGGGATTCACTTTCGTCTTCTAGAAGGAGCCACTTGCGCCACTCACCGGAAATTTGGCGGGGCGTTGAGGCAATTGTCGGCAGCATCTTCTTATCTCCTGGTCAGCCGCGTGGCGCGACCGTGTTTATCAACCGGTAGATCGATCTCGAGCGTTGTTAATCGGGGCAGGTTCCCCGGACGGGGCAAGGTTATACAGGCAGGCCGTAGTCGCGCTTGCGGATGGCGAGGTTGACGAACGTTTCCGTCTTGCGAACACCGGGAATTCGGCCGACGTCTTCACGGAGAAATTTGCCGAGGGCTTCGGGGTCGCGCATGACCACCCAGACGAACATGTCGAACGAGCCGGTAGTGACGGCGACCCATCGGGTGGCGGTAAGATCTGCGAGGCTATCAGCGCATTCATCGATCTTATCGGGATCGACCTGAACGCCGATCAGCGCTTCTGACTCGTAACCAAGGGCACGCGGGTCAGGGAGTGCGACGACACGGATTATCTCGTCTCCTACGAGACGGTTGAGCCGTCGCCTGACGGTGCCCTCGCTTACGCCGACGCTGCGGGCAATCCGGGCGTTTGATGCTCGGCCATTTTCCTCAAGTATGTGAATTATTTGACGATCAAGCTTGTCCATGAAACCTCTCGAGCCGTGTATTGGACGCCTTGTGAACTGTTTTCCCCCGCAGGAAACAATGGCAGAAACCGTTGTGGCCAATAGGGCGACGTTCACTATACCGGCACGGAGTACTGTTTGTCAGGGGCGAATCGTACGAATTCCGTAAGGAGCAGATCGGGCCGGCTGAGATTTTTATCCCATTAAGCGGTAAAATCGTCAGGCACGCCAATTTATTGATTAGCTAGTTTGCAGCTAACGGGCCGCCAGTCCGGTCTATTGAATTCCAGGAGTCATGCATGACCACCGAAAGCTCCACGCTCCTCACCGTGAGCGAAGCCGCTACCGGCAAGCTGAAGGAGATCCTCGAAGAGCAGGGCACGCCCGATGCCTTTTTGCGAATCACTCTGGCCCCCGGCGGGCACGGTGGCGCGCAGTACATTCTTGGTCTGGAAGACTCAGCCGATGACGATGACACGATAGTCGACGCGGGCGGAGTTCGCGTCCTGATCGACGCCGAAAGCGCACCGCTGATCGAAGGCACCAACATCGACTACGTTGACGGTTTCCAGCGCAGCGGCTTCGTGATTTCCAACCCGAACATGCAGTCCGGCGGCTGCGGCTGTGGCGCCGGCGGTGGCGGGTGCGGATGCGGCGGCGGCGGTCCGGAGGCCGGAGGCGGTCCGGAGGCCGGAGGCGGCCATGGCCATGGCGGCGGTGGCGGCGGGTGCGCCTGCGGCGGTCACTAAAGACCGTACAGATATTCTGATGCGAGAGCGGCCACGGGGCCGCTCTCGTCGCGCCAGATGTCTCTGGACTATATGGGGATCTGGTAGGCGCGGGGCTTGCCCCGCCCGCGACGGTGGAGGCGTGCCAGCCGCGTGAGGGGCAAGCCCCTCGGCTACCGGGGGACTGGTAGGTCTGCGGCTGTTGAGGACGCGAATTGCCCCCGAAGGCTGAGATCCCTCGACTCGGTCCTTCACTTTGTTCAGTACTGCGCTCTGGATGACGAGTCAGGGAGCGCCTGGCCGGTTATCGCCTCAGATCAGCGCGGCGCCGTTCAGCTTGACTGGTGTGTCGGCCTGGATTACGTCTACTGATCTTTCGAGATTTTCGATGTCGCCGGCGGGGTTGTGGCGGCGGCGGGAGCCGTTGGCTCTTCTGGTAGCCGTTGGAAGCGAGTCAATTGCGTGTTCTTGCGCAGTGAACCAGAGGATGATGCGTACCGCCGCAACGGGAGGGATTCAGGCGGATCAGTTCTTAGCGGGCTACTGGTCGCAGCTCGGGTTGTCGAACACCTGCGTGTAGTCTCCCGCACCGCTCGGGAACCATGATGGCATTGATCCTTCGTCCGGGGCCTGAAGCATGAGTTCCAACTTAAAGCCCGGGAGATCGAGGGCTGGATCGTCGAACTCTATGGTTACGCTCGGTTGGTTCCACTCCCCGGCAGTATTCGCGGCAACGACCCACGAGAACGGCTGGTTTACGAATGCTCGCACGCCCGAAAAGAGTTGAGTGATTCCGCTGCCATCCTCGCAGAGGTCTAGCAGAACGTCGTCTCCGATCAGTACCCGGGTGTTGTTCAGGAATTCCCTGGCGATAGAAGCGGCTTGATCGGGTTCGAGTTGAGGGGCGGATGAAATTAGCTCTTGTGGAAAGTCTAGTTCGGCGCCGAGCTGGTCCGGCGACACGAAACCGAGGCGGCCTCCCGTGAAATCAAGCTTGAAGGGCGTTGGAGTTGGCTCCGGAGTTGACTGTGGCTCTGGCGACGCAGCAGCCGGTCCGGCCGCGGGTGCGTTCTCGCTTCCGCAGGCGATCAGGAGCAACAAGAGTCCGGGCAACAGATAGCGCAGTGACAGCACGGCGTCTCCTCCGGCCGGCAGTAGACCAGATCGGGTGGGTGAGCGCAAACGGGAGGCGGGGCGCGGCTGTGGGCGTGCGACGGGGCGTATTGGAGTGCCGGGTCCAGCGGGTTTGAGACCGCGAGATGGCGCGGCGGTTGAGGACTTTCGGCGGACCACAGGTTGACAGATTGCGTCTAGACCAGGGCGGCGCCGTTCAGCTTCACCGGCGTGCCGGCCTGGATTACGTCTACTGATCTTTCGAGATTTTCGATGTCGCCGGCGGGGTCGCCTGCCATGGAGACCAGGTCGGCTACTTTGCCGGGCTCCAGTGTGCCGATCTGTGAGTCGAGCCGGAGCGCTGCTGCCGTGTCTTTTGTGGCGGCGGCGATGGCCTCCCACTCGGAGAATCCCAGGTGTTTCACAAATGCGCGGGAGTTGGAGGCTGAGCGGGCGAAGTCTGCATGGGCCATGCCCATATCGAGGCCGGTTGTGAAGCGGACGCCCATATCGTGCATTTCCCGGGCGCGGGCGATGTGGTCTTCCTCGGTGATCGGTGAGGCGGCGACCAGTGGGTGTGGAACGCGCGGCGGCGCGAGACCGGCGGCGACGGCTTCCTTTCCCAGAAGGTGATGGCCGAAGGTGGGGTCTACCCACTGTCCGTTGTCGATCAGGCGTTTCACCGTGTCGCGATCGAAATCGAGCGGCTGCGTCACGTCTGCGGGGTACCAGCGGGCGTGGATGAGGTGGTGGATGCCGGCTTCGACGCAGTTTTTGACGCCCTGGGCGGCGAGGGTGTGGGCGACGATCTGCATGTCGAGCCGCTCGGCCTCTACGACGGCGGCGCGGAGGGTTGACGCCGGGTACTGCGGAGTGCGCGGGTTGGCGCTCGGCGTGAACATGCCGCCTGTGGCCATGATTTTGATTATTTCCGCGCCCAGCTTTTTCTGGTTGCGTACTGCTCTGACGACCTCGGCTTCGGTGTCTGCCTCGGTGCCGAAGAACCAGCAGTGGCCTGCGGTGGTGGTGATGGGCGTTCCGGCGAGAAGAAGCCGGGGTCCTGGGATGACGCCTGATCTGACGGCGTCGCGAATGGGAAAGGCGACTTCGTTTTTGCTACCGATGTCCCGGAGTGTCGTGGTGCCGCTGAGCAGCACGTTGCGTATGTTCTTCGCTGATCGCGCGACCAGTGTCTGGAGTGATTCGGTGGTCGTCAGGTGGTAGGCGTCAAGGGTGGCCGAGCAGTGCATGTGGGAATGGGCGTCGATCAGACCGGGTAGCAGTGAGACGTCACCGAGGTCGTGGACGTCGTGAGTGTCCGCGATGTCGCCGGGGAGCGAGGCGCGGGGAGTGACATCGGCGATGAGTCCGTCTTTCACCACCACTGCGTGGTCGGCGAGCCAGCCGTCGACGGACGCGTTTGCGACGCGCTTGGCGATGAATACGGCGTTGTTTGTCACTCGGGGCCTCTTCTGCCTTGTGGGGGCGCGATCGGGTTGCTGGCGCAGGTTAGACGGGGCGGTGGGTATGTACAAGCCCTGTTTATTCTCCGGTCACGGCCTCAGCTTCCGGTTTTGCGTGCGATGCTGGGGGTCGATGATGAGGAATCAGATCTACTTCGGCGATAATCTGCCTCTCTTGAAGCGGATGGAGGCGGGCTCGGTTCACCTGATCTATGTTGACCCGCCGTTTAATACGGGCAAGACGCAGGAGATGAAGCGGGTGCGAACGGTCCGGTCGGACTCGGGCGACCGCGTCGGCTTCAAGGGTCGCCGATACGAGACGATAGAGCTTGGCACGCAGAAGTTCAGCGATCTATTCGACGACTATCTCGGGTTTCTGGAGCCCCGGCTGGAAGAGGCCAGGCGGCTGCTGGCTGAGACCGGCAGTATCTACGTGCATCTCGATTACCGGGAGGTCCATTACTGCAAAGTGCTGATGGATTCGATATTCGGCCGGGACTGTTTTCTCAACGAGATCATCTGGGCATACGACTACGGTGGGCGGCCGCGAGATCGCTGGCCGCCGAAGCACGACAATATTCTTGTCTATACGAGGAGTCCAGGAGCGCACGTTTTCGATCGAGAGGCGGTGGAGAGAATCCCGTACATGGCACCGGGCCTCGTCACCAAAGAAAAGGCTGCGAGAGGCAAGTTGCCTACCGACACCTGGTGGCACACGATCGTGCCGACCTCCGGGAAGGAGAGGACCGGCTATCCGACGCAGAAGCCCGTCGGCATCCTCAAGAGAATCGTGGCGGCGTCGTCGCGGCCGGGGGACACGGTGCTGGACTTTTTCGCGGGGAGCGGGACGACGGGTGAGGTGTGTATTGAGCTGGGCCGGCGCTTCGTGCTGATTGACGATAGTGAGCAGGCGATGGCGGTGATGGCTAAGCGATTCCCGAAGCGTGTGGACATCGAGTGGATTGGGTGCGATCCGGCGGCGCTGATGGAGTCGAATTCTTCCCGGACGGACTAGCGTGATGGCGGCCATCCACCGCTCGGTGGAGCCGTTCGAGGCAGTCGCAGGTTGATTCGGCCTATAGGCGGCTGCATAATGTGCGGGCCTCGTAAGCTTCTTCAGCTTCTTCTAGAACAAGCGCACGCGCGAAATGTTTTGGTGAAGGTGGGTTGGCGTCGGACCGGGGGGTATGTGTCTGCCCGGCGCTGGCTTCTCAGGGGCGATATCAGACGTCAATCAGGCGAATCGGGTCCAACTGGACCGAACTGGCTCGAACTGGAAAGGAGCCCTTTCTTTGCATCCTTTTGATTATGTCGCCGCGACGAGCGTCGACCAAGTAAATTCCGTCCTGGCCGAGCACGGCAAGCGTGCTCGGCCTCTCGTGGGCGGCACAGACCTTCTCGTCCAGCTCCGTGGCGGGCGGTTCGAACTTGATGTCGTAGTCGACATCAAGGGAGTGCCGGAAGCCAACGTTCTGGATCTGAACGGAAGCCTGAAAATGGGTTCCGCCGTATCCTGCGCAACCGTCTACGAAAATGAGGCGATCAGCGCGGCATTTCCGGGTCTGATGGACGCCGCCGAACTGATTGGCGGCATCCAGATCCAATCCCGCGCAAGCATGGCCGGGAACCTTTGCAACTCCACTCCGAGCGGGGATACCATCGGCCCCATGATCGTTCATGGCGGCCAGGTAAACATTGTCAGTTCAAGCGGCAGTCGGACGGTGGCTGTAGAGGATTTCTGTACCGGTCCCGGCCGGAACGTGCTGGAAGACGGCGAGTGGGTGCTGGACATCACGTTCCCGGCGCCATCGAGCAGTTTTGGCGCCGCTTACGAGCGGTTCATTCCCAGGAATGAGATGGACATCGCGGTGGCGGGAGCGGCGAGCTCGCTGACTCTCGACGGCAGCGGAAACATCTCAGAGGCGAAGGTGTCCCTGGCCGCGGTCGGTCCTACGCCTGTGACGGTGGGTGCGATCGGCGATTTGCTGGAGGGGAAGACGCCGACGGCGGAGAACTTCGAGGCCGCGGGCAAAATCGCATACGACGCGGTGAGCCCGATCAGCGATATGCGCGGCACGATAGAACAGCGACGGCACCTCTCAGGCGTGCTTACACGGCGAACGCTGGCCAAGGCGGCCGAGCGCGCGAAGGCGGGATAAGTTGGTCGACAAGATTCACGTAAAGACAACAATTAACGGGCTGCCTCAGGAGTTCCTGGTGGATCCGTTCATGAGCCTTCTTGAGACGCTCCGGGACGTGCTAAATCTCACGGGGACGAAGGAAGGCTGCAACGATGGCAACTGCGGCGCCTGCACCGTTGTGCTCGACGGGCGCATCGTCGATTCGTGCTGCGTGCTTGGCGCAGAGATCGAGGGCAAGACCGTGGAGACGATTGAGGGAATGGCCGGGCCTGATGGCCTGCATCCGCTGCAGCAGGCGTTCCTGGAAGAGGCGGCACTTCAGTGCGGCATCTGCACGCCGGGCTTCCTGGTTTCGGCGAAGGCGTTGCTGGAGCGCGAGCCGGAAGCGGACGAGCATCGAATTCGCTACTGGCTGGCCGGCAACTTGTGCCGTTGCACGGGATACGACAAGATCATCAAGGCAGTTCAGAAGGTTCAGGCTTAGCTTCAAGACCGAACGGCTCCTGACTAATTTCGGATTCGGATAAGGAGATCGACAGTGGTTTCGACTCAGGAATACAAAGTCATCGGAACCCGGCCAATCCGGCACGATGGCCTGGACAAGGTAACGGGACGCGCAGTCTACGGCGCGGACATAAAGCTTCCCGGAATGCTGTATGGCGACGTGCTGAGAAGCCCGCATGCCCATGCCCGGATCAAGAGCGTCGACACGTCCGGCGCCGAGGCGATGGATGGTGTGATCGCCGTCATGACGTCGGCGGACATGCCGGAGGCAGGCGACAAGATCGTCGATCTTGGGGAAGGGGAGATCAACCTCAAGTACGCGAGTAATCACATAATTGCGAGCGGAAAAGTTAACTTCAAAGGACATCCGGTAGCGGCGGTGGCCGCGACTTCAACGAACATCGCACGAGAGGCAGTCCGAGCGATCAAGGTGGAGTACGAAGTCCTGCCGTCTGCGATCACCGTAGATGAGGCTCTGGCCGATGGGGCGCCGATCATCTGTGAAGAGATGGTTGGGGACGATCTTGGCGAAGAGGTCAAGAACACGAATATGGCCAGCCATTTCAGGCATGAGTTCGGCGATCTGGAGAAGGGTTTTTCGGAAGCCACGACGATCGTTGAGCATCGTTACGATCTGGCGATGGTCCACCAGGGGTACATCGAGCCGCAGAATGCCACTGCGGTATGGAATGAGGAAGGCCGGATCAAGGTCTGGGTCAGCACGCAGGGATCGTTCTCGACGCGAACGCAGATTGCCGGAGTTCTCCAGATCGACGAATCCAGGATCAACGTCGTCCCGCTGGAGATCGGGGGCGGCTTTGGCGGCAAGATTCCGATCTATCTCGAGCCGCTCGCAGCGATCCTTTCGAAGAAGTCGGGCGGCAAGCCCGTCCGCATCCTGATGGACCGAACTGATGTGTTCGATGCCACCGGCCCGACGCCGGGCGGCTGGGTGAACGTGAAGATGGGCGTCAACGATGAAGGCATCATCACCGCGGCCGAGTCCGACATCCGTTTCGATGCCGGTGGCTTCCCCGGCTCTCCGGTGGGCGCCGCGGCGATGTGTGTGTTCTCCTGCTACGACATCGCAAACACTCGTATCGACGGCTATGACATCATCGTGAACAAGCCGAAAACGGCCGCTTACAGGGCGCCAGGGTCAACGCATGTCGCGTTCGCGACGGAGTCGGTGGTGGACGAAATCTGCGAGAAGATCGGCATGGACGTGGTGGAGTTCCGATTGAAGAACGCCTCCAAGGAGGGTTCGCGCCGTGCAGACGGCCCCATCTTCCCGCTGATCGGCAACGTCGAGACACTGGAGGCGAGCCAGGCGTCGCCACACTGGCAGAGCGAGCTTGTCCGCGATGGGGGAAACGGCAAATTGCGCGGCCGTGGCATCGCGAATGGCTACTGGTTCAACATCGGTTTTAAGTCGTCGGTGAACCTTTCGGTCAATACGGACGGCACGGTGATGCTGGTCGAGGGCTCGACCGATATCGGCGGGACCCGCGTATCGATCGCGATGCAGGCCGCGGAGGTTCTTGGCATCCCGGCGGAAGATGTGAGGCCCACGGTGGTCGATACGGACAGTGTCGGCTACACGGATGTGACGGGCGGTAGCCGCACCTGCTACGCGACCGGCTATGCGGCGTACAACGCGGCTAAGAGCCTGATTACCAAGCTAACAACTCGCGCAGCCTCGATCTGGGACCTGTCCGAAGACCAGATCGAGTTCTCGGAGGGCAAGTTCGCGTCCAAGTCAGACCCCGAGCTTTCGATGACGTTCAAGGAGCTTGCCAGCCAGCTGAATGACACCGGCGGACCGGTGAACTCGACGGGCGCGGTTGATCTTGAGAACGCGGGCGGCAGTTTTGCCACGCACATCGTCGACCTGGAGATCGACCCCGAGACCGGCAAGACGGATGTTGTCCGTTACACGACGGTCCAGGACGTTGGGACGGCGATTCACCCATCGTACGTCGAAGGCCAGATGCAGGGCGGCGCGGTCCAGGGCATCGGCTGGGCGTTGAACGAGGAGTACTTCATGTCCGATGAGGGGGCCATGGAGAACGCGAGCTTCCTTGACTACAGGATGCCGACCTCGCTGGATCTGCCCGAGATAGAGACGATTCTGGTCGAGGTGCCGAACCCGGTCCACCCGTATGGTGTACGCGGCGTTGGGGAGACCCCGATCGTCCCGCCTGTAGCTGCGATCGCGAACGCGATTTACGATGCGCTGGGCATCCGGCTCCGGTCGGCCCCGATGAATCCGGGCCGCATCCTGGTGGCTCTAAAGGAGAAGAACGGCTAGACACGGGTTCCGAACTTCACGGATAGGGCCGTAGTTGCCCAGGGGCACGCAATCGCATGGCCAGGGTCTTCATACCCTTCGCACTGAGGAAGCTCACAGACGGTGTGACGGAGGTGCGGGTTTCCGGAGGGACGCTTCGCGAGGTGATCGATAATCTCGAGGAGATGTATCCGGGGACGAAGGAGCGCATCGTGGAGAACGATGCGATCAAGTCCGGGCTTGCGGCGGTAGTTGGCGAGCAGCCAACGCGTGAGGGGCTGCGCACGAAGGTGGGAGAGGACATAGAGGTCCATTTCATCCCCCACATAGCCGGCGGCCGGGCCGTGGCCCGGTGTGGTTCGGGATTGGGGCGTTGATGGCCGAGACGGGGTGGGTGCCCGCGGGGGATTGGCAACATCGGGCGAGTCGCAGAGAACGCGATTTTGCATAACCGACACAGTCGCGGCGAGGCAGGCACGGTCCTTCAGTCTGCCTGAGGCGTATCAGGAAGACATTAAGTTCTGGGGGTTAGACGTTAAATCTGGGTAGGGTCGTCTTCTACGGGGGAAAAATATTTGCCGGAGAGCCAGGCGTCGAGGGTTTTCATGACGCTGAAGCCGGAGTCGCCTTCGTGGAGGGGGCTTGTGGGGAAGCCGCCGAAGAGGGGCGAGGCGGCGTAGGAGTCGAGGAGCATGCGGGCGAAGTTAGCGTCTATGCCGACCATCTCGCCGTCGCGGATCTGGACGATGCCGTGTTTGCTGAGCGCCTCGGCGTTTTCGCGGCAGAAGGTGAGGATGGATGCCCAGCGGAGGTAGAAGTCGTCACCCTGTTCCTGGCCGTACTTTTTGCGGAAGAAGCTGTGCGCCTTCAGCAGCAGGTCGTCGGCGTCGAGGGTGAACATCCGGCCCTTGAGTTCTATTGGAACGACGTCTGGCCCGGTGTCCGTAGTGGGGCGCGCGCCGGTTTCGTAGAGGCCTTCTGAGATCTGGTGGCCGTCCTCGTCCCACATCTTGTACGTGTAAACCATTGGGATTCGTCTCTGTTTAGTAACTATCTCAGAACACGTTTGCAGGCGCGGGTGTGAAGGTGGGTTCCTCCCCAACTCTCTCCCATTCGGAGAGGGGGTTTCAGAACCGGCCGCGATCGATGCCGCCGCGGTCTTCGCTCTGGCGGGCTGCTCGTTCGGATGATATCTCGGATAGCTTGGCGTATACGGAGTCGTAGATTTCGTCTTTTGGGATGTGGGGTGCGGCCTGGGCTAGCGCTTCTTCGATCCAGTCGCCCAGGTCATAGTGGATCCGCCTGAGCTCGTCGTCCGTCATGAGCGATGGGTCCAAGCTGGCATAGCCTTCCGGCGGCTTTCGCATGGGGGGTGGATTTTGCATGGCAGTGTTCAGGCCACGACCTCGAACTTCTGGATGGTGCGGTAGCCGGCCGGGAGGACGCCGCGCCCGGCGTCTCCGGAGACCGTGACTTCTCCGACGTAGATCGAGCCTGCGGAGTCGATGGCGATGCCGTGTGGGGCGAAGAACGAGCCGGGCGCGAGTATGTCGTCTGTGCCCCAGCGGCCGACTAGTTCGTGGCCGGCGGTCCAGATGGACATGGAAGGCACGCCGGGGTTGTCGGTCGGCATCGCGAGTGCGAGGCCGGCTTTGTGGCCCAGTTCTGCTACGTAGATGAGGCCGGCGGTGCCAATGTAAACGTCGCAGGGCCGCGAGACGTCTGTCCACTCCTCCAGGAAGGTGCCGGACTGGTCGAAGAGTTGCAGTCGGGAGTTTTCCCGGTCACATACGTACAAGGTGCCGGCTGCGTCGATGGCTACGGCGTGGCAGAGGTTGAAGTTGCCGGGTCCGGTTCCGGGCTCGCCCCAGCTTTTGATAAGCGCGCCGTCTGCCGAGAAGTGGTGAACACGGGCGTTCAGATATCCGTCGGAGACAAATATCTCGCCGGCATTGTTCAGGACGGCCTTGGTGGGCTGGTGGAACGGGTCTCCGCCGTGGGTGACGCTTCTGTAGTCGGTGGTGCTCCCGGTGTCGCCTGGCGTGCCGGGTGTGCCCATCGTCATGAGGAGATCGCCGTCCGCGGTGAACTTGCGGACTGAATGGTCGCCGACGTCTACGGCGTATACCGAATCGTCAGGACCGATGAAGACGTTGTGCGCGCGGGTGAAGACGCCCTCTCCCCACGTGCCGAGTTGTGCGCCGTCGGGGTCGAATATGGCCATCGGGTGATCGCCGCGATTGAAGACGAAGACGCGGTCTTTTGAGTCGATTGCGACGCCTGCGACCTCGACCAGATCGAGGCCGCCGGAGAGGTTGGGCCAGTCAGGGACGTGCCGGAGTCTGATATCGCCTGCGTCGATGAGGGTTTCGGGCATTGGGGATTTCCGCTGTGTGGGTCTGGTGGGTGGGTGCGGGACCGATTTTACGGCGTTGGGCGGGTTCTGGCCGCGGGAGGATTGGATTCTGGCTCTCGCCAGAATGACGGTGGGTGGGGGATGGCGATGGCGGGACGCGTCATCGGGCGGCGGCGATGCGGGCTTCTACGGTTTTTTGGACCAGGTCGGGTTCGTAGACGATCCATTGCTGGTCGAATTGGGTCTGGGCTCGGAGGGGGGCGTCTGTGAACTGGTTGGCGATTACGACGCATGGCATGTTGGCAGCCACCGCTGATGTTGCGCCGAGTTGGGAGTCTTCGATGACCAGGCATTGCTCCGGTTCCATCCGGAGGACCTCCGCCGTATGGAGGTAGATCTCCGGGTGGGGCTTGGCGTTGGTGACCTGGTCGCGGCCGACGAGTGCGGCGAGAAGATCGAGTACGCCGATAGCCTCGAGAACCCGTGTCGCCTCGTCAGTCATGGAGGAGGTTGCGACGGCGACGGTGCGGCCTGCGGCGTGCTGCGAGCGCAGGAGGTCGACGTTGTGCTGGATTGCGTGTCGGGCGATGTTTTCGGGCCGGCCGTGGGTGCGCTTGTAGTGGTCCACCCGGAGGGTGTGGAGCACTTCCCATGGTCCCCGGCCGGGGTCCTGCAGGCGATCGGCGATGTCGAATTCCTCGACCATTGCCTCACAGAGGGCGCGATCGGTGTTGCCTACGTATTCGCCGTAGAGGGGCATTACGCGGGGATCGGGCCGATCTAATTTGAGCAGGTCAGCGATGACGTCTGCGTATGCCCGTGCCTTCAGGCGCTCGGTGTCGGCGAGCGTGCCGTCCATGTCGAAGATGACGGCCCTGATCGGGCTGCTGTTGGAGGCGTCGTCAGGTACAGGGCTCTGGGTCAAGAAACGTCTGACGTGGTCAGGGCGTCTATGAACTTCATCCCGATCGAGCCGACGGTTTCTGCGATCTTCTCGACCGCATCATCGCGGCCGATCTTTTCGGCGTGGTAGTCGCGCAGTACCTGGGAGTAGGCTCCGGGTCCGATGAGGATGCCGCCGACACCGGGGGTGCGTGCCGCCATCGTGATCATCTTTTCCTGCGCCGCCGTGGTGAGCGATTTGTCCGGATCCTGTCCGACGATGAACAGCACTCTCAGGCCGTTTCGATCGTCGAGGTGGGCCTGTGCGGCGAGGGTCTCGGCCATCTTCTTATTGGCCGGGGCGTCGAACGCCCATATGGCGGGCTCAACACCGGCGTCCTGCAGGTCTCGCAGCGATTCCAGCAGGCCTTCCGGTTCGGTGATGTCGCCGGATTCGGGCGCGTGGGGAGAAGGCATTAGCTCGAGCAGAAGGGGCGGCCCTTCGGAGCGGCTTACTTCGCTCAGCCGCCGCAGGGTCTGCAGGTGGGACTCTTTCTCCGCGATATCGCCGCCCACCGTGTGGATGATGCGCGCGCCGGCGAAGCTGGCGCCGAGTTTCTTCAACCGTTCCGTGAAGCCGAGGACATTCTGAAGCTGGAAGGGTCCCGAGCCCGGGCGCTCGACGGACGCGATGGTGGGCATGGACATGCCGCGTGCTCTGAGGAGTACGGCCTCGCCCAGCTCGGGCTCAGCCCAGACGGCGGTCTGCGACTTTGGCAGTCCGGCTTCCACGGCGGCTGCGAGTCCGGCAAATACGATTCCCTTGAGATGTGCGGCGCGCTCGAGGTCGGCGGCGGCCGGGGATTCGCCATCTGCTCCGACGAGTTCTTTGACGAAATTGACGCGGTGATCGATGGCGGTGACGAAGAGGAATTCGCTTTGGTCTTGTTGATCTGGACTCGGCATGAATTACCCTTGATATTTGCCCGGAGAGTGGCCAGCTGATTCAGAAGGCGTTGGCGGGCCCGCGTTCTTCACCAGGCATGACCAGCGCGGCGTTCGCTTTTTTCCCATTATTCCCGGTTTGCCCTTACTTCCCGGCGGAGGCTGCATCGTACGGAGCCGCATGTGGAGGCGGCTGGAGAGTATAGCGGACCCGGTCAAGAGAATACCCACAGGGGCTAGCTCGCCGTGGCCGCCAGGCTGTCGCGTTTCGCCTCGATGTCTGCCATCAGCTCTACGTAGGATGCTGTGAACGACGCCACGCCTGCGGCGATCAGCTCGTCTGTGACGTCATCGATATTGACGCCTGCGGCGGCGAGCGCGGCCATGTCTCGTTGTGCGGATTCGAGGCCCTCGGTCAGAGTCTGGGCGACTACGCCGTGGTCGAGGAAGGCGTCGAGGGTGGCGGGCGGCAGTGTGTCTACCGTGTCAGGACCGATGAGGCCGTTGACGTACATGAGCTCGGGGTAGGCCGGATTTTTGACGCTGGTGCTTGCCCAGAGCGGTCGCTGCACTCTGGCGCCGGAGGCTTTGAGGGCGGCGAATTTTTCAGTACCGAATATCTCCCGGAAATCGGCGTATGCAAGCTTGGCGTTTGCGGTGCCCGCTTTGCCTTTGAGGCTGGAATCAGAGGCGTCGCCCAGGCGGGCGTCGATGTTGGAGTCGACGCGCGAGACGAAGAATGATGCGACGGAGGCGATGCCGGAGAGGTCCGAATTTCCCTTTGCCTTGTAGTCGGCAAGTCCATCTATGTATGCGTTTGCGACGTTTCGGTATGCGTCCCGGGAGAAGATGAGCGTGACGTTTACGTTGATGCCTTCGCCAATCAGGGTGCGGATGGCGGGAATGCCTTCCGGGGTTGCGGGGACTTTTATGAACACGTTGGGCCGGTCCAGGGTCGCGAAGAGCCTGCGGGCCTGTTCGACCGTTGACTGTGTGTCGCCGGCCAGCTGGGGGTCGACTTCGATGCTGACGAAGCCGTCTGCGCCGCCGAGCCTGTCGTAGGTGGGCCGGAATATGTCGGCCGCGTCAGCTATGTCCTTAGTGGCGAGTCCTTCGAAGGTGGCGTTGGCATCGAGTCCTTCGGAGGCGAGGCGCTCGAGGTCGTCATCGTAGTCGGAGCCTTGCGCGATGGCGCTCTGGAAGATGGTGGGATTGGAGGTCAGTCCACCCAGGCCCAGTTCTACGAGTTCCGCCAGTTTGCCGCTTCTAAGGAGGTCACGGTTTATGAAGTCGAGCCAGATGGACTGACCGGCTTCCCGGGCAAGTTGAATGTTGTTGGGGTTGGAGGCGGTCATAAAGCGATTATCTCTCATGTGTGATTATGATGCATGGGAGTGAACCGGAGGACAGGCTGGGTGGACTCACAAGCTAGCGGTTGTCTGTTTCGAGTGCGATCACTTTGTCGAGGCGCCGCTTGAAGCGGGGGTGGGGGTCCATCGTTGCGCCAAGGAATGCGGTGGTGGCGGCGCGTGCCGTCTCGGGTCCGATGACCCTGGCGCCGAGGCAGATTATGTTCATGTTGTCGTGCTCGACGCCCTGCGCGGCGGTGTATGAGTCATGGCATACCGAGGCGCGCGCGCCGGGAATCTTATTGGCTGCGATTGAGGCGCCGACGCCGCTGCCACAGAGGATGACGCCTTTTGCTGCCTGCCCTCTGCTGACGGCCCGGGCGACGGGGGCGGCGAGATCGGGATAGTCGTCATCGGGATCGAACTCGTATGCGCCGAGGTCGATGACCTCGTGCCCGAGGCCCTCGATCACCTCGATGATGTCGTCTTTGAGGGGCAGGCCGGCGTGGTCGGCGCCGACGGCGATTTTCATTTCTGGCACTACTGTCCTGATTGTTCGAGCAGGGTTTTCGATCTGCTGAGGATATTGTCTGCTGTGAAGCCGAATTTTTCCATGTTGACCCCGCCGGGTGCGGAGGCGCCGAAGCTGTCCATCGCAATGACATCGCCGTCCAGTCCTACATAGCGCTCCCATCCGATGCCGGAGCCGGCTTCGACTGCGATTCTGGTGCGGACGGCCGAAGGCAGCAGCTCTTCTCGGTATTCGGGCGGCTGGCTGTCGAAGAGTTCCCATGATGGCATTGATATGACGCGTACTTTGCGGCCTGCTTCGGCGAGCTTCCGGCCTGCCTCGAGGGTGGGCGCGACTTCCGATCCGGTGGCTATGAGGATGATCTCGGGTTCGCCTTCGCAATCGAGCACGGCATAGGCGCCCTGGGCGAGTTGCCTGGCGTCGGATGCGTCCAGCGGGGGTGTGCTCTGGCGGGTGAAGACGAGCACCGTCGGGCCGTCTCGGCGGGCCAGGGCGACCCTCCACGCCTCGATCGTTTCATGGGGGTCGGCCGGCCGGATGACGACGAGTCCGGGCATGGCGCGGAGGCTCATTAGATGGGCGACAGGCTGGTGGGTTGGGCCGTCTTCGCCGAGGCCGATGGAGTCGTGGGTGAAGGTGTAGATGACGGGATATCCGCTGAGTGCGGCGAGCCGTATTGCCGGGCGCATGTAGTCGGCGAAGATCATGAACGTGGCGGTATATGGCGTGAGACCGCCGTGGACGGAGATTCCGTTGGCGATGGCGCCCATTCCGTGTTCGCGAACGCCGAAAGCGATGTTTGAGCCGGCCTGGTCTTCAGACTGGAAGAGGGAGCGGCCCTTCATGGTGGAGTTGTTGGAGCCTGCGAGGTCGGCCGAGCCGCCCGTCAGGGACTGGACGACGTCGGCTGCGGCGTTCAGGGCGATGCCGGATGCGACGCGGGTGGCCATGGCGGAGTCGGCGGTAGCATGGGCGCCATCGAGGGCAGCCTCCCAGCCGTCTGGGAGTTCGCCTGCGAGATCTTTCTCAAGCGCCGCCGCTTCGTCCGGGTAGTCCGCCCGGTAGGCGGCGAGACGTGTATTCCAGTGTGTATGAGCCTGCCTGCCGCGCTCGATCGCGCCGCGCATGTGGTCGTTTACCTCGTCGGGAATGACGAAGGGATCGAAGTTCCAGCCGAGGGCTTTGCGGGTGCGCCGCACCTCTTCATCGCCGAGCGGGTCTGAGTGGATGCTGGAGGTTCCGGCGTGGTTCGGGCTGCCGAATCCGATGGTGGTGTTGAGGATTATCAGGCTCGGCTGGCCGGTCTCCACCCGCGCCGCTTTTATGGCGGTTTCCACGGCGTCCGGGTCGTTGCCGTCAATCGGTCCATCGACATGCCAGTTGTAGGCGTGGAATCGGTTTGCCACGTTCTCCCGGAACGAGATATCGGTCCTACCGTCGATGGTGATGCCGTTGCTGTCGTAGAGGAGGATCAGGCGATTGAGGCCCAGTGTTCCGGCCAGCGAAGCAGCTTCCGAAGCGACGCCTTCCTGGAGGTCGCCGTCGGAGCATATGCAGTAGACGAAGTGATTGACTATCTCGTGTCCGGGCCGGTTATACCGGTTGGCGAGAATCCTCTCTGCGACGGCCATGCCGACGGCGTTTCCCACGCCCTGGCCGAGGGGGCCGGTTGTGACTTCCACTCCGGGCGTGACGCCGTATTCGGGATGTCCGGGGGTTTTTGAGCCCCATTGCCTGAAGCGCTGCAGTTCGTCGAGCGGCAGGTCATAGCCGGTCAGGTGAAGCAGGCTGTAGAGGAGCAGCGAGGCGTGGCCTGCGGACAGCACGAACCGGTCGCGGTCCGGCCATGCCGGGTCTGCGGGGTCGTGCTGAAGAACGCGGTCCCATAGCGCGTATGCGGCGGGGGCGAGTCCCATGGGCGCGCCGGCGTGTCCGGAGCTTGCCAGCTCCACGGCGTCTACGGCCAGCATTCGGATGGCGTTGATGCAGAGTTGATCCAGTTCGGTTTTTGCGGGCTCAGAAACTCTGGTGGCCACGGATGGTCCTATCGGCTAATTCGAGGTTGAGTTCGTTTGGCTCTGAACGAGGATATCGTAAAGATCGTTGTGGCGGCGGCGGGCCCTTCGGTAGAGGTCGCTACGCGCGGGGTCAGGCTCGTATGTGTCTTTTCGGGCGGCGGGGAGAGCATGGAGCGATTCGAGCGTGCCGAGCGCTTTCAGGGCCATGATAGCGACACCGCGTGCGGTGGCGCCGCGGTCGGGGGAGGTGACTACCCGCTTCCCTGTTACGTCGGCGACCATCTGGAGCCATGCCGGGAGATTCAGGATGGCTGTGCCGCTGGCGATTATTTCGGTTGCTTCTTCAGCAGGTTCGCCAGCAGTTTGGGGCCGGCCGTCATCGAGTAGTTCTGATATCAGGGCGAGCCGGTATGTGACGGCTTCGAGAGCCGCCCGCGCCATCTCCGGCGCCGTCGTGGAGGCGCGGATGCCGTGCCACGTTGCGGTGGCCTCCGTGGCCCATCCGGGGCTTCGTTCGCCGCGCAGGAACGGCAGCACGGTCAGGCCGTGTGCGTCGGGTTCGACGGCGGCGACATCTTCGTTTTGCACGTGTTCGCCGTCAAGGCGGAGGGTGGAGTGGAGCCAGTCGAGCAGGCTACCCCCGTCCGTTATCGCACCGCCTAGCAGTTCGTGGCCGGCGTCGACCCGGTACGACCAGAGGCCGCGAGGCACGGTTGGGCTCCCGGCTTTCATGACGGTTCGCATTGCTCCGGTTGTGCCGATGGTGAGAGCGACCGAGCCGCTTGTCGTGCAGCTGGAGCCGACGTTTGCGCCCGCGCCGTCGCCGACGGCGAGGTAGAAGGGGACATTGGCCAGCTCCGGCCAGCGCTTTGCCCACTGTGGAGCGAGTCCCTGCATCGCGCAGGAGTAGTCGGCGAGCGGCGGTAGTGCGCCTGGATTGATATCGGCGGCGGCGAGGAGGGGTTCGTACCAGGTCAGGTTCTGCCTGTCGAGCATCCCTGACCATGACGCGGTGGAGTAGCTGGTTGGGACATTGAGATCGGCAAACCACTTTGAGTAGAGGTAGGTGCCGAGATCGACCCATCTGGCTGTTTTGCTGTACTGGCCGGGCTCGTTGTTTCGGAGCCAGAGGATTCGGGGCGCCTGGTAGGAGGTGTGGAATGGCGCGCCGGTGCAATCGTAGGTGAGTTCGGGGTCCAGTCGGTTCCGCAGTTCCTCCACTTCAGGTGCGGCGCCCACGTGCGCGTACGTGTATAGCGGGGTGACAGGGTTTCCTTCGGCATCGACCCCGAGCACGTTGCCGACGAACATCGCGACGGCGACTGCGCCGATCTGTCCGGCGGCCGGATCTGTGGCTCTGGCGGCTTCCAGTGCCGTCGTGATCGTCTCTTCGCAGAGCCCGCGAATCTGCTCCGCGTCTTCCACGCCGTCTGGCTGCGGGCGGCGCGTGATTTCGTGGGCTATGTTGGGAACGGGCCGGGCGTCGGCATCGTAGAGGCGGGCGCGAACGGACGTGCTGCCGATGTCGAGCGCAAGGACGCAGGGAGATTGGAGAGGCATTGGATTCAGATTCAGGGGCGCGGCGCCCTGGTCACCGCCACGTCGATGGAGTAGAGGGATGTCGTGGCCGTGATGAAGAGCGTGCGTCCGTCCGGGCCGCCGAATTCGCAGTTGGCGGCCTCCTCGGGGACGGAAATTTTGCCAAGGAGCGTGCCGTCCGGGGCGAATACGTGCACGCCATCACCGGCGGAGGTCCAGACGTTCCCTCTGGCGTCCACGCGGAAGCCGTCCGAGGCCGGCGGGTCGGGGGCGGCAAATTCGCGGATATTGGTGAGGGTGTTGTCGTCGTTCACTGTGAGCACGCGTAAGTTGCGTGGTTTGCCGGTGTCTGCGATGTAGATGGTCTCTTCGTCGGGGGCGAAGGCGATGCCGTTTGGGCGATCGAAGTCGTCTCCAACCACGGTCAGGTCGCCGGAATCCGGGTCCAACCTGAAGACGTAGTTTGCTCCAATCTCGCTTTCGCGCTGGTGGCCTTCATGGTCGCTCAAGATGCCGTACGGCGGGTCCGTGAACCAGATCGAGCCGTCGGATTTGACCACGAGGTCGTTTGGGGAGTTGAGTTTGTTGCCCTGGTAGTTGTCCGCAAGTGTGATGACTGTTCCGTCCGGCTCGGTGCGGGTGACGAGGCCGGGTGAGTGCTGGCAGGAGACGAGGCGTCCTTCGCGGTCCAGGGTGTTTCCGTTGGTGTAGCCGGATGGCTCTCGGAAGGTGGAGGCGCCGGCGCCCTCCGACCAGGTGAGCATGCGGTTGTTCGGGATGTCGCTCCAGACGAGGGAAGAGGAGTCGGGCATCCAGACGGGGCCTTCGGCCCAAACGCAGCCATCGGCGAGATGCCGTAGCCGGGCGCCGGGAATGATGAGATCGTCAAACCGAGGGTGGATCGTCTCTGTTGAGTCGGGCAATGGGAGAGTCCTCAAGGCAGGGAGGCGACGGGCCTGGTTGCCGGTTTATCTGGGCCGTGTGGCCCCTGCGACCCTGGTCGGGATCGAATAGACGCTTCCCGAAGAGGTGATGAATAGCGTCTTGAGATCTGGCCCGCCGAATGAGAGGTTTGCCGTGACCTGGGGCGTGTGGACTTTGCCGATGAGCCGGCCCTTCGGGTTGTGGCACTGTACCCCGTCGCCTGCCGCGACCCAGAGGTTGCCGTTCTCGTCTGCCCGCATGCCATCGGGGACCCAGGGGTCTATTTCCGCGAAGACGCGGCCGTTTTCCAGCTTTTCGCCATCGACAACGTCGAATGCCATGATGTGGTGGTTTCGGTCTTCTCCGTGCGTGCGGGCTGTGTCGCTTACGTAGAGGATCGATTCGTCGGGTGAGAAGGCGAGACCGTTGGGCTTGTCCATATCGGACACGACGGCCGTGATGCGCCGGGTATCCGGCTCGAAGCGGTAGACGCGGTTTGCGTCCTGTTCGAGTTCCTGTCCGTGGCCGAGTTCGGGGTGCAGAAATCCGTAGTCCGGGTCGCTGAACCAGATCGTTCCGTCAGATTTGACGATGATGTCATTGGGTGAGTTGAGTTTGCGTCCGCCGTACTGGTGGATATACGGGTGCACGGAGCCATCGAGTTCGGTAATGCTGACCTGCCGTCCACTGGTTTCGCAAGAGAGGATACGTCCTTCGTTGTCGAAGGTGTTTCCGTTGGAGTTTCCGCTTGGCTCCCGGAAGATGGAGACGCCTTCGGATTCCGACCATGAGTGCATACGATTTCCGGGGATGTCGCTCCAGATGAGTATTTCGCGGCCCGGGATGTAGCAGCAGCCTTCCGTGAAGCCCATTCCGGAGGCGATTTCGGTGAGGCCCGATTTCGCGTCTATGAGGCTGCGAAATGATCTGTGGAGAACTTCTACGGTATCTGGTTTGGCTGGCATTGCTAATGTGTCTTGCGGTTCGCGGGGTTGCCGTGCCGGGGGCCTCAGTATGGCTTAGATGCAAGAGATGGCTCCGGGGAAGCGCATATTAGCGCAACCGGCGGATTAACGGATTTAGCAGACCCTAGACCTTGAGAAACAGTGATACGTACGTTCGAGTGATCGGTTTCAGACGACGGGATCCGTAGTTTTGGCGGGAAGGGCGTGTTTAAGCAGCGCGAGTGTTTCCTGCGGGTGTGTTTGATCGGAGTGTTGCGGCCGGGTCAGGGGGCGTGCGCGTGCGGTGGCTATCCCCCTCGCCCTTCGTCGTTCCCTTCGAGTACCTCAGGTGAACCTCAGGATGGTGCCCCAGGCGGGCTCAGGAGATGCCCTTCGAGTACCTCAGGACGTGCTCCCGCCGAGGGAGAGTTGGTTTTCAGGCGGGCGGGCCGTTCCTGAACTGGTAAAGAGTGGCGTAAAGCGCTGCGCTCGCCGGTACTGGCACGCCGTTGGCGCGGCCCTTCCGGACCACCGCTCCGAGCAGGTCGTCGATCTCCAGGGGGTTGCCGGACTCGAGGTCAATCTGGAGCGACGCCTTCATCTCCGGCGCTTCTTCACGGGCGCCTTCCAGGTGCGAGTCGATGAGGCCGTCTTCGAATGCGATGCCCTCGCTCTCGCCCACAGCGTAAATCTCCTCCATCACCGTGCGGACCGTGGTCTCGCCTTCCGGACCCCCAAGGATCTCAACATAGGTACTACGGCTTGCCGCCATCACCGTGCCGACCGCACCTACCAGCACGAGCTTTGACCAGAGCGTTCTCCGGATGTCTGGACTGACCTCGACCTGCACACCCTGCCTTTCGAGAATCTGTGCGACGCGCTCGACCCGTTCGCTGCGGTTCCCGTCCTGCTCGCCGAACGCGATTCGGGCGGTGGAGCCGGTCTGCTCTATCTGGCCCAGCCCCGTGCGGGCCGCTTCGATATATGTCGTGCCCGCGAGCACCCGATCCCATCCGTACGACTCCGCGATCTTCGCCGCGCTTTCGGTGCCGTTCTGCACCGGGAGGACGACTGTCCCGTCGCCCAGCAGCGGCTCGATCAGGGGCAGAGCGGAGGGGTTGCTGTAGAGCTTCACGGCGTACAGGACCAGGTCTACCGGGCCGATCTCGGTCGAGTCTGGCGTCGCCTTCGGATGGACCGTGTAGTCGCCCCAGTTGCTCGTCACCCGCAGCCCGTCGGATACGATGGCGTCTCGGTGCTCTCCCCTGCATATCAGGGCGACGTCCAGCCCTGCTCTGGCAAGCGCTCCGCCGTAGTACCCGCCAACCGCGCCGGCGCCGATGACCGCAACTTTTGTCTCGCCCGCAGCGCCGTCTGGCATAGCGTCTGACCGTCCCCATCTAAGCTCGCCTGTGGCCCACCTGGTGGCGGAGCCGGTAAACCTTAGCGCATCGGCCTCTGGCGGCAGAGCAATTGCTATACTCGCCAGACGACTCGCAACGCATTTCCTCACCGCTATCAACTCGGATGGAGCAGAGAATCTACTTGCTATTTAAGCGCGCTGTGGGCAGACGCCCGGATGAGCCGCGACCCGTCAGCTTCGACTCGATGCTCGGAGCGCAGATATCGGCGCTGCCGGGAGTCCTGTGAGCACGATAAAAGAGATCCGCGCGAGGGAGATTCTCGACTCGCGCGGAAACCCCACCGTCTGGGCCGCGATGACTCTTGCTGACGGGACCACGTCCTGGTCGAGCGTTCCCTCGGGCGCCAGCACCGGCTCGCGCGAGGCGCATGAGCTGCGGGATGTCGACAACCCCCGGATGAACAGCAAGGGCGTCCTCGGAGCGATCGACAACATCCGCAACGAGATCGTTCCCGCGGTGCTTGGAAGGGATGTCCACGACCAGCGTGGGCTGGACGAACTCCTCGTTGATTTAGCCGGGCCGCTGAAGACGCGACTGGGTGCGAACGCGACACTCGCGATCTCGATTGCGGCCGTGACCGCCTCCGCGGCCAGCAAAGGCATTCCGCTCTACCAGCGGTTTGCTGAGCTACATGCGGTGGACCGGGAGCTATCGCTGCCCGTTCCGATGGCCAATCTCCTGAATGGCGGCGCACACGCCAGCGGGTCCACCGACTTCCAGGAGTTCATGGCATTTCCGACCGGCGTGGACAACTACGAAGAGGCGCTTCAGGCCGTCGTGGAAATATACGGCCATTTGCGAACCACCCTCGACAAGAAGGGGCACCACACGACCGTTGGCGATGAGGGCGGCTTCGCGCCGTCCGGCATCACAACCCGTGAGGCGCTCGAATTCCTCTGCGGCGCCATCGAGTCGGCTGGATGGAAGCCGGGCGAACAGATATCGATTGCCCTGGACCCGGCGGCCTCTGAGTTCTGGGACAAGGAGCGAAAGCACTACAACTTGAAGAACGCCGGGCAGATTTTCAGCTCGGACGAGATGATCGATGAGTACGAGCGGCTGGCCGACGACTTCCCGATAACCAGCATCGAGGATGGCCTCGACGAAGACGACTGGGATGGCTGGACGAAGTTGGTTTCCCGGCTGGGCGGCCGGCTCCAGATCGTAGGCGACGACCTGCTGGTGACACAGAAGGCTGAGGTCAGGAAGGCGCTTGACCAGAAGGCTGCGAACGCCGTGTTGGTCAAGATCAACCAGGTGGGCACAATCTCCGAGACGCTGGATACTATCGCCCTCGCCCAGGAGAACGGCTGGGGTACCGTCATCAGCCACCGTTCGGGCGAGACGGAGGACACGACCATCGCCGACCTTGCCGTCGGCACGGGCGCCAGGCAGATCAAGACTGGCGCGCCGGCAAGGGTAGACCGCACCGCGAAGTACAACCGGCTGCTTCTGATCGGAGACGAGCTGGGCGGCAGGGACGCGCCTTATATTTCACCGCTATGACCAGTAACCAGGCGAGTAATCGGATACCAGGGAGGTAATCGATGGCCAGGACGAAAATCGGAATCAACGGCTTCGGACGCATCGGCAGGCAGGTGCTGCGCACCATCGGCGAACGCCATGCGGACACCCTGGAAGTCGTCGCCGTCAACGATCTGGGTGACGTAGCCACCTACGCCCATCTCTACAAGTACGACAGCAACTACGGCGTCTACGACGGTGAGGTGGAGGCGACCGAAAACGGCCTCAAGATCGACGGCAATGAAATCCGATACTTCTCCGAGCGGAATCCGGCCGACATTCCGTGGGCCGACGTAGGCGCAGAGATCGTCGTCGAATCGACCGGCATCTTCACCGACGCGACCAAAGCCGCCGCCCATCGTAGCGCCGGGGCGAAGAAAGTCATCATCTCTGCCCCCGCCAGCAACGAGGACCTTACGATCGTACTGGGCGTTAACGACGATAAGTACGACCCCGCATCGCACCACGTCATCTCCAACGCCTCATGCACCACGAACTGCGTGGCGCCGATGGTCAAGGTCCTCAACGATAGCTTTGGCTTCGAGAAGGGCCTGATGACCACGATTCACGCTTATACGAACGACCAGAACACCCAGGACGGCCCGCACTCCGATCTTCGGCGCGCGAGGACGGCTGCGATGAGCATCATCCCCACTACTACCGGGGCTGCCAAAGCCGTGACGCTGGTCATCCCCGAACTCGAAGGCAGGCTGGACGGCATGGCGTTCCGCGTCCCGACATCGACCGTATCGGTCACCGACCTGGTGGTCACCCTGGAGAAGAATGCCACCGTCGAGGAGGTAAACGAGGCCTACCGGCAGGCGTCGATGAACGACCCCCTGCACAACCTCCTCGGCTACTCCACCGAGCCGCTCGTCTCCATCGACTACAAAGGCAACGCGAACAGTTGCACCATCGACGCCCTCTCGACCGCGGCGGTCGGCGACAACATGGTCAAAGTAATCGGCTGGTACGACAACGAGTGGGGATACGCGTCCCGGACGGCCGATCTCTGCGCGCTGCTGGCCGAGAAGGGGCTGTAGCCCACCTGCCTGTGCGCCGTTTCGAGTGCCATGGGCGTGACCGCCCTCGACGGCTTCATCGGCTCACCATAGGCCGATGCCGGCGGCGGACTCCGACTGCTCAGACTGCCCTGAGCGCGGTATCCGCGGGGGGCATGGCCAAACGGCCTACAGACGCCCGCGTGCACACGCGTTTAATGTGGATGCATACACGCCCCCCAATCCAATAATTCACTCGACAGGTAGCGCGACCCATGTCACTCGTCGTCTCTCTTCAGCAACGGGAAATCCCTCCTCGTACGGACAACGGTGCGTCAGTCGATTACGACTGGCCATTCTCAGTGGACCGCTGCGAAGTGGTTCATGAGCAGGACAACATCCGGATCTACTTCTGGCGCGATGGCGTCAAAGAGATCGGTCCCGGCCTCACCATCCCCACCTCCATCGCGCCCGATCTTGGGACTGCCATTGCCCTCCTCGTCGCGTCAGACAAAGAGCGCATCGAGATCACTGTGCCGGCCGCCTGAGGGCACATACCGCGATCCTGCCGGGGCCATCATTAAAGGCGTATCACAGGCCCTCCCCTTCCACAGCCGCCGTCCGGCCACCTATAATTCGCAATGCACCAATTTGGTGTACAGCGCGGGTTCGGTGTCGCGCTGGCTGGTCCGTTCCCAGATTGAACGGAAGCAAGTGGAGAAAAAGCCGATGGCAACACTCACCACGTCTACTGAAGCCCCCGACATTCAAGGCAACGGCGCAGCGCCGGAGACCGGATCCTGGCGCGTCAAGGGCGGCCTGGCCCAGATGCTCAAGGGCGGCGTCATCATGGACGTCGTCACCCCCGACCAGGCGAAGATCGCGGAGGACGCCGGCGCATGCGCAGTAATGGCGCTCGAGCGCGTGCCGTCCGACATTCGAAGAGATGGCGGCGTGGCCCGCATGTCCGACCCGGAGCTGATCCGCGGCATCATCGAGGCCGTCAGCATCCCCGTCATGGCAAAGGCGCGAATCGGCCACTTCGTGGAGGCCCAGATTCTCGAAGCGCTCGGCGTCGACTACGCCGATGAATCGGAAGTCCTGACTGTGGCCGACGCCCAGTTCCACATCAACAAGTGGGACTTCAAAATGCCTTTCGTCTGCGGCTGCATCGATCTCGGTCAGGCACTACGCAGAATTGGCGAAGGCGCAGCGATGATCCGCACCAAGGGCGAGGCCGGAACCGGCGACATCGTCCAGGCTGTGACACACGCGCGCAAGGTTCTGGGCCAGATCAAAAAGATCGAGCACATGGACGACGCCGAGTTGATGGCCGAGGCCCAATCCATGAAAGCGCCCTACGAACTCGTCCGCGAAATCCACGAGACAGGCAAGCTCCCCGTCGTCAACTTCGCGGCCGGAGGCATCGCCACGCCGGCCGACGCAGCGCTGCTGATGCAGATCGGCGTCGAGGGCGTATTCGTCGGCTCGGGCATCTTCAAGTCGACCAACCCGCAACTTATGGCCGCGGCCATCGTAAAGGCGACGACGCACTACAACGACCCGGACATGCTTGCGGAGATCTCAACCGGACTTGGCAAGGCGATGCCGGGTCTTGAAGTAAGCAAGCTTTCCGATGAAGAGCGCCTCGAGAAAAGAGGCAATTAGCCGGTGACCCAGTGACACGAGTTGGCGTCCTGGCGATCCAGGGCGACTTCCATGAGCACATTCTGGTCCTCGAGTCCCTCGGCGTTGAGACCTCGGAAGTAAGACTCCCGAAGCAGCTCGAGGGACTCGATGGCCTGATCATTCCCGGCGGTGAGTCCACAACCATCGTCATGCTTGCCGATCTCTACGGCCTGCGAGACGCCATTCGCTCGGCCGTGGACGGAGGGATGGCGCTGTGGGGAACGTGTGCGGGGATGATCGTCATCGCCAGGGAGCTCGCGGAAGATCGGCCTGAGCCGTTCAACCTGGTCGACATGAAGGTGTCGCGTAACTGGTTCGGCCGCCAGGTTGATAGCTTCGAGCAGGATCTGCAGATCGAAGGCATCGAGGGCGGACCGTACCGGTGCGTATTCATTCGCGCGCCCGCCGTCACGGAGCTGGGCGACGGCGTGGAAACGATCGCTTCCGTTAACGGCGGGACGCCCGTCGCGGTGCGCAGCGGTAAAATCCTTGCGACGGCATTTCATCCCGAACTGACCGACGACACCAGGGTTCACCAGCTTTTCCTGACCCTGGCTGAGGGTGGACCGAAGTCATAGAAACTATCTCAAAACCCCCTCTCCCGGTGAGAGAGGTTTGGGGCGCTGTCCTGAGCCAGACGAAGAGTGAGGGAGAAGTTGACTCTGACACCCGCGCCCGTCAACGTATTTTGAGATAGTCATACAGTCGGAATCCAGAGGGCTGCCAACTGCCCAAAAGCATGAGACCGTTGCGACCGGTGGACACCGCCGCCCTGGTGATGTTCGCAAAATACGCTGGCGCTTCCCAGGCCTTCACACTCGAACGCGCGATCTCCGGCTCTCCGCCTTTCTTTTCTGTAATACGACACCTCGGCTCGGCATTCGCCCCGCGCTCCACAAAGAGGGTATGGGTCTCCGGCACGCCGGCCCGGATAGACGCTGTGCTCCGGGCCGGCCCGAGAAGCGGCCCCCTTGTGTGGGAACTACGTGAGTTCTATGAGACGCGCCTGAGCGAGAGCGCCGAAGTAGAGCTGTTGGAGATGATCGGCGCTGAGGCCGCGGCCGCAGGCGCGCTTCGAATACTGCTCAGGACCGAGGCTGAGAGTGGCCTGATCCCCCCGGCGCGGCGGGCCGGATTCCTCCCTCATCGCACCGAGACTCTCTACCGCCTGGAGGGCGAGAAGGCCCCCGGAGAGGGCTCGATTGAGGCCATGGCGACGCAGATGGGCCTTCGCCCTCGACAGAGCACTGACGATAACGGCCTGTTCCGTCTCTACTGTGCCGTGACTCCCGTGGAAGTCCGAACGCACAGCGGAATGACTGCCGGCGAGTGGAGCGACGGCCAGGAAGCACCCGCCCACGGCGAGGAGGAGTGGGTATGGGAGGATGACGGCCAGATCAAGGCCTGGCTGGGCATCAGCCACACACCCGGCGAGCGCTACATCGCCGTCGCGGCAGATCAGTCGTTCCCCCAGGGCGTCCCCTCACTCGTGGAATGCGCCGTCGCAGGGGTGGGCGCAGGAGGCGCGGTCGCACTCGTTCCCGACTACGAGACCGCTGTCAGCGCAGCGTTGAATATGAAGGGATTCGAGCCACAGCGGGAGTTCCAGGTCCTGGCCCGCCCGCTCACTGTGAGAGTGAAACATCCATCGGGGGCAGTCGCCGCCGCGGGCTAAGAATGTGATAATCGCGTTGTAGATACCGTTACCGACCCAGTCTGAGACTACGTTCAGTACGTGTAGTAGATGTAATCAGGGAGCCGCAAGCTGATAGAAGCGCCAACACGAATCATCGACGATCACGAATCGCTGATGGCGACCATGCCCGGCCGTCTACAGGACAGTCTTCGGGCCGAGGGAGAGCTATTCGATCTGCTTGAGGTCGTAATGGACCTCGGCCGGGAGCCGGAGGCGAGGTTCCACAGCAGGCAGGCCATCCTCGATGCCGGTGAAGTCACGCGAGACGATATCCAGTGGGTGATCGATCGCGTGGGAAGCTTCGGCGATGACAATCGCGCCGGAATCGAGCGTACGCTCCACCGAATCTCCGTAATCCGAAATCGCCTGGGAGAGCCAGTCGGCCTGACGCTGCGATTCGGCAGGGCCGTTTTCGGCACGATCAAAGTCATCGAAGATCTCGTCTTCAGCGGCGAAAGCATCCTTCTCATGGGCCGCCCTGGAGTGGGCAAGACAACGATGCTGCGCGAGGTCGCGCGGGTGCTCGCCGACGATGCCCACAAGCGCGTGGTGGTCGTCGACACGTCTAATGAGATCGCGGGCGACGGCGACGTTCCGCACCCGGCCATCGGCAGAGCGCGCCGGATGCAGGTGCCGAGCACGCCGGAGCAGCACCAGGTGATGATCGAAGCGGTCGAGAACCACATGCCTCAGGTCATTATCATCGATGAGATGAGCACCGTTGACGAGGCGCTCGCGGCGCGAACTATCGCCGAGCGCGGCGTCCAGCTCATCGCGACCGCACACGGCAACACCCTGGAGAACCTGATCTCCAACCCCTCGCTGTCCGACCTCATCGGCGGAACGCAGGCAGTCACCCTGGGCGACGTTGAAGCTCGGCGGCGGCGCAGTCAGAAGACCGTCATAGAACGCAAGCAGCGCCCGACGTTCAACGTTATCGTCGAGATCAACGACTGGAACAACGTGGGCGTCCACCGCAACACGGCCGCGGTCGTCGACGATATATTGCGTGGCTATGCCGCGCGCCCGGAGCTGCGCTGGCTCGGAAACGACGGCGGCGTCCAACAGGAGCAGGGGAACTACGACGCGGGCGCCGGCGGCGACAACGGACGGCAGGAAAATCTGCCCCTCGAACCCGAGCCCGAACCGCAGCGCGAGCCTGAGATCACACGCGTCGTAGCCTTCGGGATTCCAAGGCCGCTCATGGAGGAAGAGGCGAACAGGCTCAACGCCGCGGTGGAGATGGTCAAAGACCTTGACGATGCGGACATGCTCGTCACAACGAAGTCCCACTACAGCCGCCGACCGAGGGCCGTGCGCACCGCCGAAGAAAACGGGATGACCGTTTACGTGCTCCGGAAGCAGAGCCGGGAACAGATACGGGAATTTCTGCGCGGCTTCACGCGCTCTATCGATGCTGAAGATGAGACGCCCGTCCCACGCTCTCGCGGCACGCGGCGGGGCGCCCATCAGAATGGCCAGCGGACCGCCCTGCAGGAAACAGAGGTGGCGATCAGACGCATCGAGGCTGGAGAAGGCAGCGTGGAGCTGGCCCCTCAAACTGCGTTTGTTCGGCGCCTGCAGCACAGCCTTGCCACTCGTTCGAGCGTTGGCTCTTCATCCGTTGGCTCAGACCCGGAGCGTCGGGTGGTGCTTCGCCGCCGCCGGCGCTAATATCGGCTCATGTCCCGGCTTATCTCCTTTGAAGGCGGTGACGGCGCGGGCAAATCCACCCAGGCCGCCCTGCTTGTAGAGCGCCTCCGCCTGGCAGGCAAAGACACCATTCTCGTCAGAGAGCCCGGCGGAACCCCGCTTGGCGAGCAACTGCGTCCGCTGATAAAGGGGGAAGCCCCGGCATCTCCCACGGCGGAGCTGCTCATGTTCGAAGCTGCCAGGGCTGAGCTGGTTCGAGAGGTAATCCGGCCAGCGCTCCGCGCAGGAACCATCGTCGTTTCCGACCGTTTCTCCGACTCCACCATCGCCTACCAGGGTTATGGCCGCGGGATGGACATGGAGATCATAGAGAACCTCAATCGCATCGCCACCGACGGCCTGCAGCCCCACATCACGCTCCTCCTGGACATCGAGCCGGCAGACGCCCTCGCCCGAGTCGGATCACAACCCGGCTCTCAACCAGGCGCCCAACCCGGCAAACGTATAGACCCGGCCGGCCAGCAGAAATTCGAAGAACAGCCGCTGGAGTTCCACGAGAGGGTAGCCGAGGGCTACCGGACGCTGGCCAGAGAAGATCCGTCGCGCTGGTTCGTCATTGACGCATCGCGGCCTGTTGAGCAGATCGCCGAGCGCGTTTGGAGCGTCGTTGGAAGCGTCCTGAAAATCTAGAAAGAAGAGACCGCGAAGATGGCCGAAACATCCGGGCGCATGACGCGAGATGAGCAGAACGACCTTCTCGAAGGCCGCCACCTCGCGATCATCACGACGATCGGACCAGACGGCTATCCCCAGTCCACGCCCGTCTGGTACATGCCCGAAGGCGATGGAGTCGGCATTATCGCCGACCCCGACGCGGTAAAAGTCCGGAATATACGGCGAAATCCGCGAATCTCAATAACGATCGCATCCGAGGGACGGCCCTACCGGTACATCGTGTTCAAGGGCGATGCCGAACTCCACACCAGCGGCTTCGAGGAATACCCCGGTCAGATGGCGGAGCGCTACCTCGGCAAAGAGGGTGGAGCCGCGTACATCGAAGACATCTCGCCGCACCCCCCGTTCATCGTCATCAAAATCCCGGCAGCGCGCGCCAACAACTGGATAGACCGCAACCCGTTGACGGCGTAGAGCGCTTTCCGTTACCACCTCGCAAACCGAGGGTAAAACTCCCCCGTCCGCCTCAGGCGGAGCCACCAACGCCCCAATCCCAGTACGCTGCCCGAGGTCTACCACCGGGCCAACGACTGGGACACAGAGTACTCCCGCTACCACTCACCGCCGTGGTGGCGCGAGATGTTCGAACGATGCGAGCTAGTTGATGTACTGGAGTGCAGTGAGCTTGAGGATGGTCTCGTGATGTGGGAGGACGAATTCCTCTATCGTGGCGATAATGCTTCATGGAGCGGCGCCTGGCTCGCGGAGCACCGCTGGCTTGCGGAACAGATCCTCTACGGCAGGGACCACCACCCGTACCTAACGCACTTTATCGCCACGGTTGAGAAACGGCCGGGAACGAGCCGTAGGCGTACGTCTTGAGGTTAGGTGGCCTCGACCGAGATTACCTCCATCGTCACGGACGCAGTCTTCAATCCGACAATTCAAGGGGCGGGAATCCGTTTGGTAAAGTGGCGCGTGATTGGTAGTCGCGTGCCCGGAAGATTGCTTGCCAAATCTGCCTTGAACAACGGGAATAAATTACGACCGACTCAGGATAGGAAAACCCATGGAAACACGTCCGCCATTACCGCCATTTACATCTGACACCGCCCGCCAGAAGGTTAAGGCGGCCGAAGCCGCGTGGAACTCCCGCGACCCCGAGCGCGTTTCGCTGGCATACACGCCTGATTCTGACTGGCGCAACGGGGACGAGTTTTTCACCGGGCGCGAGGCGATCAAGGAGTTTCTCACTCGCAAGTGGGAGAAAGAACTCGACTACCGGCTCATGAAGGAGCTGTGGGCCTTCACGGATAACCGGATCTCGGTGCGATTCGAGTACGAGTATCACGACCACGATGGCAATTGGTTCAGGTCACATGGCAATGAGCACTGGGAGTTCGCTGAGAACGGCCTGATGCGACGCCGGGACATGAGTGCCAACCAATATCCGATTGCAGAGTCCGACCGTCGGTACACGTGGGAGCGAGAGGGCTAATTGCACGAGCATCAGTAATATGGCCTGCTGCGCAGGGCCGGAACTCGCGGCGATGGACGCCTAGATTAATGTCATCCCCGGGCGCCCGCGACCCGGGGATCTCAGCGTGGAGAGCAATCAGGGGTGCGACATGTCGACGGCGATGCCCGTCGCTCACCACCCCGAAGACGGCATGCCCACCATCCAGATCAGGCCGTTGCGTCGAAGAGGCGAAGAGCCGGCTGACGGCATGACATCACATCGACGCTTGCATAATGTCATTAGTGATGTCATAATGATGTCATGGAACTCTCGCCGTATATAAAAGACCTGCAAGACGCCCTCGCAACTGTGGCCGCACCGGGCGGCAAAGATGTGGCCACCGCTGCAGCACTGCTCACGGATGCTCTCGAGCCATCCGCCCGACTCAGCCTGATAGGCGCCATGACCGATGCGGCCGACGAGATTACATCGAACCTCGATGACCTCACGGTCGAAGTCCGGCTCCGCGGCCGGGAAGTCGAGTTCGTCGTGAGCGAGCCATCGCACCCGCCGGAAGCGCCCGTCCCGCCCGGCCACGCACAGCCTGACTCCAGCGACGACGTCGCAAGGATCTCGCTGCGACTGCCTGAATCGCTCAAAGACTCCGTCGAGCACGCCGCTTACGCCGAAAATATCTCCGTGAACGCCTGGCTGGTACGAGCCATCGCCGACGTAGTCGACGGAGACGTTGCCTCCCATCGACCGTCAGGCCGAAGAGGACGCGGCCGAAGGTACACCGGCTTCGCCCGGGCTTAAGAGCGCGGGAAAAACCAACCACGAATCAGAACCCCACCCCTGAAACCGCACAAAAAACCAAAGAGGAGAAACCAGTGCCTGAATTCGCATGCTCCGAGCCCATCAAAGTCGAGGTGTCGATCGGCTCTGGCAGCGTCCAGATCACGGTAGAGGAGCGCGAATCAGTCCTCGCAGAGGCCACGCCCTACGGAGATGGCGACAGGAGCCGCGCCGCGGCAGAAGCCACGGAAATTATCTTCGATGGAAATAGTCTCATCATCGAAGCGCCTCAGAGCGTCCGCCGATGGTTCCAGGGCGATAACCCCATCAAAGTGAACGTGCGGGCACCGATCGACAGCGCCGTGAAGGTCAGAGTTGCCTCTGCGACTGTCAAATGCCACGGGCGATACAGCCGGGTAGACGTGAACACTGCCTCTGGAGACGTGGATATCGAAGAGGTCACCGGCGACGTGAAAGTCAACACCGCGAGCGGAGATGCCCGAATAGCGGTCATCGGCGGCCAACTGACCGTCCACACCGCGTCGGGTGATGTCAGCGCTCCCAGCGTCGAAGGCCCCGTCAGCGCGAAGACCGCCAGCGGGAACATTGAAATCGGGGAAGCCGGGAGTGACGTGCGGGCCAGCACCGCCTCTGGAGACCTGCGGGTTGACAGGGCCCACCGTGGGACTGTCTCGTCAAAGACCGCCTCGGGCAGCGTCGCGGTCGGCGTGGCGCCGGGAACCGGTGTGTGGCTCGATCTGAATTCCCTCTCTGGCAGCATCAACAGCAGCCTTGACAGCGTAGCCACCGAGCCCGAAAGCCGCGATCTGACAATCCAGGTCCGCACCGTTAGCGGGGACATCGATATCACTCGATCGCGCGCCGCGACGCCGGTCTAACAATCGGCTCGGGTCCCCACCCTCAATCAACCATCCGAACAAACCTGAACAGTGCGTCTCGATGCACTGTTCGAGACCGATCGCGTCTCTCGGAGACCCGCGTGAACCTCAAATTTACAGGTCTGTGGCTGCAGACCGATTTCAAAAAACTTTGGGCTGGACAGGCCAGCTCGCTCTTTGGCACGCAGGCAGTCTTTCTGATTCTGCCTCTGGCGGCAGTCATTGTCCTGAATGCAACTCCCCTGCAGATGGGAATAGTGATCGCGATGGGCGGGCTGCCAGCGCTATTCGGAGTATTCCTCGGCGTATGGGTAGACCGGCGAGCGCGGTTGCCAGTCATCGTGGCCGCAGATGTCGGGCGGGGACTGCTACTGCTGGCCGTGCCAGCCGCCCATCTGCTGGGCCTCCTGACAATCGAGTTGATCTATGCCGTGGCGTTCGGAATCGGCTTGATGACCATTCTTTTTCAGATTTCATACAGACCGTTTCTGGTCTATATCGTCGAGCCTCACGAGTTAGTAGATGCAAACTCCAAACTCGAATTGGCCGGGTCGGCGACGAGTGCGATCGGCCCGGGAATCGGTGGAGTTCTGGTCCAGGCCTTTACGGCGCCATTCGCTCTGCTTTTCGGCGCCGTTGCGTACTTCACCTCGGCGCTGCTATTTCGCTGGATTCGAGTGAGGGAGGTTCCTCAGCAACAGAGTGAGAACGAAGAAGGTGGCCTGAGTGCCCTCAGAGAGGGGCTGGGGTTCTTCCGCAAAAATCGCACTTTGCTCGGGCTCGCAACATCCCAGCTGATGTTGGGCACGTTCTCAGCGGTGTACGAAGCGGTGCTGCTTCTGTACCTGATCAGGGAGCTTGGCCTGAACCCCGGTATTACCGGGGCAATCGTGGCAGCCGGCAGCATCGGATCGTTCGCCGGAGCTGGACTTGCAACAAGGCTAACCGGGACAGTCGGCGTCGGCCGGGCGATGACCGGGGGAGTACTGCTCATCGGTATTTCAAC
>JADFHP010000182.1 GCA_022567135.1 Chloroflexota bacterium
CTACAATCTCGCCCGCATGGCCCGCCCGCAGAATCCTGTGAATATCGCCCGCACCGGCCAGAACGAAACAGCCAGATATACAGACACCCGGCGCTAAGACCGCCCCTGAACACACCGAACGGAGATTACGCATTGCAATTTACCGTCGTATCCGGAGAGCTCGCCGCCCAGGACGTCGACGCCGTCGTCGTCAACCTCTTTTCCGGAGTCGATAAGCCCGATGGCGCGACCGGCGCCATAGACGCCGCGATCGGCAACACCATCACCGCCCTCATCGAAGCCGGTGAGATAACCGGCCGCTCCGGTGAACTCACCGTGATCCACACTCTGGGCGAAGCGTATTCCGGGAACGGCGCCTACTCCGGCTTCGCACCGAAACGCGTCGTCGTTGCGGGCCTCGGCAAGGCAGACAAATTCGATCTCGATGACGTCCGCACCGTTTCGGCCACGACCGTACGGAGGCTTCGTAATCTCGGCGTAAAGAGCGCCGCGACGGTCATCCACGGAGCAGGCGCAGTCGGTATCGAGCCCGGCGATGCGGCTGAGGCGATGGTCGAGGGCGCCATCCTCGGGCTCTACAAGTTCGATAAGTACAAGTCCAAAAAACAGTCCGGCGATGATGACGCAGAAGACGACAAGACGCTCGAGTCGCTCGCCATCGTCGAGCCCGATACGGCCGGGGTCGCGGACGTCGAGGCAGGCGTCACGCGGGCGATCGCGTTCGCCGACGCAGCCGCTCTCGCACGAGATCTGGTGAATGAGCCGCCCAACGTCATGACGCCGACGAAACTTGCAGAAGAAGCGGAGCGCGTAGCCGGCGCGGCAGACGGTTTGTCCATAACGATTCTTGAGCGCGCAGACGCCGAGAAGATGGGAATGGGCGCATTTCTCGGCGTCGCGCAGGGCAGCCGCGAGCCGCTGAAGATCATCCGAATCGACTACGGGGGCGACGCGAGACACGCCGACAACAATCTCTGGCTGATTGGGAAAGGGATCACCTTCGACTCCGGCGGCCTTTCGCTCAAGACTTCCTCCGGCATGGAGACGATGAAGAGCGACATGGCCGGCGGCGCGTCGGTCATCGCGGCCATCCAGGCCATTGCCGTGATTGGCCCGAAGATAAACGTCACCGCCCTCTGCCTCGCTACAGAAAACATGCCCGGCGGCGGCGCCCAGCGGGTGAGCGACGTCGTCACTGCAATGAGCGGGATGACGATCGAGGTGCTGAACACCGATGCCGAGGGCCGCCTCACGCTGGCCGACGCGCTCGCATACGCCCGCGAAAACGGCGCCAGCCGGATGGTCGACGTCGCGACCCTGACCGGCGGCATCGTGACCGCGCTCGGCCGCGGCAACAGCGGCGCGTTCAGCAACGACGACGATCTGGTCGATGCCCTCATCGCCGCCGGCGCCCGGCGCGGCGAGCCGATCTGGCGGCTGCCGCTGGACGATGTCTCCAAACGGCAAAACCGCTCGAAGATCGCAGACATAAAGAACACCGGCGGCCGCCCCGCCCACGCCACCACCGGCGCGCATTTCATCGGCGAGTTCGCGGGCGATACGCCGTGGGTCCACCTCGACATCGCCGCAACCGCCATGACCGACTCGCTATCCGGCTGGAGAACCCCCGGCGCGACCGGAGTCCCGACGCGAACGCTCATCCAGCTCGTAATCGATCTCGCCAAATAGTCCTGTCCAACTGGAAGACAGGGAAGGAAACAGCAGATGACCACCATCCCGGACTTCGACATGAAGCCAGTCGAGGTGCCCCAGTCCGTGCTCGACGGCCTGAAGTTACTGCCGACCGCCACCGTCTACGGTGCGCTCCGAAGTTTCGGCTCGCCGCTCAACGTCTGCGAAGGCGTCCGGCCGTTCACCCCCGGCCAGAAGCTCGCAGCCCGAGCGCGAACCCTCAGGTTCCTGCCCGACCGGCCGGACCTGAGAGCAGAGGTGATGGTGGGCGAGAACGCACCGGAATACCTGGCGATGGCCCGCTGCGGTCCCGGCGACGTGCTCGTGGCCGACATCATGGGCAAGGAAAAGGACGTCGTCGCCGGTGACGTGAAGCTGCTCCAGCTCAAGATGAACAACGCCGACGGCGTAGTCGTCGACGGCGCAATCCGCGACCTCGGTGTGCTCGAAGACGAGAACTACGACCTGATCGTTTATGCCAGGGCGCGAAGCTTGCATGGCGGTCCCACCGTGCTGCCGGCTGAAGAGAATATCCAGATCCAGTGCGGCGGCGCGCTGGTGCGGCCGGGCGACGTGATGGTCGGCGACGACGACGGCGTCATCGTCGTTCCGTCTTGGATGGCCGCGAAGGTTCTCGAGTACGCCACCCTGCACGAGGGGACTGAGAACTACGTCAAGGAGAAGATCGAGGCCGAGAACGTGCACCCCGGCAAGTACTATCCGCCGAGCGCCGAAACCAAAGAAGAGTGGATCCGGGTCAAGAAAGAACGCGGCCTTTAGCTATTCCCACCGGGATCCAATACATAAAACCCGTTCCGCGCCTTAGCGCCCTAGCGAAAGCATTCCGGGTCGGGCGGAACCGTGAAGAACTGCGTTGACCGGGTTGCGACACGGGTGCTAGCGTAGAGCTTGGCGTGGTGGGCGTAGTGTAGTGGTTAACACGTCAGGTTGTGGCCCTGAAGATCGTGGGTTCAAATCCCATCGCTCACCCCACCAATCTCCCGTAATTGCTCCCGTAAAATTTTGGCCTTTCGCCAACTCCCAGCGCCTGTAGCTCAGCGGATAGAGCACTGGTCTTCGGAACCAGGGGTCGTGGGTTCGAATCCCTCCAGGCGCGCCATACTTACCGCAATGCGAATCACCGCTTGGATCAGTGTCATGGAGTTCCGGGCGCAACGAAACATGACGGGCAATATCGTCGCGTATACAATCGCAAGAATCCGGCTGTTGCGACGCGTACCGACGGCTGGATATAACAATGGAGACCGTCGTGGTTCCCCCGCGGCGGTCTTCATTTATTGATTGGACTGCTGTCCGGCGACGGTGAGTGTCAGCGCTCGAACACGTTTGCCACACGCTGCCGGAATCCCGTAGGATGCCAACGGATTTGCAGGAGTGGCCTCATCTGGCGCTCAGGCACATTTACTGCACTGGCTGAATTGGCGCCGAGGACTGAAATATGATGGGATACGGGGCACTGCGAGCAAACGCATCCGCACTGCTTGGACTTGCAGGAAAATCCGTCCCTCTACCCCCACGGTCAATAACGATCGCGGTGCCGCGAAGCCGACGCCAGATTTCGGTGCTTTTTGTCACCGCTCTGGCGGCGGCGGTGGCCCTTGTTCTTGTACAGGTTCAGGGCCAGGCGACCGCGGCGCCCAAGAGCGAAGCTGTGAAGCTGCTGGCGAGCGATGCTGCTGCGTCTGACCGATTCGGCTTTTCCGTGGCTATCAGCGGAGACACGGCCGTGGTCGGCACTGGCGCA
>JADFHP010000075.1 GCA_022567135.1 Chloroflexota bacterium
GTCACGGCAGGGAATGCCGGGGGGCTAGGTCCAGCGTCTGATGAGACGGAAACCGTGGTGGTCTTCGGGTTGCCGGGAACGCCGACGGGTGTATCCGCGGCGGCCGAGGGCGAAGCGGTCATCGTGATGTGGAGCCCACCGGACAACACTGGCGGCAAACCGATTCTGGATTACGCGGTCACCGCGGAGTCGTCGACAGCCGACGCCGTTGCTATTACGGCCACCGGCGATGCGACGACGGCCACGTTCTCAGACCTCGTACCAGACGTCCCCTATTCGATCAGCGTGGTCGCCAGGAACGAGATCGGGGCAGGCCCGGCGTCGCCCGGAATATCGGTAACTGTGCCTGTCCCCGTAGTGCCTGAACCGATTGAGCAGCCGGACGAAACAACCCGTCCGGGCCAGTCCGGTGCTGCGGAAACCGCGGCGTTGCAGGCCGCGATTGACGAGGCGTTTGGCGAGGGGCTGCAGGTGACGGACGCGCCCGTGCAGGTGTCGGTCAGCGATGGCGCCGGCGTGATACGGCTTCCGATCGAAGGCGCAGCGGATGGGGATTCGATTGTCGGGGATCTCGACGTGACAATTGGTGGCCTTACGCTCAAGACGACGGATGGCGTCGGGACCGCCCGGATAGAGATAGGTGAGGCGCTGTCTGTGGTCGGAGATGCGCGGCTCGACCTTTCTGAGGCGGGTGTACAGGTCGAGATAACGGCGCCGAGGCTTCTGTTCACGCCCGAACCCCCGGACGTTGCCGCTCTTTCCGGGGGTAGCGATGACGTTGCGATTATCGGAATCGATTTTGGCGTGGAGCTTGTTCGACTTCCAGACGACGTGGTGATATCGGTCACCTATTCCAAAGAGATCGGGGAACTCGCAGCGGCCGCAGCGACTACTTTCCGGCTGCAGGCTGAGGATGCGCTCGGGTCGATCGATGATCCGTCAACAGACGTCGCATTTGTCGTGACGGTGACGAAGAGCGGCATTACGAACGCCGATCTCGGCTCCAACCGGGCTTCTCTTGTTGTGAGCCGAGGCTGGTTTGAGGGGCGAGTCGGCGAGGGCAAAGTAATAGTTATCGTGAAGCAGAATGACGACGGTGATCTCTTCCACGTGGAGGCTACCTGCGGGTTGGACGCGGTCGTGGCGAGCTGCGTGGGAGAGTTCACGGGGAACGCCGGTGGCTTCTCTACATTCGGGCTGATGGCTCTCACGGTTATCGAAGCGCCGCCCATTGCCACGCCAGGGCCGGAGCAGGTTCTTGTGCCGGGGCCTCCGATTGATGAGCCGGTCATTACACGGGACGTTACGGTGGGGCCAACCCCTCTGCCGGAACCGACTCTGGCCGCAGACCCGCCGTCGCCCGTACCCACGCCGACGGCCGCCCCTGCCACCCGGCAGGAAGTCCCATCGCCGGCCGTTCAGGCCGAATCCGCGCCGACCCCCTCGTTGGTCGGGCAGGCGCCCGCGGGCCCGTCTGGGACCGCGTCAGGGGGCGGGTCGAACACGCCGTGGCTATGGCTCATCATCGGTGTGGTGGCCGTCGCCGCGCTGCTAATCGGCGGCCGCGTCGTGCTGAGCTCTCGAAGGGCTTAAACATAGGACTATTGGATGCTCCGGCAGGTAAGGGGGAGGAGCACGCTTCTCAGGGAAGGTTTTCGATTTCGATGGGCTGTACGTCTCCGGCTGGTTCAAATCCGAAGATCTTTGAGTAGAAGTAGAGTTCGCCGTCTATCGCTGTCTTGATGTTCTCGGCGCGGCGGAAGCCGTGCTGCTCGCCTTCGAACTCGACGTGGGCTACGGGCAGTCCCTTTTTTCTGAGCACTTCCACCATCATCTGCGCCTGGTTTGGCGGCACGATCTTGTCCTCGAGACCCTGGAAGAAGGCGATCGGGCATGACAGGCCGTCCGTGTGATGAATCGGGGAGCGTTCCAGGTAGACATCGCGCTGCTCGGGGTAGGCGCCGATCAGGCCGTCGAGATATCGGGACTCGAACTTGTGAGTGTCCTTCGCCATCGCCTCGAGGTCGCCGATTCCGAAGAGGCTGACTCCGGCCTTGAACACGTCTCGAAAGGCGAGCGCGGCCAGCGTCGTGTAGCCGCCCGCGCTGCCGCCGCGGATGGCAAGCCGGTTCTCGTCCGCGAGTCCGCGCTCGACCAGGTAGAGGGCCGCGTTGCAACAGTCGTCGACGTCGACGATGCCCCACTTGTCGTTCAAGCGCTCGCGATACTCGCGGCCGTAGCCGGTGCTGCCGCCATAGTTGACGTCGACGACTGCAAAGCCGCGGCTCGTCCAGAACTGCGTCCGCATGTCGAACCCGGCGCTCGTCGAGCCGGTGGGTCCACCGTGGCTCATGACGATGAGAGGCGGCAGTTCGCCCTCGGGCGCTCCGAAATCGGGGTTCGCCGGGGCGTAGTAGTAGGCATGGGCCGTCTTGTTGCCGCTGGTCGGGAACTCGATTGCCTGCGGCGACGAGATCAGATCGGCGTCCAGCTGCACCGGCGTCGAAACCGCAATCGTCTCCAGGGTTTTGCCCGTCTCGGCGTCGATTCGCACGATGGCGTCGGGCCGGGAGTTGGAACCCGCGACGGTAGTGATCACGCCATCCCAAACGTGCAGTGTTCCGAACTCCGTGAATTCGGTTTCGACGGCCCGCAGCCTCCCGTCCGGAAGGTCGATGGACGCCAGTTGCCAGCCTTGACCAGCGCTGTACGTGCAGAAGAGACGGTCTTTTGACTCGAAGGCGTAGGTGGACATGCCGAACGACCAGTAGGGGAGGCCGAATTCTGCGTCCATCGCGAGGACGATTTCGGAACCGTCGGGACCGAGCCGATGGATGTTCCACCAGCCGGTTCGGTCGGAAACGAAGTAGAGAACGCCGTCGGGCGACCATGATGGCTGGAAGATGGCCTCAGAAATTCCGCCGGCCACAAGTTGAGCATCTTCCAGCGACCCGTCCCCAGCGATGCCGGCCAGCCAGAGCTCGCATCCGTCCCAGGGCATGTTGGGGTGGTTCCATGCCAGCCACGCAAGTTGCGAGCCGTCCGGGCTGAGCCGGGGCGCGGCGTAGAAGTCGTTGCCCTCCGTCAGCACGATGGGCAGCTCCGACGGTTCGCCGCCGTCGAGTGGCACGGCTACGATCGAGTTGACCGCTTCCCGGCCGGAATCGCGGTGATCTTCCATGACCCATATTCCGCGTTTCCGGGCCGGGTCGACGTTACCGTCAGCGAAGCGCAGAGAGGCGTCCGGCGTAATGGGCTTCGGCGCATGTCCGGGGACATGGCTGTACAGGCGCTGATCGGAGTCGTTCGAGAAGTAGACGGCTCCGTCGTGCAACAGGGCCGCCGCGCCGCCGTACTCATGTACTCGATTGCGGACGTTGAACCCCTCTGGAGTGACATCCTCGCTACTGGTGCGTACCCGCCTCACCAGCACGTTTCTGCCGCCTTCCGATGGCCTGCCTTCAAGCCAGTAGAGGTCACTTCCATCGACGATGGGTCCGCCCAGGTGGACGGTTTCACTGACGATGGAATCCGTGGTCACCGGCGAGTCCCAGGATCCGTATGGTCTGATCTGTTTGCTCATTTCCTGTGTATCTCTGATTTTCTCTGAGCCCGGCCTCGACCGGTCCGGGACTGGCGGAATTCACCCAGGCATGAGTGAAGAAAACCCCCACACGGTAGCAGGCCTTCGCGCGGTCACAGGTTGAGGGCGATATGTGATTGTGATGGTAGCGGGGAAGAGGTGGAGTCAGAACTTAGCGGCGTGGACTTGAAAGAAATTGGACTCACTCCCGTACGAATCTTTTGAGCAGACCCCCGACGGTAGCTGGCGGCCGGTGCGGCACATGATCATCGAGCTTGAAGGCACCGGCAAGATATCCGTTGGCCCATGGCTGGTTTTCAAGCGAGGACGCAAGCTGATGGGCCACGACATCGCCCTCTGGCTAGATGAGATGTCGGAAGCCCACATGGAACAGGCTGCGTGACCCGGCGGTCGGATCATCTCCCCACTGGCGAAGCGGAGCCAGCGGATGATCGGGTCGTGCTGATCGCGGACAGTGCGGATGACGCTCGAATCATACGTGACTATCTCAGCGACGTGCCCTGGCTGGAAGTATGCACAGAGGCGGGTAAGAGCGCGGCCTGAAACTAGTCATAATAAAAAGTCCCGGCAATTAGCCGGGACTTTTCTATTTATGGTCTGCGTGGCGACCCCGAGCAGATTCGAACTGCCGATCTCCTCCTTGACAGGGAGGTGTGTTAGGCCGCTACACCACGGGGCCACGTCTCCACTAAATCTACGGCGGCGGCGCGCTGCCAGTCAATAAGCAAAGGCGCCATATCGCCTGATGTCGACCGCAATCCGCCCCTGCGATCTCATTTGAAACCTGGCCTAGAACGCGCAGCCAATGCCGTGGAAACCGACTTCAACGCTGCCATCTGTGTTGATGAGAACCGGAACCGTCCGGCCGCCCGATATCCGCTCGACCTCGGCCCACTCCTCCGGATGCCGGGAGAGATCGATCTCATCGAATTCGGTGCCCGCGGATTTCAACTGGTCGACCACCATCGGGCAGTAGCCGCACTCGGGATGTGAATAGACGAGCGGTTTCTGGCGAGGCTCGGCAACTGGCATGTTTCGCTAACTCCTATTGGAATTAGATAACTGGCGTGGAAATGAGATGCGTCTATTTCGCCGCGGCCCGTGCGTGTCTCCTCGGGTCGGCGTCGAACTGCTCTTTGCAGCTATAGCCGCAGAAGATGTAGGTCTGGCCTTCATGGCGCGACGCGCCTCCAGGCGGGTTGGACTTGACGACCTCCATCCCGCAGATGGGGTCGATGTCCGTCTCGCTCTCACTACCGAAGATCTCAATGCCGAGGATCGGAATTTTCATATGTCTCCTAAAGTACGCCCGCCGGAAGGCGGGCGCTCGACTCGTATCGCTTCCAGTTTATCGCGCGGCGTATGCGGGGGATGTCGCATCCGGCGCCGCCGAAGGCGGTGCGGCTTTCGATCTGACCGCTCGGGATAGCCGCAGCGAGTTCAACACCACCGTAACCGAGCTTATCGCCATCGCTCCGGCCGCGGCGATGGGGTTGAGGAAGCCGAATTCTCCAAGGATAGGCTGGAGGACGCCGGGAACCGTGCCGTCGGAAAACACCGGGTAGAGCACACCCGCGGCGACGGGGATAAGCATGACGTTGTAGAAGAAGGCCCAGAACAGGTTCTGCTTGATGGTGCGCATCGTGGCTTTGCTCACCGCTATCGCCCCCGGCACGTTGGCGAGGTTCGAGCCGACGAGCGTGATGTCGGACGCCTCTATGGCCACGTCTGCCCCGGTGCCTATCGCGATGCCGACGTCTGCGAGCGCCAGGGCCGGTGCGTCGTTGATGCCGTCGCCGACCATCGCGACTGTGAGGCCGCGTTGCTGGCGCTCGGCCACCACGTTCGCCTTGTCGCCGGGCAGCACTTCTGCCACGACCTGACCAATCCCGACTTCCGCTGCGATCGCCTCCGCGGTCGACTGCCTATCGCCGGTGAGCATCACCACCTCGACTCCCATCGCCTTCAGTTCTGCGATGGCGAGTCGAGCGCCGGCTTTGACGGTGTCCGCTACTCCGATGACGCCGAGAAAGTTCCGTTCGCTTGCTATTAGCAGCGGGGTCTGGCCGCGGCCGGACATATCTGCGAGCAGGTCGGTTGCTGCGGCTATGTCGACTCCGGTGCCGCTCATGTAGGCGACGTTTCCAACGCGTACGGTTACGCCTTCAACGATGGCTGAAGCTCCCTTACCCGGCGTCGCTTCGAATCCAGCCGCCTGTGGAACCTTCAGGTCTCGCTTCTTCGCTTCTGCCGTAACAGCGGCCGCGAGCGGGTGTTCCGACTCGCTTTCCACCGCGGCGGCCAGCGTGAGCAGCTGGTCTTCTCCGGTGCCCAGGGCCTTTATTTCGACCACGACGGGCCGACCCTCCGTGATCGTGCCTGTCTTATCGAGAATGACCGTGTCAATCTTGTGTGCGGTCTCCAGGGCTTCTGCGTTGCGTATGAGAATTCCCTCTTCGGCAGCGCGTCCCATGCCGACCATTACGGCTGTCGGCGTTGCAAGGCCGAGCGCACACGGGCAGGCGATAACGAGAATCGCAACTGTCACGAGGAGGGCGTTGAGCGATGCGGGATCGGGGCCGAATATGGCCCAGACACCGAAGCCGAGCGCCGCTACGATGAGCACGGCCGGCACGAATCGGGCCGTGACGACGTCTACGAGCCGCTGGATTGGTGCGCGTGAGCCCTGGGCCTGTTCGACCAGCTCTATGATTCCAGCGAGCGCGGTCTCTTTGCCGACCTTTGTGGCCGTGAACCGCAGACTGCCGGTGCCGTTGATGGTGCCGGCGAACACGGGCGTGCCGGTCGTTTTCTCCACGGGCATGCTTTCGCCGGTAAGCAGGGATTCATCGACCGATGACGTGCCTGCGAGCACCTCGCCGTCAACAGGTATCCGCTCGCCCGGCTTCACCAGCACTTCCATGCCGGCGACGACCTCGTAGAGCTGGACCTCTTTTTGCTCGCCGTTCTCGATGATGGTCGCGGTTTTTGGCTGCATGCCGATGAGGCGTTTGATCGCCGCGGATGTGCGGCCCTTCGCCCGCGCTTCGAGGAAGCGGCCGAGCAGGATGAGGCCGATAATGCTGGCGGAGACGTCGAAGTAGGTCCCAGTATCGTGGCCCGCGAAGAGCGTTGCCTGTGACACGGTGTCTCTGGCGAGGGTGACTGCGATCGAATAGCTGTAGGCCACGGTAGTTCCTATGGCGATCAGCGTGTTCATATTCGTGGTGCGGTGCTTCAGGGCTCCCCATGCGCCGCGGTAGAACTGGGATCCCGCCCAGAACTGCACAGGCGTGGCGATGGCCCACATGAGCAGGTTCGCGGAAGTCGGGGAGATGTCTTCAAGCGCCGAGATCGACGAGTAGCGCATTATCAGCATCATCAGGATGGCGGCCCCAATAGCGAAAGCCATCTTGTTGCGCAGTGATCGCACGACTGCCGCGCGCTGCAGCTCTTCGGTGTCGTCTCCGTCCGTTTCCTCGCCCACCACGCTGATAACGGAGTAGCCGGCATCGTCTACCGCGGCGCGAAGTTCCGGCACCTCGACGGCGCCGTGTATGCGCGTCACGGTAGCGCGCTCCGTTGCGAGGTTGACGTTGACGGCAAGCACGCCGTCAACGCCTTCGAGGGCGTGCGTTACGTGGCCGATGCAGGTTGCGCAGGTCATGCCGCCGATGCTGAGCGTCACGTCTTCGGTCATTACGTCGTAGCCGGCGTCTTTGACGGCGTCGATGAGCGCCTCAGGGGAGACGCCGGGGGCTATGACAGTGGCGCGCTCGGTCGCCAGGCTGACTTCCGCCTGCTCAACGCCTTCGACGCCTTCGAGCGCGCTCGTGACATGGCCCACGCATGTCGCGCAGGTCATGCCGGTGATCGGCAGGGACAGCCGGGCCGGCCCTTCGCGGTCATCTTTCGTTATCGAGATTGTCATCGCTGGATGTTCTTCACCGCGTACAGATCGACCAGCTCTTGCAGGACCTGGTCCTCGCGACCGTTTTTCACGCCGTCGATCACGCAGGTGTGCAGATGCCCCTCCAGCAGCTTTGTTTCAAGCTTGTCGATCGCTGCCTTGATGGCGTGCGTCTGTTTCAGGACGTCGATGCAGTAGCGGTCTTCCTCGACCATCTTTTTGACGCCCGCGATGTGCCCTTCGATGTAAGAGATGCGCTTGATGGCGTCCTTTTTCGTGTCTGGCAACATGAGGTTGCGCCTCTGGCTCTGGGCCTGTGAATCCGTAACTGTAACCCATACCCCCCCGGTGGGGGTCTGTCGATGAAGTGTACGCCTGCGCTCAATGCTTCGCAAGGGCCCGGAATGAGGATGCGGTGACGAGAAGAAGCCCGGGCTGGATATGACTCAAACCTGACGGTATGGCCGGGGTATGATTGCCGAACTCTGTATTCGATGCCGGTCGCGACTTCCTGGAGTCGTAGGGAGCCACCAACACCGTATGCCCGAAACCCTTGCCGAGCGATTTGCCGATTACGCGCTTTCGATCGATTTCGACGACCTCACCGATTCCGTGGTACATGAGACGAAGCGACGCCTGATCGATGCGCTCGGATGCACGCTCGGCGCGTGGGACGGCGATGCTCCACGGGCGGCGCAGCGCGTCGCGGCGATACAGGAGTCGAGCCGCGGGGCGCACACCCTCTACGGCACTCGGACCAGCATCGATATGGCCGCGTTCGTCAACGGCGTCCTGATTCGCTACCTGGACTTCAACGACACGTATCTCTCTAAGGAACCGGCGCACCCGAGCGACAACTTCGCCGCTACTCTTGCAGCCGCGGAGGTAGCAGGAGCGTCGGGGCGGGAACTGATCGCCGCAACGGTTATCGCGTACGAGATCCAGTGCCGGCTGGCAGACGCATGGAGCATCCGGGCGGAGGGATGGGATCACGTCTGCTACGGGTCGTTTTCTACCGTGCTGGGCGCCGGCAAAATTCTCGGTCTGAGCAGCGAGCAACTCGTCCATGCGCAGGGCATATCGGGGGTTGCGCACATGGCGATGCGCCAGACGCGGGCCGGCGAGCTATCGATGTGGAAGGGCGCTGCATTTGCCAACGCGGCCCGCAACGGCGTGCTGTCGGTCCTGTTGGCGGCGGAGGGGATGACCGGCCCGGCGCCCATATTCGAGGGCGAGATGGGCTTCTTCGCAGAGGTCGCGCACGGCAAGTTTGATTTGCCGGCACTCGGTGGGCAGGATGGCGCCGACTATATGCTACCGGGCACATATATCAAGTACTGGCCGGCCGAATATCATTCGCAGAGCGCAATAGACGCCGCTCTGCAACTGCGGGCCGAGATCGGCGACGCGTCGGAGATCGAATCGGTCGTGATAGAGACGTTCAACGCCGCAGTCGAAATAATCGCCGACCCGGAGAAGTGGCGGCCGAAGACTCGGGAGACGGCGGACCACAGCCTGCCGTACTGTGTTGGCGTGGCGCTCGTTGACGGTGAGGTCGGCCTGCCGCAATTCGCGCCCGAGCGGTTCGGCGATGAGTCTCTGCTCGATCTTGTCTCGCGTATAGAAGTCAAGGCAGATGCCGAGTTGGATAAGCGTTATCCGGAGAGCGTTCCCAATCGCATTACGGTGCGGATGAGGAGCGGAGACTCGGTGACGCGCGAGGTGGCTTATCCGAAGGGCCACGTCGGCAACCCGATGAGCGACGACGAGGTGGAGGCGAAGTTCCGGGCGCAGGCCGACGGCAGGCTGACGGAGGCCACGCAGTCGGCCGCACTGGCGCGACTGTGGGCGCTTGAAGACGAGACAGACATAGAGGGCCTGCTGGGCCTGTTTGCCGAGGCGGAGAGGGTTTAATAAATAATGCCAGACTCTGCCGGCTCTTCGGGCGCGCGACTCAGGGCGGCATATGGCGCAGGCTGTATCGCCATGCCGGGTGTGTTCAACGCCCTGGCGGCGTTGACGGCGGAGCGCCACGGATTTCCTGCGATTTACCTGTCAGGAGCGGCGCTGACGGCGGGGCATGGCGTGCCGGACATCGGCCTGCTGTCCACGTCCGAGTTCGTGGACGCGGCGCGCTACATCACCGCCGCAACCAATCTGCCGCTGCTCGTGGACGCAGATACGGGTTTCGGCGGCACGATGAACGTCGAGCGGGCGGTGGTCCAATTCGAGCAGGCCGGAGTGGCGGGCATCCAGATCGAGGACCAGCAGTTGCCGAAGCGCTGCGGCCACCTGTCTGGAAAATCGCTGGTCACCACGGAGGAGATGGAACAGAAGATAAGGGCCGCAGCGGCAGCGCGCTCGGACCCGGGGTTTGTCATTGTTGCGAGGACTGATGCCGTCGGTGTAAACGGCTTCGATGCTGCGGTCGAGAGGTCCAACCGGTACCTGGAGGCCGGTGCGGACGTAATATTCGGTGAGGCGCTGGAGAGCAGGGAAGAGTTTTCTAGATTTCGCAGCGAAGTAGATGCGCCCCTGCTGGCGAATATGACGGAGTTCGGCCGGAGCCCGTTGCTGAGCAGGCAGGAGCTCGAGGACATTGGCTATGCCATCGCCCTGTACCCGGTGACCGGTCTACGTGTGGCGATGAAGGCAGTCGATGAGGCGTATGCAGAGCTGGCGGCGTCCGGAACGCAGGCAGACTTCGTCGGCCGGATGCAAACGCGGGCCGAACTGTACGACCTGATCGGGTACGACGGGTACGAGGCGCGCGATCGCGAATACTTCGGTGAAGCATAAGGCCGACCGCCCAAGCATCCCCTCAGGAGAGACGAGATGACGAATGCGACGGAGCAGTACTATCCCGGCCTTGAGGGCGTCATCGCCGGCGAGACGGGAATCTCGACGATTGCCGGTGGACTGCAATATCGCGGTTATTCGATTCAGGATCTGGCTGCTGACTCATCATTCGAGGAAGTCGCATATCTGCTGATTCATGGCGAGTTGCCAACGCAATCGGAGTTCGACGGCTTCCTGGAGCGGCTCGCAGGCGCACGGTCGGTACGGGAGTCGATTCACGCTCTGTATCGGTCGTTGCCGTCTGATGCCAACGCCATGGATGTGCTGCGCACCGGTGTCAGCATTCTGTCCCACCACGACCCGGATACCGGCTCGAACGCGCTGGACGCCAGCAAGCGCAAGGCTGAGCGGCTGCTTGCCGCTATCCCGACTCTGATTACATCGTGGTCTCGCATCAAGGCCGGAAACGAGCCGGTGGCGCCCCGGGCCAACCTCGATTTCTCGGCCAACCTGCTGAACATGCTGCATGGAAGCGAGGCGGACGAGGTTGAGCGAAACGCTCTGGACGTGTCGCTGATTCTCTACGCCGAGCACGAGTACAACGCCTCGACTTTCACGGCGCGGGTCGCCGCTTCGACGCTTGCCGATCTTCACGGGGCGGTCGTCGCTGCAATCGCGGCGCTCAAGGGGCCGCTGCACGGCGGCGCCAACGAGAGGGCGGTGGAGGTGCTTGAGGAGGTCGGCAGCAGGGACAATGCCGAGTCGTGGATCAGGAACGCGCTTGCCACCAAACGGCTGGTGATGGGGTTCGGCCATCGTGTCTACAAGGACGAGGATCCGCGGGCGACCATATTGAAAGACTTCTGCATGCGGATAGCGCCGCAACGGGACGCGACGGAGTGGGAGGAGATGTCCGACATCATCGAGAAGGTGATGTGGGATGAGAAGCATCTGCCGCCCAACATGGACTGGCCTGCGGGGCGCCTCTACAGGATGATCGGCCTCGAGACGGAGATCTACACGCCGCTGTTCGTTGCCGCGCGAGTCACCGGGTGGGCCGCACACGTTATCGAACAGCAGTCGGCGAACCGGCTGATCAGGCCGCGCGCCAACTACGTCGGTCCCGAGCCGCGGGCATACGCGGCAATCGATTCGCGCGGCTAGGCGCGGCCGGCGGGAGCGATGGCGAGCGAGACTGTCTACCTGACGACCGGCGACGACTGGCTGGCGAGCTATGGCGGCAAATTGGCTTCTATGTCGCCCGCGATCAGCGTGGTGGAGACCGGCTCTCCTGTGGCGGAGGTCGATGCTGCGTTGAGCAGGGCGGAGACGCTGATAATCGACCCCGCGCTCGTGTCCGGTGCGCTGCTCGATCGCGCTCCTCGGCTCAAGTTCCTGCAACTTACCTCGACCGACATCGACGATCTCGATCTCGCAGGGTTGGAAGCGCGCGGAATCACCGTGGCGGGAGTGAACGAAGCGGCCGCCCCTGCGGCGGCGTCTCACGTGCTGGACCTGGCGATGACTTCGGCGCGGCTGATCGGGCATCCCGGCGTCTCCGGGGTGTCCAGATACCCGGAACTCGCCGGCAAAGTCGTTGGCGTCGTAGGCTTTGGATACGTGGGCATCGAGACCGTCAGACAGTTGCAAGGCCTGCGGTGCGAATTCCAGATCATGGATGTCCGGACGTCGCCGCAGGGCGTCCAGGATGAGCTCGGCGTCCGGCGCCAGGCCCTCGATCGCCTGCTTGTCGCGTCGGACTACGTGATCTTGCTGCTGCCTCTCACGCCGCAGACGAGAGGCATGCTCGACCTACGCGATTTTCGAATCATGAAGCCGGAGGCAATTTTGATCAATGGCTCTGACCCGCGAGTGATCGACCCTCAGTCACTGGTACAGGCGCTGGACGAGGGCCTTTTTGCCGGCGCGGGTATCACCTATCGCGACGACGAGCTGGAGTCACATCCGAAGGTTGTCGCGCTCAGCTATCCCGACATCTTGCGAGGCGATACCGCCGAGAGGGCCGTGGGCCTGATCGCCGACAACCTTGCCGCGATTGGCAGGGGAGACGAGCCGCGCTCGCAAGTGGAGTCGATCACGTTCCCCCTCCTGGGCGATCCGTCATTCTGGTCGAGCCGGTTCGCGCCGCGGCGGGTGTGAGAGGTCTCAGGCCCGACTGATGGCTGATATTACTTTTCGTCCGCTGGAGCCCGGCGATATGCCGCTGCTTCTGAAGTGGCTGCGCGACCCCGAGGTTTCCAGGTGGTACTGGGACGACGCGTCATTGAGCGACAAGGAGCTTGTGGCCAAGTGGGAGGGGGATACCCGCGAGGATGAGCTTGTGGACCGGTACATGATGCAGGTGGATGGCGTGGATATAGGTGAGATTCAGACGAATCGAATGGCCGATTTTCCTGAGCACGAGGTTGAGGTCGGAATCCCTGACGCCGCGGGCCTTGACCTGTTCATCGGCGACGCGAAGTTTCGTCATCGCGGGCTTGGGGCTGAGATCATTCAAGAATTTAT
>JADFHP010000076.1 GCA_022567135.1 Chloroflexota bacterium
TCTTCTTGCCGCCCTGGCCGGGGAAGCCGGTGACTTCGTAACGGCCGTTGGCGAAGGAGGTGGGTAGTTCTTCACCAACAGGCTGATCGCCACTCACCGGTACCGCAGCGACAGGATTCCCGAGACCGCGCTGCGCGGCAACGAGAAAAGTCTGGGCATCCTCGTTATCAGGATCGAGCGTCAGAATTCGCCCGGCGAGTTCCTGGACGGTTGACCATTTACCTGAGGCAGAGGCGTCCACGGCGTCGTCGAGCAGGCGGTCTATAGCTTGTCGCACCCGCTCACCTGGCATAGAGGGGGATGATAAGCGATTTTTCCGGTGAGGTCCGCGCTGCGGACCGATCTTCGTTGCCGGTGTAGTAGCACGGGCCTACAATCCGTGCGGCCATTTTTGGCCTTTCTGCAACTATTCGCATCTGGGATCACGCTGCCTGCACCGCGTGGGTGTTCGCAGGCCCGGCCATTCCTGCGTAGAGAGAAGAAAAGATGTATTTCAGCCTCAGGCTCTGGGGCTATACGAAAGGCGTGCGGATACGCATAGCTGTGGCGGTGGGGTTTGGCCTTGCCACCGCGGCTGCCGGAATCGCGCGGCTTGCCTTGCTCGGGTTTCTGCTGGGAGAGGTGTTCGACGGGCAGGGGTTCGGCGATCTCGCGCTGCCGATTTTGCTGACCGTCGGCGTCATCCTTCTGCGGGCGATGCTGCAGTACTTCAAGGAGATGGTGGCGTGGGGCACCGCGGCAAGGGTCCAGCAGGTGCTGCGGCGGCGCGTCTACGATAAGACGATCGAGCTGGGACCGGCTTACTTCGACTACCGGCGGACGGGTGACTTCACGATCACGATGGTGGAGGGCGTGGAGCAGCTCGAGACGTTCTTCGGCCAGTATCTGCCGCAGTTCTTCACTGCCCTGCTGGCGCCGATCGGCATATTCGTATTCATCGCTTTTCTCGATCTGCCCGTAGCCACCGTATTCCTTGGCTTTGCGCTCGGAACACTGGTTATGCCGGCGCTGTTCCACAGGCTGAACGCGAAGAGCAGCCTGCGGCGGCGGCAAGCCTACGGGGCTTTTGCCGCCGATTTCCTCGATTCGATTCAGGGGCTGGCGACTCTGAAGGCATTCGGCCAGAGCAAACGCCGGGGCGATGCGTTGGAGGAGCGCGCCGACGAAGTGTTTCGGTCGACGATGTGGGTGCTGGCGAGCAATGCGGCGACCCATGGCGTGACGATTGCGGGCATTGCGATAGGGGCCGCGGTGGCGCTTGCCCTCGGCGCGACGAGGGTTGAGTCGGGGGAGATGACGCTCAGCGCCCTTCTCATCGTGCTCATGCTTGGCGTCGAGGCGTTCAGGCCGCTGCGGGAGCTGAGCCAGCTCTTCCACCAGGGACTGCTTGGAATTTCGGCGGCGGGAGGGCTGTTCGATGTGATGGACGCGGAGCCGAGCGTCAAGGACGCGCCGCAGGCGACGGAGCGGGATCTTGCGCCGACGGTCGAGTTCAGCGGCGTGACTTTCGCATATCCGGGTGGCCGGGACCCGGCCCTGAAGGACGTGAGCTTCCGGGTTGCCGCGGGCGAGACTGTGGGCATCGTTGGCCGGAGCGGCTCCGGCAAGTCCACGCTGATGTGGCTGGTGCAGCGCATGTATGACCCGCAGTCGGGGTCGGTGAGCGTCGGCGGGGTAGATTGCCGTGAGCTTTCGTTCGACCAGATCAGGCGGCAGATTGCCGTCGTCGCGCAGGACACATATCTGTTCCACGGGACGATCGAGGACAACCTCCGGTTCGGGAGGCCCGACGCCACGCAGACGGAGCTGGAGGAGGCGGCACGCGCGGCCAACGCTGAGGATTTCATAAACGCATTGCCGCAGGGGTATCGCACGGTGATCGGCGAGCGGGGCGTCCGCCTATCGGGCGGCCAGCGCCAGCGGATAGCGATCGCGCGGGCGCTGTTGCGCGACGCCCCGATATTGATTCTCGACGAGGCGCTCTCCAGCGTGGACGCCGAGAACGAGCTGACGATACAGCAGGCGCTGGACCGCTTGATGCAGGGACGGACCACTCTGGTTATGGCGCACAGGCTGTCGAGCGTAATCGGAGCGGACCGGATCCTGGTGCTTGACGACGGCCGCCTGGTGGAGTCCGGCAGCCATGCCGAGCTTCTTGCGATGGACGGCCAGTATGCGGCGCTGATGGCAGACCAGTCGTTTGATCGCGAAGTGGGCGCCGCGAACAGATCGCCAGCGGACCCATCGAACGAGATCTGGCTGGGTCGCGGCGCGGCGACGCAACTCGACGAGGAGGCGCAGGCCGCGCCGACCGATGCCATCCTGCGCGCGGAGGGGCTGGGATGGATTGACGCGTTCCGGATTCTCATGGGCTACATCCGGCCGCATAAGTTCAAACTTCTGGGATCATTCACGACCGGGGTAGCCCACTTCGCGGGGCTGATCTGCATCGGCGTGGTGAGCGCGCTGATTGTGGGCAACGTGAAGGATGGCGATTCGATCACCACTCTGACCATCGTTTTGCTGTCTCTTGCGCCCGCGACTGCCGCGTTCGCGTGGCTCGAGTCGTGGGTTTCGCACGATATGGCGTTCCGGCTTCTCTCGCGGATGCGGGTCGATCTGTTCCGCAAGCTCGATCTGCTGGCGCCGGGGTATTTGCAGCGGCGGCGAACCGGTGACCTGGTTGCCCTGGCCACGCAGGACGTTGAGACGATCGAGTATTTCTTTGCGCATACCGTGGCGAACAGCTTCGTGGCCATCGCCGTGCCTGCCGCGGTGTTGACCACGTTGCTGGTTTTCGGGTGGCAGCTTGCACTGGTGCTGCTGCCGTTCCTCGTAGTCGCGGCCTTGATGCCCATCTTGACCCGCAACTCCGTGGAGAATCTCGGCTCCGTCGCGCGCGAGCGGCTGGGCGAGCTGAACGCGCACGCGGTCGACACCCTCCAGGGACTGCGGGAGGTGACGGCGTTTCAGCGTGGCGCGAACAGGGCGCGGGAGTTCGATGAACTGGTCGGCGACTACCTGCCGATCAGGCTGGCGTTCAACAAGCAGATCACGCTGCAGCGCGTTTCTCTAGAAGTGCTTATTGGCCTGGGCGGCATAGTGGTGCTGGCCGTTGGGACGTCGCTGGTCACGAACGGCTCGCTGGAGGCGACGCGGCTGCCCTTATTGACGCTGATCGCGATGGGCGCGTTCCTGCCGATAACGGAGCTGGCGCAGATCGGCCGCAGGCTCGGCGATACGCTTGGCTCGACGCGGCGCGTGACGGCGGTTCACTCCGAGGTCGTGGCGGTCACGGATGGGCCGGGCACGCCGGTGAGGGCGGGCGGCGCGTCGGCAGCCGCACTGGAGGACGTTGAGTTCAGCTACGACTTTTCCAACCGCAAGGCACTCAGCGGATTGTCGTTCGACGTTCCGCCCGGGTCTACGGTTGCGCTTGTCGGCAGGTCAGGGGCGGGCAAGTCGACGACTGCGCATCTGCTGTTGCGGTTCTGGGACCCTTCGTCGGGCCAGTTGATGCTGGACGACGTCGATCTGCGGGAGTACCGGCTGGACGATCTGCGGGACAGGACGGCGCTGGTGGCGCAGGACACGTATTTGTTCAACTCGTCCATCAAGGAAAACCTGCTGGTGGCGAAGCCGGACGCGACGGAAGATGATCTCCGGCGGGCGCTCGAGAATTCGGGATTGCTGGAGTTCGTGGAATCGCTGCCCGAGGGGATGGAGACGCTGGTTGGCGAGCGCGGAATGCAGCTTTCCGGCGGCCAGCGGCAGCGCATCGCCATTGGCCGCGCGGTGTTGAAGGATGCGCCGGTGCTCGTGCTGGACGAGGCGACGTCGCATCTCGACGCGATCAACGAGCGCCTGGTGCGGGACGCACTTCGGGAGCTTATGTCCGACCGCACGACGCTGGTCATCGCGCACCGATTGTCTACCGTGCGCGATGCAGACCGGATAATCGTGCTCGAGGACGGCCGTGTCGCGCAGATGGGGACGCACGAGGAGCTTGCGGCGCAGGACGGCATATACGCGCGGCTGATCAGCGCCCAGATGGGGACGCAAACGGGTAGCGGAAGGGCGCAGTCGGCGGACTAGGGCGAAGCGGCGGGTTCGAATCCTTCCGGGAATTCGATGTCGACCGGCTCGTCAAAAGCGAAGTAGAACGTATTGACCGATCGCAGGGTACTTTGCAACTCCGTGCCGCCGAGGCCGAGTACAGGCAATTCAGAGCGGATCTGTTCGCTCTTGCGCATGACGATGAACGTCTCGGTATCAATGAAGTAGGTAGTACTCGTGGTGCGGTGGCCGGTTAGGCCATCCGGGTCCCCCGATCGCGGCCCCGTATCTTCTTCGGTCACCGACTCGACGGCAAACAGCTGCCGCCCATCCACTTCCCTATCTGTGCCTTTCGACCACCGCCGGCCGTCTTCAGAGAGATCGGGGAGGGAAGCGTCAATCCCCTGGAGCGCGTCAGGACTCGTCGCGAAGATTTCATCGTTTGCGAACTGGAAGGCTGCCTGGTCTCCGATCTTTATGTAGCGTCGGAAAAACCCGGATTCGGCGACCCGGCCATCGATCTCCCGCAAGTACAACTCTGAGCGGCCATCAGATCGCCAGGCTCCGGACCAGGTCTGGGATTCGCTGTTCAGCGGCGCGCCGAACCTGCCATCGCTGACGGTGTTGTGCGTCGAGGTCCATTGATAAGAGGTCAACTGGCTCATGGCTTCGCGTGACCTGGCGATGATCTCCTCGGCTGATGGCGGGCCGGACGAGCATGAGGCAAGCGCGAACGCGACCACGCTGATCGCCGGTATGGCGAGCGTAGCCGGAATAGATTTCGGCCATGTCGGCGTCACGGCCAATTCTCCAGTCCGGGCCGCCATGGAACCCCGACAAACGCCCTGGGGCCGCTACGCGGTCGGCTTGCCGGTGCTCCAGTTCCAGTTGTCGGGCGGCCAGATGTTCGTGCCCCTGATGGCGGGAGCGCGCTCGCCGTCGTACCAGTCCTTCACGGTCTCGGCCCACAGCTTGATGTGCGGCGTCTCCCGGTGGTAGTCGAACGCGGCCTCATTGGCGTAGACCTCGTAGAGCCATAGCTCGGACGGGTTATCGATGTTCTGGTAGAGGTCGAATCGCAGGCAACCCGGCTCCATGTGGACCGAGCCCAGGGCGTCGAGGGTTGCGGCCTCTATAAAGGCGTCTACCTTGTCGGCCTGCACGGGGAGCGCGGCGTGGATGATGTGGAGGCTTCCGGAGAAGAAGCTCTCGTCCCGACCGGATATGGCGGCCGGCCATGTGGCGAAGTCGTTCGGGAAGGCGTTGCGGCACATCGACACCTTCACATTGCCATCGTGCAGGTCTTTCACCGCGGCGTCCCATTTCTTGAAGTGGTCCTGGGTAGTGTGAACCTCGAAGGCTGCCTTATCGTCATAGACCTCCGTGAAGGCGATGCGCGTGGGGTCGGAATTGTCCTGTATCACGTCGAATCGGTGGCAGCCGTATTCGTGGCTGACCGACCCTCGGCCATCGCCTTTTGACGCCTCAAGGAACTCGTCTACCTTGTCCGGCTTGACGTTGAATTGGACCATGACGATGTACATGCTTGCTCCTCAGGACGGGACTATCCACAGTTCGGGTTTTACGAGAGTAGGCGGCAGTATATCCCTATATCTCCGGGGCGGGCGGGGTCACGGCCGAGGATTAGATGTGGGGGCAGGGCTCGCCCTGCTTTTTGCGCGTTGCTCGCCGGCCACGCTCAGGCAGATTTCAATTCTGCCCCTACGGGGAGTCAGGCAGAGTGGGCTTCTCTTCATGTCTGGCGATCACCCACTCGCGCATTTGGGCGACTGCCTGCTCGCCTCCCGGGCCAGCCGCGATTGCGTCGAGGAATTCGTGGGCTGAGCGCGGGCCGCCAATGTCGAGGAGTCCCTGCATGAACTCTTCCGTAGAGTTGGGGCGCTGGGGCAGTGTCTCCATGTAGTAGGAAGTCATATGCGCTCCGCCGCGTTTCTCGTCGATCTCATATCCGATCTGCTCTAACGCCTGCCTGATTGTGCGCGGGTCTGTCCAGTCCGCCTTGTAGAGGATTTTGCCTGTGCGGCTGATGATCCAGGACATATTCGGCAGCGCGCCGTATGCGCGGTGGACTTCGCCATCGAGGGTATCGACAAGCATCGGCCGATGGATGCTGCACTCATCGACGAACTTGCGGGCCGCATCAAGCTTATGTTCGAAGCCGGAATGGTGAGGCCAGTTATCGCCGGGGTGGGCTTCCTGTGTGTAGACGAACACAGAGCTGACGCCAGCAGGTTCAAACTCTGCGGCGAGAGCGTCGAGAGCCGGCACCGCCGGCCTGCAGAACGGTCAGGTAGCGGAGCCGAACTCGATTATGAGTGGACCCTTCGACCAGTAGTCGGAGAGCCGCTCTTCCGCTCCCGTGGCTGCGTTTACGAGAACGCCATCGGGCGCGTCAGTACCGGCATGCAGGATGTTTGGGAACGCCGAGAAGTCGGCGGCCTGCATATCCTCCGGGAAGTGCGCGTAGTTGTACTGCTCTGGATTCACGTTTGACCGGCGCGATTATGCACGATGTGGCGTCGCGCTGCATCTGTATCTGCGCTGTCGGGGAAAGGGCCGAAAATGTTAGCCGGGTGGCATCAGGCTGCGCGGCGGCGGATGCGGCGCACGATGCGACGGACGCGGGGCCGGCGGCGGAGCGGGCGAGAGGCCGGCTTGTGAGCGGCTGGCGCAGTGTGAGGCGCGGCGGGACTGACGGCCTGCGGCGCGGGCGCCGGCGGTTGCACAGGCCGCGCGGGTCGGGACGAGCTGATTGGGGCTGATGGTTGCGGCTGGGGAGCGGCAGGCCGCACGGGCGGGTTTTCCCCCGGCTTCTTGTTCTCTTCGGCCCACTTGCGCTCAGACCTGCCCAGGGCCATGCGCACCCTGAACTCAACCTCGCCGTCTCCCCATGGCTTGTTCACATAGTCGGAAGCGCCCAGAGCCATCGCCTGAGCCTTGTCGCTGGGGCGGCCGCGCGCGCTGATGACGACGACAGGAACGCCGGCCGAGCTGGGATCGAGCATGAGCATGCTGAGCACTTCGAACCCGTCGACGTGCGGCATTGAGATATCGAGCAGGATCACGTCCACGCCACGATCGGAAATCATATCCAGGACTTTCAGGCCATCATCGAGCTCGACAACCGAGTGGCCATCCGCCTCGAGCAGCATCACTAATGCAGCTCTGACATCGGTGTCGTCATCGACTACTAGCACACGTCCCATATTGTCGTCTCCAGTCCCCGTGACTGTAAATTCGGTACAAAATCAGGCCCAGGCGCGTGAATTCGCTCATTCACCGGAAGTAAACACACCATTAGGTTGCAGTGAAATGGCCCGTCTTTGAATTGCATGAGGCTCCATAGGGGCTGGGGATTATGGCTCGTGTGAATGGGTGAAATAACCCATATGGCCCTGTTTTCCGTTTTAGCCCATCTTCAGACACTATGTGAGCGGGTTGGGGACAGTGTGGAAAAGTTAAGGTAGAATATTTTTTAGCACGAGTAACTGTTTTATTATGTGGCCGACGCGGGATCTTAGTGCCTTTTACGGGTGCTATTCAGGTCACGGGTACCATTCAGGAGACCCTGGTCAATGCAAAGAGTCATTGACAGACGGAAACTTTCTTGCCCTCGTTGCGGGGCTGCCGGTTCTCTCTCGGGCCAGGACGATTACTACGGCGCTTATCTTGACTGCCTCATCTGCGGCTGGCACGGCGAAGCGGATGAGAATGGATATCCGGTAATGGTGGAGATCCCTCCCCCGCCGATCCGGCGTCGGCGTCGGCGTAAAAAGGCCATAGGCAGGGTAACCGGCGGCCATTCCGAAGAGTTGTCCAGTGAGTCCGGGCTGGAGCCAGGCCACTCTGACGGATAGCCTGCGCCTTCACCGGCCCCGAAGGGGATGCGCCAGAGCGATCTCGGAGGCGGCGTCTCTCTAGTTGCGGTCAAACTAGTTTGACATATTTTTCACAATGCCTGATATTTGTCTCTTCTGGCAGGGTGGTATTTGTGCCAGCTCGCGGTGTTCATGAAACTTCTCGATGTTCGAGATTTCTGAGGGCAGTCAACATTTCATGCGCCGCGAGGCGGCCGGATTGAAGCCGAGTTCAGGCTGCTCACGATTACCCCGCGGCACGGTTCGCTCCTGAGTGATGTCAACAAACAACGCCGAAGCAATTGACTACGTTCTTCATAGCGCTCAGGAGCGCGATGTAAAGTTCATTCGTCTGTGGTTCACGGACATCCTGGGCACTCTGAAGGGATTTGCCGTAACCATCGATGAGCTTGAGCATGTGCTTCATCGCGGCGCTACATTCGATGGCTCGGCGATCGACGCCTTCGCCCGCTCGACCGAGGCGGACATGGTTGCCATGCCGGACCCATCGACGTGGCAGATCTTGCCGTGGCGGCCGCGCGAGAACGCGGTGGCCCGGATGTTCTGCGATATTCAGACCCCGGATGGTGTGGTTGCGGAGACGGACAGCCGCAACGTTCTGCGGCGAATCATGCGCCGTGCCGCGGACAAGGGGTTCACCTACTACGTGGGACCCGAGCTGGAGTATTTCTACCTTGAAGAGCCGAATTGGGAAGGGCGAAACGGCGTGCCCCATGTGGTGAAGCCCGTTGGGCGCGGGGGCTACTTCGATCAGACATCGGCCGATTCAGGCGCAGACCTCCGCAGAGAAACAGTGATAGCTCTCGAGGAGATGGGCATTCCCGTCCAGCACTCTCATCACGAAGTATCGGAAGGCCAGCACGAAATAGATTTGAGGCACACTAACGCTCTGGCGATGGCTGACGCCGTGATCACCTTCCGGCTGACGGTGAAGGAGGTGGCCGCGGCGCGCGGCGCGTACGCCACTTTCATGCCCAAGCCAAGCAACGACCTGCATGGCAGCGGCATGCACACCAGTGTCTCGCTGTTCGAGGGCGAGCACAACGCCTTTTATGACGAGGGCGACGCCCGCCATCTTTCCGATCTGGGCAAGCATTTCCTCGCCGGCCTTCTGCGCCATGGCGCAGAGATAACTGCGGTGACCAACCAGTGGGTCAACTCGTACAAGCGGCTCGTTCCCGGCTTCGAGGCGCCGGTTTACTCGGCCTGGACGGAATCTGGCTGGGCGGACCTGGTCCGGGTTCCGGCGTTCAGGCCCGGGCGCGAGGACTCGGTGCGAATCGAATACAGGGCGCCGGACAGCGCCTGCAACCCCTATCTGGCCTTCAGCGTGATTCTTGCGGCCGGTTTGGCCGGTATTGAGCACGAGTATCCTTTGCCTGAGCCGTTCGCCGGGAATCTGGCCGACTTGATCGATGAGGAGTTGGCGGAGGCCGGTGTGGCGCGCCTGCCCGGAAACCTTTCTGAAGCCGTCCAACTGGCCGAACAAAGTGAGTTGGTCCGGGATGTCCTTGGCGACCGGGTGTTTGAAAGTTTTCTGAGGAACAAGAAGATCGAGTGGCGAGACTATGAAGCCACCGTCACGGATTACGAGGTAGGCCGCTACTTGCGTGATCTATAGGCGTGATCTGCAGGCCGGCCGACTCCCCCTCCGGACCGGCCCAGCCTGAAGGGCGCGGGGCGAGCACTTATCAGTTAATGACAGCTTCCAAGTTGAATAAAACGATTCCAGATGCAGTGGCCAGGCTACGGCCGCTGAAGAAACACGGCCTCTACGATCCTGCCTACGAGCACGATGCGTGCGGCGTCGGGCTGGTTGCCGATATCCGAGGCTCTCGCTCGCACGACATGATCGATAAGGCTCTGGAGGTCCTGGAGAATCTGACGCACCGTGGCGCCCGGGGAGCGGACCCGGAGACGGGAGACGGCGCCGGGATCCTTATCCAGCTGCCGCATGAGTTCATGGCAGACGCTGCGGCCGCGGAGGGCATTCGACTGCCTGGGGCCGGCCGGTACGGCGTGGCGATGGTCTTCTTTCCGGAGGATGAGTCGCTGCGCGCCGCATGCGAGGAGGTCTTCGAGCGGTGCGTGGTCGGAGAGGGCCTCGAATTTCTGGGATGGCGCGATGTGCCGCAGAGGCCGGAGAGAATCGGGACGCTCGCCCAGACGGTAAAGCCGGTGATCCGCCAGGCGTTTATCGGCACCCCGGATGGGGACGCCAAAGAAATGCTCGATTCCAATGCACTCGAGCGCAAGCTCTACATTGCTCGCAAGTGCATCGAGAACACGCTCAGCGAGCGACGCGCTGCTCTGGATGCCCTGGCGGCCGATGAGTTGGACAGGTTCTATGTCTGCTCTATGTCGGCGCGGACGGTCGTGTACAAGGGCCTGTTGATTGCAGAGCAGCTTCGGGAGTTCTACCCGGACCTTAGCGATGTGCGGATAACGACGGCGTTCGCGCTGGTTCACGCCCGGTACAGCACGAATACTCTGGGTGAATGGAAACTTGCGCACCCGTACCGGATGCTCTGCCACAACGGCGAGATCAACACGGTGCAGGGCAACAAGAACTGGATGCGGACGCGCGAGCGCCTCTTCACCAACGAGCTTTTTGGCGACGACATTCGCAAGGTCGCTCCGGTCACTTTGCAGGATGAGAGCGACACGGCGTCCTTTGACCAGGCGTTCGAGCTGCTGGCTCTTGGCGGACGGGAGATCGAGCATGTAGCGGCGATGATGATCCCGGAGCCGTGGTACGGGCACAGGACGATGTCCGATGAGAAGAAGGCGTTTTACGAGTACCACAGCAGCGTGATGGAGTCGTGGGACGGCCCGGCGATGATGGCCTTCACGGACGGCCACAAGGTTGGCGCTGTATTGGACCGCAATGGCTTCCGGCCGATGCGCTACCTGGTCACGAAGGACGATCTTCTGGTCATGGCATCCGAAACGGGCGTACTGAAGATTCCGCCCGAAGATGTCGCATTCAAACGGCGGCTGCAGCCCGGCATGATGTTCCTGTTGGACTTCGACCAGGGACGGATCATTGATGACGAGGAGCTGAAGCACGACCTGGCGACGCGCAAGCCATACGGCGGGTGGATTCGCGACAACGCGGTCTATCTGGATGACCTTCCCGCGCCGGAATTCGTGCCCGGGCTGGACAGGGATACCATCGTTCGCCGGCAGCAGGTGTTCGGCTACTCGCAGGAGGAGCTGCGGATTCTGCTGAGTCCCCTGGCCGAGGATGGCTCCGAGGCCTACGGGTCCATGGGGAGCGACACGCCGCTGGCGGTGTTGTCGGACCGGCCCCAGAACTTGTTTTCGTATTTCAAGCAGCAGTTCGCGCAGGTCTCCAATCCGCCGCTGGACAAGCAGTTCGAGAAGGTCGTCACGCAGATGTCGATGACGATCGGACGGCAGGGAAACCTCTTCGATGAGACCCCTGAGCACTGCCGCCAGCTTCGCGTCGAGCATCCGGTGCTGACCAACCACGAGCTGGCAAAGATTCGGAACCTCGACCTGCCGGGAATCCGGACACGAACCGTCTCCACTTTGTGGCCGGTCAAAGATGGGGCGAGGGGCCTGCGCGCCGCGCTCGACCGGGTGCGGGATGAGGCCGCGAAGGCGGTAGAGGACGGCTACGAGATCATCGTCCTGTCAGACCGCGGGGTGGATTCGGAGAGCGCACCGATTCCCTCCATCCTCGCGACCGGTGCGGTACACCATCACCTGATTCGGGAGGGCCTGCGCCTGCGCGTTGGGCTGGTCGTCGAGTCCGGAGATCCGCGTGAGGTGCACCATTTCGCGGTGCTGTACGGCTACGGCGCGAACGCTGTGAACCCTTATCTCACGTTCGAGACGATTTCCGACATGTTGCGGTCACGGCGTGAGATCGAGGACGACGTTATCGATGACGCGACGGCCGAGCGCAACTTCGTAGAAGGGATCGAGAAAGGCGTTCTGAACGTGATGGCCAAGATGGGCGTTTCGACGCTCCAGAGCTACCACGGCGCCCAGATATTCGAAGGACTCGGCCTGTCTCAGAAGCTGGTCGACGAGTTCTTCACCTGGACTCCCACCAAGATCCAGGGCATTGGCATCGACGAGATCGCCCAGGACTGCGTGGCCGCTCACAAGCGGGCTTTCCCGGATGTTCAGATGGCGGCTGAGATGCCGCTGGACATTGGCGGCGTTTATCAGTGGCGGGCGGGCGGCGAGCACCACATGTACAACCCGGAGACCGTCGCGCTGTTGCAGGACTCGGTGAATCGCAACGATGCCAGGGTATTCGCGGAGTATTCGAGCCTGGCCGATGATGAGACGAGGCGGCTGTCCACGATACGCGGGCTGCTCGAGTTCAAGTTCGACCCGGACAGGGAGATTCCGCTAAGCGAGGTTGAGCCGGCCAGCGAGATCGTGAAGCGATTCGCCACCGGCGCCATATCGCTCGGCTCGATCAGCCGGGAGGCGCACGAGACGCTGGCGATCGCGATGAACCGCCTCGGGGCCCGGAGCAATACGGGCGAGGGCGGCGAGGACTCCCGCCGCTACACGCCGGACCCCAACGGCGACTCTCGCAGCAGCTCGGTCAAGCAGGTGGCTTCAGGCCGTTTCGGAGTCACGATCAACTATCTGACGAACGCCACGGACCTCCAGATCAAGATGGCGCAGGGCTCGAAGCCTGGCGAGGGCGGCCATCTTCCAGGCCACAAGATCGATGAGTATATCGGGCTCATTCGCAGGACCACGCCCGGCGTTGACCTGATCTCCCCGCCGCCGCATCACGACATCTATTCGATCGAAGACCTTGCCCAGCTTATTCACGATTTGAAGAATGCCAATGACCGGGCGCGG
>JADFHP010000009.1 GCA_022567135.1 Chloroflexota bacterium
CCATGGGGGTATTTGGCTCGACGGTCAGGGCGTAGAGCGAGGTGTGTTCCGGGGCAAGGCTGAGGCACTGCGAGAGCGTATCGCTCCACTGCTCACGCGTCTGGTGAGGGAGGCCGAACATGAGGTCGATGCTGACGTTCTCAAAGCCGGCTGATCGGGCGGCCTCGAAAGCCGACACAGCGGTGGCGGCATCGTTCCTGCGGCCCAGTATCGTGAGCAGTTCGTCGTCGAAACTCTGTACCCCTATGCTCAGCCGGTTTACACCCTGATCCCGGTAGGCTGCCAGCTTTGCGGCGTCCAGGTCGCCGGGGTTCGACTCAAGGGTAATCTCCGCGTCGCCGGCAACTTTGAATGCGTCGCGCACCATCGCAAGCAGCGTTTCGATGTCGCCGGTCGGGAGGTAGGAGGGCGTTCCGCCTCCGAAGAAGATCGTGCCGACCTGTGGGTGATCGAGCAGGGTTCCCCAGGCCTTTATCTCTGACGCAAGGGCCGTCACGTACTCCGGCATGAGCTGCTCGATCGCGGCGTACGTGTTGAAGTCGCAGTACGGGCATTTCGTCTCGCAAAACGGAATGTGGACGTAGAGCGCGAGCAGCCCGTCAGCGGGCGCGGACGGGCTGCCAGACGCTATGGGTGAGATTACGGGTTGCCGGGTGTCCACAGCACCGGACCCTCGCCGTCATCCTCTGGGGCAGCTGGAGGCGCGCCTGCGCCGGGTGGCGGCGCTTCGCCGGTTGCGGCCCGGGCCTCTGCTGCCTGGAGTTCGGCCTCCTGTGCCTGCGCCGTCTCCTGTATCCAGCGCGATAGCGCGTCCAGCTCCGGCGGCATGATGTGGAACTGCTCAATGTCGTCCGGGATGTCGAGCCCCCTTGTTGACGAGATGATCAGCAGCGCGGCCTCGCCATCCTCGATTTTCTCTCTGAGCGATTTCGCCATGTGCGCGATTCGATCCTCGCTGGCCTTATCAAACGACTCCTGTACCGTCTCCGCGACCTTCCTGCTGGCAAACCCGCCCTGGATAATCCGCCGCCAGTCGAGCTCCTCAAGGAATAGCTCATCGTCATCGAGCGCCTCGAGGGTGGCGCCGGAGCTCACGCGGCCGTAGACGAGCGGAAATACGGGCAGATTGGTCTGCTTCAACTGGTCCATGCCCGGCTGGCCGCCAAAGCCGACGCCCTCAACGAAGACGCGCTTGACGATTCCTGCACGGGTCTCGAGGCCGCCGGTGTGATCGTCGACGGCCTTCCAGTAGGCCGCAAGGCGTGTCGCGTACCCATCCGGGGCGCCAGGGAGGGGGTAGACGAGCGGTGCGACGTACACCTTGCGCTTGGTGGCGATGTCGCCTGCCGGTGGTTTCTCTATCTTTCCGAGTTCTTCGGTCATGATCCTCCGTTGCCCGATCTCGCGAAGGTTACCTGGTATCCGGGCGGCAGCCGGGCACTGAGGGCGATTATCGCCTGTGCGCTCAAATCTTGCGAGCCGGATAGCCAGCCAGGGACTCAAACGGAAAATAGGAAGTTGACTACGTCGCCGTTCTGCATCACGTAGTCACGGCCTTCAGACCTGAGCCTGGCAGCCTTTCTGGCCTCGCTGGTGCTGCCCAGTTCGACCAGATCGTCGTAGGAGACTATCTCCGCCCGGATAAACCCTCGCTCGATATCCGAATGAACGGCGCCGGCCGCTTTCACCGCGGGCGTGCCGTTGGGGATGGTCCAGGCCCTGACTTCATCATCCCCGACGGTCAGGAACGACATCAGATTCAGGGCGTCATAGGAGAGCCGCAACATCCTGTGAAGTCCTGGTTCGCCGACGTCCAGCGACTGCCTGAATTCTGATTCTTCTTCATGCTCCATCTGGGCGAGTTCCATCTCCAGGCTTCCGCAGATGGCGGCCGAGCCGGTGCCCTGACCGGTGACTATCGACGAGATTTCCGCCTCCAGCGCCTCCGTGTTGGGCACGTCGCTTTCGCCGATGTTCAGGGCCACGAGATACGGCAGGCTGCTGACGAGGAAGATGTTCTGTATGCTCCGCGTTTGACTGTCGTTGAAACTCTGCTCCCGGATTGGCGTTCCCGCTTCAAGGGCGGCCTGGACTGCTTTCAAGTCTTCGATCTGGCGTAGCTGCTCGTCGCGGTCGGCGGCCTTCAGCCCCTTCGTTTCGCCCAGCCGCTCGATACGCCGGTCGATCAGCGCGATATCGGCGAAGAGGATGTCGAAGGCGACGTCGCCGGCATCGCGCTTCCAGTCGACAGAGCCCTTCGTGTGAATGATTGAGTCGTCCGCAAAGGCCCTGACTACGTGGAGAAGGGCGTCGGCCTGCTGCAGATCGGTGAGAGCAGACCCTGAGAACATTCCCGAATCGTCGTGAGTCCCTGCAGGCGGTCCCGGCAGGTCGACGTATGTGACCTCCGCGAAGACGGCCTTCTTCGGCACATAAATTTCGGCCAGCCTGTCCACGCGAGAGTCCGGGACGTGGGCGACTCCGATGTTCGCTTCCGGGCGGGCGCTGTATTCGCCAACGCGGGCGGAGCCGCGTGTCAGGGCGTTGAAGACCGTGGTCTTTCCGGACTGCGGAAGACCGACTATTGCAATTCGCAAAGTATCTCCGTGCTTTTTTCAGGATTATTCTGGGATCGAGGAGGTCGAATAGCTGGAATGATCGGGCAATGGCGGGCGGCGGCGGGTGTCGGCTACTGGGCTTCGTCGTCCTCGAGACGGTACTCGCCATCTATCGTCTTACCCTTGAACTTCTTGGCGTCACCGCTGTCGCCCGATGATCGGCCGGTGGCGTGTTCCATAATGACGCTCCAGGGAGCCAACATCAAAAACATGCCGAGTAAGATCACTGTTACGAAGATATCGTCCAGCTGACCGCGGATGGGCAGGAAGTCCGGGACGAGATCTATGGGCGAGATGATGTAAGCGAGAGCCAAAATGGGAATGATTTTGGCCGCCAGTGGAACGCGGCGATCCAACATTAAGCGCCATATGAGCATTGCCGCTGGCCGCAGGAGAAAGAAGTATCTGAGCAGGGTGAACATGATTCCGGTTACAGGGCGCCGCCAGCTATTTGGACTATCTGGCCGGCAGTTCGATTATATCCCTCGTGACCATCGGTACGACTGGGTTGGGCCAACGCGACGCATGGGATCTTTTGAACGATGATAAAAGTGTTGCACGGAGATGATGAGTTCTCCATTGAGGAGCGGCTGGCCGCGCTGCGTGGCGAGGCCGGCCCGCCGGAAGTCGTCGGTCCCAGCACGAGCGTCTTCGAGGGCGACAGCTACAGCCGCGACGAGATGATTGGCGCCGCCAGCGCGGTGCCGTTTCTCGCAGACAGGCGCCTCGTGATAGTCCGAGGACTGCTGGGACGCATCGACGCCAATTCGGGCCGTTCACGCGGGAAAACGCTAAAGTTGCCTGCGGGCGACTGGGATGGTCTCGCGGAGGGACTGGAGGCTCTTCCACCCACGACTGAGCTTATCTTTGTCGAGGGCCCGTTGCGACGCAATGGCGCCGGGTTGAAGGCGGCCGGCAGCTCGGCGCGTGTCGAGGTATTTCCGGCTCGCCGCGGCCGTGACCTGGAGGAGTGGGTCGGTCGGCGGTTCGCAGAGGTCGGGCAGGGCGCTTCCCCGGCCGCGGTGATGCGGCTTTCCGATCTGATCGGCGGGCAGATGCGGCTCCTGGATCAGGAGATCAGAAAGCTCGTTCTGTACGCAGGGGACAGGCAGGTGCAGGCGGCCGATGTGGAACTGATGGTCTCGCCGGCGCGCGAAGCGAATATCTTTGCCGCGGTTGACGCGGTGCTCGAGCGGCGGCCAGCGATATCGCTGAAGCTGCTGTACCAGTTGCTGGAGGACGGGAGCAGCGTCCAGTACATCCTCGGCATGCTGGCCCGGCAGGTGCGGATGGTCATCGTCGCCCAGGACATGACCGGAACCGGCTCGAACCAGGACGAGATCGCGCAGCGAATCGGGACGAAGGCGGGCAGCTACCCGATGCGCAAGACCCTGGAGCAGGCGCGAAAATTCCCGCCCTCATATCTTGCAGACGTCCACCGGCGGCTGCTGGAAGCCGACGTTGCGTTCAAGACGGGCGCCGACGAGCGAATCGGGGTGGAGCTGCTGGTCGCCCGCATTTCCACGGCCGGCTAGCGCCCTGGATTACCTGAATCTCACGGGCCGAAAGCGTCCCGCTTTGAGTTCCCGTATCAGATCGTCTACGCCGCCGACCCGCCGCTCGAACTCCGTGGCCGCGCCGCCGAAGTCCGCCTCGGCATGGGCGTCGCTCGCGCCGGTCCCCGGCATGCCAAGCGCCTCAGCGAGCGAGGCGGAGAACTCGTTTTGCTCATCCGTGCCCCGGCCGTTTGAGACCTCGATCGCGTTCACCAGGGCCAGTAGCGGATTCGATCTGGCCCGCTTGAGCGCGTTGGCAAAACCGGGAGTGCCGGGGCCGATTTCTCGCGGCAGCGCCCTCCGGTACGGATGGGCCAGGATAGTGGCGCCGCCCACCTCTGCTACTGCCTCGATCAGCCGGTCGGGATGGTGATAGCCGAACTTGTATTCTGAGAGGCCGAATACGAGGACGTGGCCCGCGTCGGTGTTTATCTCCGCGCCCGGAATGAATAGGACGCCAGCCTCCTTCCCGGCCTGCTCGAGGGCATTCGGCTTCCAGAACGCTTCGTGGTCGGTGATGCATACCGCTTCCACGCCGCGATCGCGCGCAAGCCGGCCGATCGCCGGCAGCGTGAGGGCGCTATCGTCTGACTTATCCACGGTGTGGCAGTGGAGGTCTATTAGCATTCGAGAATTTCGTGGACCTGGGGTTCGGGCGCCGGGTTTGGAGTCCCTCGCGGGCCGATCGGAATCGAACCGTGATGAGAGGGATAGCGTATCCATCTCAGGAGCCGGCGTATCGTGTTCAGCTAAAATCGAACGATGGATGGCGTGTCGCGTGCGTCGTCCGGGTTTGCCCTGGTGGGCGTCCCATGAGCGGGAAACAGCCGGGGCGAATATTCGAGAGCAGATATCGAGGAAATGATTTATGGGCCATCTGCCCAGCCCTGGTGCCCTGACCATGGGGAGATCCAGAACGGTAGTCCTTGCTGCCGTCGCCGTCGCTGCGATTGCCGCGGCAGCGTGCGGCACCGCGGCTGATATTGGATCTGACGCGCCAGTAGACGATCAGGTCGCCGAGGTGATACCGACTCCAGCGGCCGTCCCGACGGCTACGCCGGAGCCGTTTGTTGATGTTGAGATCGCCGATGAAGAAGAGCTGGACGAAGAGGCGGAAGCCGCGGAGAGCATTGGCCAGTACATACGCGCGCACAACCTGCTCAACCGGGGAGATTTCGTACTGGCTGAGCGCCGTTTTGAAACCGTCATCGAGATCGAGCCCAACTTTGCGAGAGGATGGGCGGGCCTTGGCGAGGCGAGGCTTCTCAAGGGCGACGCGGAGAAAGCTGAACAGGATTTCACTCGTGCGATCGCGCTGAAGCCCGATCTGGCGTCCGCGTACGGCTCCAGGGGCGCCACCAGGATCCTGCTGGGAGACATTGGCGGTGCGAAGAGTGATGCCCGGATGGCCACCTCTCTTGATCCCGAGGATCCGAACCCCTGGATAGTTCTTGGCCGTATCGCCTCCTTCAACGGCGATTTCATAGAGGCGCAGGCGGCCTTTGATACGGCAGTCCTGCTGGCGCCGAATGAAGGCGGCGCCTACTTCTGGAGAGGGCGGTTCCTGGCGAATGCGGGCCAGACGCATTTCGCGTTCGCCGACCTTGATCGGGCGATAGAATATGCGCCTTCCCTGTCCGCGGCATATCTGGAGAAGGGCATCCTGATTATTGATAGCGGTGGTGACCTCGATGAGGCGCGAGCGCTCCTCGAAGAGGCCCGGGACAGGGCTGAAGACCCCAAAAACCCGACAGTTCTGGAGCAGGCCGAGCGATGGCTTGAAGAGCTCGACAGATCAACGTCCCAAATCCCCTGAAGCACTGGCTGGCCTTCTGGCAGCCAACGGCCCGCTTACCGGGCTGCGCGTAGTCGACCTCACAGACGATCACCCAGGCGCCCTGGTGACGATGTTCCTGGCCGATTTCGGCGCGGACGTCATCAAGCTGGTGAGGCCGGGCGGCAATCCACTTGAGAAGCGGCAGGCTTTCGATGTGTGGAATCGAGGCAAGCGAAGCTATGAGACGGCTTTCTGGTCCGGCCCGGCCAGACCCTCAAGCGCCCCGGGCGCGATTGAGGCCGATCGAGTTCGCGATCTGATCCGCGGCGCCGATATCGTCGTTGAATCGCTCGGGCCGGGCGGGGCGGCCGGGATCGGCCTGGATTACGCCTCGAGCGCGGCCAGGAATGGCGGGCTGATATGGCTTTCGATTACGCCCTACGGGCCTGATGGGCCGCTTGCCGGCCGTCCGGGCTATGAGGGAACGGTGGCGGCGGTAACCGGAATCCTCACGGAGCAGCGCGCGAGTGATGGCGCGCCCATGTGGAACGCCCTGCCCCTGGCAGGGGTGGGAACGGCGCTGCTGGGCATACTCGGCGTCCTTTCTGCGCTGCACCGGCGCGAGGTGACGGGGCGCGGCCAGATGGTTTCAACGAGCATGTTCCAGGGCTCGCTGGCGGCACGGTCGCCGATGCTCGTCCGGGGCGAGGGCGTGCAGACGTGGGATAGCGCCGGCAGTGACCCACAGGGCGCTCTTCCGAACTACCGCCTTTATGAGACGGCCGATGGAAAGTGGATCCATATCGGCGCGCTGGTCCCGGATTTCTGGAACAAGCTCTCGATTGCAGCCGATCTGTTCGAGCTCGTAACTGATCCCCGATTCGAATCGGCGCCGCTTTACTGGCCTGATGAGGAGACGCGGGCGGCGGCGAAGGAGATCATAGGCGCCCGCATCCGGCAGAAGCCGAGGGACGAGTGGCTCCAGATTCTGAGGGATGGAGATGTCCCGGTCGCGCCCGCAATGTCCTCGCATGATTTGATGGATCATTACCAGGTAGTGGCGAACGGTCTGCAGGTGACCGGCCATAACGGCGTCCGGGCAAATATGGAGCAAATCGCCCCGCCGATACGACTTTTTTCTTCGCCCTGGGACCTGGCCTGGTTGATGCGCGGTGAAATGAACCCGGACGATCAAGGGCCGGAGTGGCTTGCAGAGCGTCCTGGTCCATCCCTGGGCGTACCGCCTGCGCCCGAGCCCGGGTTCAAGGGGCCGCTTTCGGGCGTACGAGTCCTCGATCTCTCGTCGTACCTGGCAGGCCCTATCGGCCCGGCATACCTGGCCGATTTCGGGGCGGACGTCATCAAGGTGGAGCCGTCGACCGGCGAGGGTTGCCGGATGTTGATGATGCTCTACCTGGGCGGGAATACGGGCAAGCGGGATCTTGCTCTGGATATCCGGGCGGATGAGGCAAAGGGCGTGCTGGAGCGCCTCATCGGCCGCTCGGACATAGTCCTGCATAACAACCGGGTCGGAGTGGCCGAGCGCATCGGTATCGACTACGAGACGGTGCGCAAAATCAACCCCAACGTCATCTATCTGCACAGCACCGGATTCGGCAGCGAGGGACCGGATGCGCCACGTCCGGGGTTTGATCCCCTGGCGCAATCATTTACGGGGATTTCACAGGCTCAGGGCGGTCCGGGGAAGCCGCCCGTCTTTCCGAAGACGCCGATCTGCGACATCTCCACCGCGATGCTGGGGGGCGCGGCGATGCTCCTGGGCCTGTATCACCGCGACAGGACGGGCAGGGGGCAGCGGCTGGAGACGTCATTGCTCGCGACCGGCCTGTGGCTGAAATCGGATTCGTTCGTGCGCAATGAGGGATGGTCGCCGCCAGTCCTCACGAACTCCGATAACTCCGGCCTTTGCGCCACCTACAGGGCTTACAGGGCCGCCGACCGGCACATATTCATCGGGGCGCGGCTTGACGAAGAAAGGGAGGCGCTGGCCGGCCTGCTCGATATGCCGGAGCTTGCCGACGCGATCGAAGGAGAGCCGGGCGATGAGGCGCTCGCGAAGCGGGTCGCCGCGGTGATTCGCGAGAAGCCGGCGGCGGAATGGCTGTTGGCGCTTGATGCAGCGGGTGTGCCATCGGAGCTGGTGGCAGAGGACATCGACGAGGGGGTCTACGCCAACCCTCAGGCGGCGCACCTGAACTCACTGGCGTTCCCGGACTACCCGGGGTTCACGAATCTGCGCCAGCCGGGGCTTCTCGTCGACTTCTCGGAGTCGCCCGGCGAAAGGCGCAGTGGCTCACCGGCGCTTGGCGAGCATACAGAAGACGTGCTTGCCCAGTTCGGATACTCGCCCGATGAGATCGCCGCGCTGGAGGCGAGTGGCGTTATTAGCGTGTTCAAGGGAGAGGACGAAATTTCTTAACGGGCCAGCAGATCCGCCTTTTCCAGTATCAGCGCCGTATCCGGCTTGAAGGCCGCCCATGCGAACCAGAAGTGATCGCCATGGAGGACCGGTAGCAGTTCCTCTCCGGCCAACTCCCCGGATTTTGCCTTGCCGAACCGCGACCAGGTGGAGCCGGTCTGATCGTCAACGATGACGCCGTCGATGGCGCTGAAGGTGAGAATCCGCCCGTTCAGATCGCGCAGGAACGTCGTGCTCGACCCCACGGTGGCGAACTCGCCGCGCTGGATGCTGCTGCGGAACGCAGATTCGGTGCTGTTGTCGAACAGGATCAGGATAGGCGTGTCGCCGATGACATCGTTGACCACCGGGTTTTCGCTGAGGAAATCGAAATGGTATGCGACGGGGCCGGAGCCGAGGTCGATTGCGGAGACCCGGTCGATCGCGGCCGCCCGCGGGTCTACCGTTCCGAGGAAGAGGAACGGGTCTGTGTTAATGGAGTCATCGTAGCCCGTGTAGGGTGTGTTCTCGTAAGAGGTCCGTCCACCTGGCCGGTCCATCACCCGGCCGTTCGGGAACTCATTCGCGAACGTTTCCCAGGAGACGACCTGCGCAGCGACCTGTACGAGGCGGCGGCCGACATAGTCGCCAACGATCGCATCGCCGGTGAGTTGCTGCCACCATGATTGGGTCTTGTCGTCCCACATGATCAGGTCGCTGTTGCGAAGGAGGCCTGACACCCCGAACCGATGCCTTACGCCATCGATGGTGCTCTTGAAGACCAGGGAGCTGTTGCAGAGCGGGCAGTAGGTGACTGCCACCGGCTCGCCGCCTATCTCCGTGTTCACGATCTCGTGGCGCAGCAGGATGTTGAGCGGGTATGCCCGGGCATCGCCGTTGATCTCTACCGCGATGACCGGCTCCTCGGGGTCCAGCCAGTCAGGGGCATTCGCTGTGCTTTCATAGCGCGGATTGTCGATCGGCGGAATGCCGTCGCGCGGGACCCCGCCGGAGAGCACGGACCCCAGATTGATGATGCGTTGATTCCAGTTCGTCGTCCATACCCGTCGGAGGCCGTTGGCGATCCGTCGCTCGGTGTCGTCGAGGTCGCCCAGTAGCTCCACGTCGACGAACGCAGCGTTATCGGTTGTCGTGTTGGCGCCACTATTCACAGCGGTTCCTGGAGTTGGTGTTCCTACCGTCACTCCGGGCGGTGTGGCGATCGAACCAGGGCCGGAACTGGAACCGGCCAACCCCACGATATCGTCCGAGCCGCACGCGATTGCGGCGATGGATATGAGGCCGATGGAGGTAAGAAGGACTCGTCTTCGAGAATTCCGAAAAGTTTTGAACATTGGTAGCCCGTTACCACGAATATTCCGCGCAGCGACGCGTGGTACCTGATTCGAGATTGGAGAGTTGAAGTCATTGTCTTTGCGTTTGCAAGTGATCTGATGCGTTAGATGCGCGTTGGCCCCGTGGAGTGCGCAGGGCGGCCTCGCGCGGGAGTGTCGGGCCGGGGCCGCGCCTCTAGTTGAAAGCGAGGATCCGGGCCGGATTGCCTACCAGCATGGATTCGATCGCGCGATCTTCGAAGCCGCGTGCCTTCATCCACGGCGTGACTCGGGATAGCAGGTGATCGTAGCCGTGGCCGCCGTACTCGCGTAGGCGGTGTTTCGAGCAGACGTCATGGGCCAGGACAATGCGGTCTAGATAGCCGTCTGAGATCAGCCGCCCGATCTGGTCCATCCGCTCATGGTCGCCGGGCATGTGGGTCTCAGGAGCCAGCGGATAGTAGGGCGAGTCATGGCCGAACAGGTCGTACTCCAGGTAGGCGCCCGTGGCTGCGGTCTCGCCCAGAATTGCCGGGTCGAAGATAGTCCGCTCTATGTGGCCCATGATCGTCCGGCTCATGTCGCCACCCTCGTTCCGGATGAACTCCAGGATCTCCAGGGGGGCGAGGTCGTTCCTGCCGGGGTGGATCAGAAGCGGCGCGCCGGTCTGGCGCTGCGCCGCGACAGCGGCGGCGACGGACTTCTTCTCGGCCTCCGTCCAGGGCCATGAGCAGCCGATCTCGCCGATGATGCCGCTTTTGATGCCTGTTCCGTCTACGCCGGTCACTATGTCTTCGACGATCTTTGACGTCACCTCGTCCAGAGACATTTCGCCAAACTCGGGCGGATGAGCCGCCTCTATGTAGAATCCGGCGCCCATGACGATATTCAGCCCGGTCGCCGTCGCGATTCGCTGCAGCGCGCCAGGGCTGCGGTTGATGCCGATGCTGGTGGCGTCAACGATCGTGCCTCCGCCCGCCGCCTTGAAGTAGTTAGCCTCTCGAATCGCAAGCGGCTCGTCGTCCAGCGTCAAATTGTCCAGGCTGCTGACCCAGTTGAAGCGGACCCAGCCAAGATTCGACAGCGTGACGGGCTCTCTGGCCAGCGGCGCGTCTTCGGGAGAGTTCGGCTCCTTGAACACGATCTTGAAGTCGAGGAGCAGGTGCTCGTGCGTCAGCGTCTTGCCCAGGGCTGCGGGCTCTACCGGGCCAAGTACGGTCATCGCCTTGCCCGCGATATTATTGCTGGTCATCTGGGCTGGTCATCTGGCGCTCCCCAAAGCCTCATCGCTCCGCCTCCCTTATGACCGGATCGCCGGCGCTGGATGGGCAGCCAGGGCTCACTGGCGCAAACGCTGTCGTGAAGACGGACGCGGAGTGTAACCCACGAGAGGCGGGGACGATCAGCCTGGCCGTGCGCGGACCGCAGAGGACGGTGGTGAAGGCTATCGCCGACCCTGATTCGTCCGGCAATGTCCATGAGGTGGCGGCGGCCGGCGCATTCGGCCAGTTCAGCATCAGGTGCGTGAATAAGCCGCACGCGACGAATCCGAAGACGAGCCATCTTGCGGTGCTGGCGGCGATTGCAGCATTGAGGGGTTACTGCGAGCCCGGTCCTCGGTTAGGGGCCCGAGGCCCGCGCCCGGGAACTCTGCTACCGGTCCAGGATATCCACAAGCGCCGCGACTGAGAAGTCGGACTTCTTGATGCGACCGGCGGCTCCGGCCGCTTCTTCATCGCCGGCGTTAAGACCTGATATCACGATGACGGTCGCGTCCGGACAGGCTGCATTGATTCCAGTGGTGGCTTCCAGGCCGTTCATCCCGGGCATCAAAATATCCATGAGGACGAGATCCGGTGCCAATTCGCTAGCACGCGCTACGGCTTCGGCGCCATTTTCCGCTTCGCCGATCACTTCGAAGCGCGTATCGGTCGACAGGGAAACACGGAGCCAGTGCCGGTATTCGGCATCGTCGTCAACAATCAATACGCGCATGAATATTCCACAGTCAGGGCATCGACCACTCGAAATTTGTCCTGAATAGCCTACTAAAAGGTCAGGGTGCCTATATCCCTGGTTTGGGCGTCGGCGAACCAGAGGACATCGTCTTTGATCGTCATGCCGTGTACTTCTGTCGGGCCCGGCACACGCACCACGTCGAGGACGCGTCCATCTTTGGGATCGAGGAGCGAGACGGTACCTGCAGCCGTGTCCGCTGTCCAGAGCATGCCATCAGCATCGAAGGCGATTCCGTGGACCCGGAGGCCGGGGGCTCTGAACGAGTTGATGACTTTCCAGGCTTCCGGCTCAACCACGTACACCATCTGTGACGGCGGGACTGCAATCCATAGCATGCCATCCAGCCATTCGAGCCCGTGCCCGCCCGTGACGCGAGGGTCCGTGGTGGCATCCCGGAACGCGACCACTCCTTTCCCCGGAGTGTCGTAAACGGCGATGGTCTCGCCAGAGTTTTCGTTGAGCTTGTGGATCTGGCAGTTGTAGGTGGATGCGATCCACATGTAGCCGCCGCCAACTGTGATCCCGCTTGAGCGATCGGTAGACGTCTGAGCTTCAAACAGCGTCTCACCGGTGTTCCAGTCCAGCTTGTAAACCTTGTGGTCGCGTTGATCGATATACCAGAGTCCATCGTCGGTTGCCTGAAGCCCGTTAGGTTGCGGGCCCGGTGACTGGAACTTGACCTCGATTGTGGCTTCCGTTGCCATGATCTGCACTCCGAACTCTGCTGCTGTCGCTACACCCTGTATCTACACAGTGGGACTCGCCGACGGTCTGGCGTATGTGCCGGGCAGGTAGTGTAATCCCATCTGATGGAGTTGCTGATGGCGCGTAGCCGCCGAGCCCGAAGGCCCGGCGGGTACCAGCGCGTAAACCCCGGAAAGGGTTTAATAAATTCGGCGAATGCCCTGAAGTTTGGGCTGGGCGCAGGAATCAGTGTAGAAACCGAGCCCTTACCGACTGATCAACGGACCGTAACTTTCGCGTCGTTCGAGAGTTTCTCGCCACCGCCACCGCCGCTCTTTGAGCGCTGATTCAACGCCCAGTCCACCCTAAGCTCGACTTCCCCATCGCTCCACGGCTTCGTCACGTAGTCGACCGCGCCCATGAACAGTGCATCCTCGCGGTCCCTCGGCCTGGCTCTCGCCGAGATCATGATGACGGGAATCTTCGCTGTATCGCCATCGACTTTCAGCTGCTCAAGCACCTGGAATCCATCCATTCCGGGCATGTTGATGTCCAGGAGTATGGCGTCCGGACTGATTTCCCTGACCAAATCCAGCACTTCGAGACCGTCGGAAGCCTCTTCTATATCGTGACCGGCTTCTTCCAGGGTGATGGCCAGCGCCATTCTGACGTCTGGGTCATCATCGACGACCAATATCTTTCCCATGCGTCTTTCCCTTCCGGAATTACTGCACTGCTGTGGCTTGCGCTTGACTCCTCGAATTGTGGGTGATGGCCACCAGCGCGGAAAGTCGCGTCGGTATCGAGATCGCGGACTACAGGCTCAACGAATCGTGAACCGGAGATACGGGCGGTGGGCCGATTGGCTCACATGAAACGGCGGTAGTTTGTGAAAGACGTCTGCCAATCCCCGGGCCGCCCCAAAATATCGCTTGTCCCAGGCTTCGGCCTCGAGGCGAAGATGGCTAGTCGCGCTGCGATCTAATCTCGTTGCGAAGCGCAACCGTTTCGGCCTCGTCGACTTCCAGGGTGTCCGGATTGACGACGACTCCGTAGGCTCCTGCGGCGTGGGGTATAGAGACTTTCTCGTCCAGGACATCCCTCGCCACGAGTGCGGGGTCGCGTTCGAGCGGGTCGCCCCAGCCGCCGCCGGATGACATCTCGTGGCGCAGCACGTCGCCGCATTCGATCTCTACTTGCACCATCGTGCGGAGCAGAACTTCGTCTGGGCCCGGATTAAGAATGTTCTGCGATCTGCTGCCCGGCCCGCCGCCGTGGAGGCCGTATGGCGGGAATTTGCGTTTGTCGGAGCGGATCTGCAGCGTCGCGCGTCCGGCCAGGTTTCTGATCTGCCGCACGTGGCCCAGCGAGCCCCGGAATTTGCCCGGCCCGCCGGTATCCTGGATCAGGCCGTACGCTTCTATCAGGATGGGATGGTCCGCTTCCGCGATCTCGACCGGCGTGCAGGCGATGTTGGCGGCCGGATGCGGGACGCCGTCGGGGCCGTCCCCGGTGGGGCGTCCACCGCGTCCGCCTGCGAAAAGGTCAACGAACGCAAAGGCGGTGTGGTCCTCGTGGTATCCGCCCACCGTTATGTTCGTGTTACCGCCTTCCCCATCGGCCGGAACCCGGTCGGGCACTGCCTGCGCCAGCGCTCCCATGACCGCGTCCATGGTCCGGAACCCGGTTATTCCACGGGCTGCGCATGGCGCAGGGTGGACGGGGTTGACCACCGTGGCCTCCGGCACATGTATGTGGATTGGCCGCTGGTAGCCGGCGGCGTTAGGAATGCCGGGGTCCATGATGAGCCTGATCGCCCCGTAGATGGCCGCCTCCGTGAACGGCAAAGGGGAGTTGATGCCCGCTCTGACCTGGGGTGTCGACCCTGTCATGTCCACGTCGATCTCATCGCCCTTGATGGTCAACTTGACGCATATCTTGACCGGACCCTCGGGAGTATTGTCGGCATCGATGTACGACTCCCACTCATACTCTCCGTCCGGCAGCTCGGATATCTCCTGGCGGGCCAGCCGTTCGCTATAGTCGAGAAGCTCGTCAGAGAAGTTGCGAATCAGCTCCGCGCCGTAGCGGCGTGAGAGTTCGAGATACGAACGCTCGCCAATGGCGTTCGCCGCGATCTGCGATCTCATATCGCCGAGCACCATCTCAGGCACGCGCACGTTGATTTTGATCATGGCGAACAGGGTCTTGTTGGCTTCACCGCGCTCGTAGAGCTTGAGCGTTGGAATCCGCAAACCTTCCTGGTAGATCTCGACCGACTCGGTGGCGTTGCTTCCGGAGACGAGGCCTCCGATGTCGGCCTGGTGGGCGACGGTCCCGGCGTATGCCTCCAACTCGCCGTTTACGAAGATGGGCTTGATGATGAAGACATCGGGAAGGTGAATTCCGCCGGATTCGTAAGGGTCGTTGGCTATGAAGACGTCGCCGGGATAGATGCGCCCTTCGTACTGCCGGATTATCGAATTCACGATCGACGGGAACGACCCGAGGTGCATGATGATGGTCAGGCCCTGGGCGATGACGCGGCCATTCCGGTCGCAGAGGGCCGTGGAGTAGTCAAGGGCGTCCTTGACGATTCCCGAATATGCGGTTCGCATTATCGTGATTGCCATCTCATCGACGAGGGAGTCGAGGCCGTTCTGGATCACCTCAAACGTGACCGGGTCTATGTTGCGGGCTGTCATCCGGCCCTCCTGAGGATCTGTCCGTTTCTTGTTTCGGTAAAGCTGCCGTCCACGAATGCGGGAACGCCGTTCACGATGGTGTGGCGAATCCCTTTCGCGAGCCGGTTTGGCTGCTCGAGCGTGCCCTGGTCGGCGATCGAGTCGGGGTCGAATACGGCGATGTCGGCGGGCGCTCCCACGATGAGGCGTCCGCGCAGTCCGAGGCCGATGCGGTCTGCGGGCATGGCCGTCATTCGCCGCACCGCCTCCTCCACCGTAAAGACTCCGAACTCCCGCACGGTCTGGCGCAGGTACCAGCCCGCCCACGTGTACGCGCCGAGGAAGACCTTTCCGGCCAGCGGGCCGTCGTTGCACAGGGCCGTGGCGTCCGAGCCGACCATGCAGAGCGGCTGTCTGGCCGTATCGATAACCTCGGCGTCTTCGTATGACTTGCAGGTCACGAGAATCGAGTGCGGGTCGCCTGCGTGTTGCGCGAGGACATCGAAGATCACATCGAAGGGATTTTTCCCTCCGGCGATCTCGGTGATCGATCTGCCTTCCAGGTCGGGGCTCATCGGCGCATTGAATATCACGACGTTTTCCCAGCCGCCAAGGCCGAAGCTCGTGATTATGTTTTCGTCTTTCGCGAAGGCACGCCGTGAGGCCGAATCCGCAAGCACTTCCAACAGGCCGGCGGCGTCGCCGGTGAAGTGTTCGGACGGAACGGCGTTGCTTAGATTGGTAATGCCGTGGAGCCGGGTATGGGTGTCGAACGTGACATCCTCGCCTGCCGCGGCGGCTCGGCCGACCAGCTCAAGGATCTGTTCACGGGCGTCCGGCGGCCCGCCCCGGCGAGGGCTGAGATGGGAGATGTGCAGCGCGACTCCGGAGTTCCGGGCGTTGCGCAGGACCTCGTCCACAGCTTCGATGGCCGCGACCTCCCGGTTGCGCGTATGAGGCGCATAAATGCCGCCGTACTCTGCGACGGTTCGGCACAACGTTTCGATCTCGATATCGCCGGCGTTGCGCTCCGGCGGGTACTCCAGCCCGGTTGAGAGGCCGAAGGCGCCCGCCTCCATGCCCTCACGGAGGCCGGCGTCCATCGCGGCGATCTCGTCACTCGACGCGGGTCGTGAATGATCGGCAACGTGGGCAATACGCAGATTTCCGTTAGGCACCAGCGTCGCGACGTTCACCGCGGGGCCTGCCGCTGCCATCCTTTCGAGAAATTCGGCGGTCGTATGCCAGTCGATCTCCCAGCCGATCTCAGCGCGGTCGATATGGCCGTATATGTTGCCGGTGAATAGACGAGGATCCGTTATCGGCGCGCATCCGTGACCGCAGTTCCCGATTACCTCTGTGGTCACACCCTGGGAGATCTGACTCTGGCCGCGCGGGTCCACCAGCAGGGTGAAGTCCGAGTGCGAGTGAATGTCGATGAAGCCCGGTGAGACGACCGTCCCCGTAGCGTCAAGGCGCTCTGAATCGGCGGCCGAGAGGTCGCCTATCGACTCGATCTTGCCGTTAGATATGCCCACGTCCGCACGGCGCAGACCTGCTCCCGAGCCGTCCGCCACCATGCCTCCGCTAATGATTAGATCCGGCATCTCAGGTGTGGCAACTTAGTCGAGCTCGATGTCGATGATGATGTTGGCGGCGGCATCCAGTCTCGCCGACGTTCCGGGCGGCACCACGGTTGTGGCATCGTACTCCTCGATGATCAGCGGGCCTGCAAGCGGTGATTCAGAAAGGCCGCTTCTCGCCATGATCGGCGTCGTGATGTGGCCGGTCTCGGGGCCAAAATAGACCCGACGTTCACCGGACGATTTGCCTTTAATATTGGCCACCGCATGCGGCGGTGGCGAGTTGGTCGCGAATCGGGCTGAATAGCGCAGATTGATGAAGTCCACTGCATCGGTTTCAGACATGTGGCCGTATGTTCGCTCGTGCTCGTGGTGAAACCGGCTTACGACCTCGGCCAGCGCCCGGTCATCCAGATCATCATGCTCGTCATCTCCTGTGACTCCGGGCACATCGACCGTTAGCTCGTAGGCCTGGCCTGAGTAGCGCAGATCGGCCTGCCGCACCCACTCGGCGTCATCGGGGATGATCGCGTCGGCCTCAAGGGCCTGCGAAGCGCGTTTCCGGAGACCCCTGTATGCCCTGTTGATCGCGGCCGGATCTATGGAGTGGGCCGCTGAGATGAAGGTCTGTACGAAGTGATATTCGGGATCGGCCTCCAGCAGGCCGACCGCGGAAAAGACGCCCGGCGCCGGCGGGATTATGACCTGGCGAATGCTGAGAGAGCGGGCGATCTCTGCCGCGTGGACGGGGCCGCTGCCTCCGAACGCGAGCATGGTGAAGTCCCGCGGATCGCGGCCCCGGTAGGTTGAGACTGCCTTGATGGCCCTGATCATGGTGACGTTGGCGATCGCGAATACACCGGAAGCGGCCTCCTCCTCGCTCATCCCGAGCGGTTCCGCGGCTGAGGTCCGAATGGCCTGCCGCGCCAGATCGGCGTGCAGTAGGACCGCACCGCCGGCCAGTTCTCCGGGGTTGATGTACCCCAGCGTGACGTTGGCGTCCGTGATCGTGGCATCCGTCCCGCCCGCCCCGTAACAGGCCGGGCCCGGTGTCGCGCCCGCTGACTCCGGCCCGACCTTGAGCGCTCCTCCGCGGTCTACTGAGACGATGCTGCCGCCGCCCGCGCCCACTTCCGAGATGTCGATTACAGGAAGTTTGAGGGCATGCCCGCGGCCTTTTACCAACCGGCTGGAGAGCGATATTCCAGCGCCCACCTCGTACTCGGTGGTGAGCGAACGGCCGCCGTCTTCGATGATCGATGCCTTCGCGGTAGTGCCGCCCATGTCGAACGTGATGACGTTCTGCAACCCGAGGCGTCCCGCGAGGCGGTGCGCTCCGACGACGCCGGCCGCGGGGCCGGACTCGATGATCTGGGCGGGAGTTTCCGCGGCCGCGGCAGCCGACATCACTCCTCCGTTGGACTGCATGATGCGAATGGGCGCGCCGATCCCTACATCCTTCAATCGCGTGCCGAGCGCCCGGATATACCGATTCACGAGGGGGCCTATATAGGCGTTCACGACGGTCGTGCTGGTGCGCTCGTACTCCCGAATTTCAGGCAGCACTTTTATGGATACCGAGAGGTACACCTCAGGCAGGGCCTCTTTCACCAGCTCGGCAATTCTCTCTTCATGCTCGCCGTTGCGATACGAATGGAGCAGGCACACGGCGACGGCCTCGGCGCCGCCCTGTTTAATTCGCTCGATAGCACGGTTGACGGAGGCGATATCCAACTCTGTGATGACGCTGCCGTCCGCTGCCAGCCGCTCGTCCACCTCCAGGCGCAGGCGGCGCTCGACCAGCGGCGGAGGCGGGGTGTAGTTCAGGCTGAACAGTTCCGGAACGCGCAGCCGGCGCAACTCCAGGACGTCGCGAAAACCCTTTGTGGTTATCAGAGCGGTCTTCGCGCCCTTGTTCTCCAGGATGGCGTTCGTTGCTATGGTCGTGCCATGTACCACCTCACGGATGGAATCCCCGGTCATCTGAAGCTCCTGGAGCATGGCCACGGCGCCTTCAGCGATTCCCCTGGAGTAGTCATCTACAGTCGAACTGACTTTGCGAGTGGTATAGCGGCCATCGGGTGAGATCAGAACCAGGTCCGTGAATGTCCCGCCTATATCAGAACCGAGGCGGTATGTTCGGTTCACCGAGGGTGTCAATTAGCGCTCCTGATCGCCTGTGCTGCCGCGGTTGGCCGAGGCTGGCAGAGCGCATGGTATTCCTCCACGTTGAGTTGGGCCATAAAGATGCGCAGGGACAGGCGAGGAAGCGGCCTGAATAACGGAAAAAAAAAGAGGCCCGCGGCACCGCGGGCCTCTCGCAAGATGAGGAAGGTTCCGATTCAGTCGGAACCCGCTACGGCCTGAGTGATTAGGTCTTGCCGATCTTGAACATCTTGGTGCCGCATGTAGGGCAGATGCCCTTGGTTGCCGGGCGGCCGTTCTTCATGGTGACCGACTCGGGGTTGTTCATTTCCCTCTTGGTCTTGCACTTCATACAGTAGGCCTGCATTGGGACCTCCGATACTCGCGTCGCCCATTGATGGTGGCTCAGGGCTTCGCCGGATCACCTCTTGAGCCAAGAGGAAACCAAACGTAAACGTGACTGATCTCACGATCAGCGCATTCATCGTTATTGCAACTGCACGCACGTGTCAACTGAATACGACGGGATGTTCGGTCTGAATGACCTGTCAAACGTGAGGAACTGCAACGTCTGAGAGCCTGAAACTACTGGATACCGTAGGTAATCAGGCCTCTCAAGGCATTAAATAGCCTGTTGCCACACCGTTCCGCAGGCTATCCACGATGCGCGAAAACCCTGTGGAAATGTTTCCCAGCGCTCCCAGCCTGAGTTCGCTCAGTGTTGCTGGGAGGTGCGTCGCCGTGATGGCGCCAATGCCCTCCGACCTCGCCGAGGCCGGCGCGGCGGGCGCGGTTAGCTGAGAGTCTCCCGGATTGCCGCGACGACGCGCTCGGGCGTGGGGTACACGAGCGGCTCGAGGGCGGGCGAGTAGGGGATGTTCACCTGCTCCGACGCCACTTTCATGATCGGCGCCTGCAGGGACCAGAAGCCCTCTTCCGCGACTATCGACGCGATCTCGCTTGCGGCGCTGCAGACCTTGTGGGCGGGGTCGGCAATCACCAGCCGGCCGGTCTTTTCGACGGACTTGAGGATCGTCTTCTTATCGAGAGGCACGAGCGTCCTCGGGTCGATCACCTCCACGGAGACGCCTTCCTGCGCCATGACATCCGCCGCCGCTTCGGCATGGGCGACTCCGCCCGCAACTCCCACCACCGTGACGTCGGTGCCCTCGCGAACGATGCGAGCCTCGCCGAACGGTACGAGCAGTTCGCCGTTCGGCAGGTCTTCGTTCGCCGGCACTTCGCCGCGCGAGCTGATGGCGATACCGTCTTCAAAGAGAATGCAGGGATCGTTATCCCGGACGGCAGTTTTCAGGAGGCCCTTGGCGTCATACGGGTTCGTGGGGCAGATGATCTTGATGCCGGGGCAGTTCATGAAGACCGGGTAGTTGCGGTCCGAGTGGTGGGCGGCGGCGCCTCGGGCGTAGAACATGCGGGCGCGCCATGTGACGGGGAGGGTCGCCTGGCCGCCGAACATGTACCGCATCTTGGACGCCTGGCTGATCATCTGGTCCATGCCCACCCAGAAGAAGCTGGTGACGGTCTCGACTATGGGCCGCTGGCCGACGAGTGACGAGCCGATGGCCGCGCCGAAGAAGCCGCTCTCAGAGAGCGGCGTATCGATCACGCGATCTTCGCCGAAGAGATCAACCAGACCTGCAGACGCGCCGTAAACGGACTGGCGGATGTCTTCACCCATCAAGTAGACGGACTCGTCACGCTCCATCTCTTCGCGCGTCGCTTCCGCAATCGCGGCCACGTATGTCATTTCCGGCATGGGATATTTCCTTTATGAAGCTCGGGCGTTCGGGGTGGCTCAGGGTGCGGGGATGGGATCCGCCCACATGTCTTCGAAGAGGTCCGAGGGTTCCGGATAGGGACTCTCACGGGCGAACTCCAGGGCTTCGGCTACGAGAACCACTACGTCACTCTTCATGGCGTCGCACTCTTCCCGTGTTGCGACGCCTGTGGAGATGAGGGCCTCTTCGTGGATATCGAGGGGGTCGCGTTTGCGCCACTCCTCGACCTCTTCTTCGCTCCTGTAAGCGGACTTCCTGATCCGGTCGAGCCCGAGTGAGTGGTCTTCAAATCGGTATGTAAGGGCCTCGATCAGCGTCGGGCCCTCGCCTGCCCTCGCCCGTTGTACGGCTACGGTCACAGCCTCGTAAACGGCGATGGCGTCCTGTCCGTCGACCAGCACGCCAGGCATGTTGTAGGCGGGTGCGCGGTCCGAAACATGGTCCACCGACACCGAGTTTTTGTACGAGGTTGTGATGGCGTACTGGTTGTTCTCGCACAGGAAGATGACTGGCAGGTTCCAGAGGGAGGCCAAGTTCATCGACTCGTGGCAGGCGCCCTGGTTCGAAGCGCCATCGCCGAAGAACACCAAAGAAACGAAATCTTTGCCCTGCTGCTTGGACGCGAGGGCGGCGCCGGTCGCTATGGGGACGGATGACGCGACGATGCCGGATTCGCCAAGAATTCCCACGGAGAAGTCGGCGAGGTGCATAGAGCCGCCCTTGCCATGGCAGTAGCCGCCCTGTTTGCCCAGCAATTCGGCCAGCGCTCGCTTGAGATCCCCTCCCTTTGCGATGGGATGGCCGTGTGAGCGGTGATTGCCCGCGATGTAGTCCGTGTCGCGTAGCGCCGCGCATGCGCCCACAGCGACCGCCTCTTCTCCGATGTAGGGATGGGCCGGCCCCTGAAGTTCGCCGGTAGAGTGGATTTCGATGACCGTCTCCTCGAACAGACGGATGCGGTACATCCGCTCGAGCATCAACATCAAGGTGTCTCTATCCGGAGGCATGTACAACTCCTGTAGTGGGCAAGCCCATTTGGCGTCCTGAGTAGTTCGGCGCAGTATAGACCCGTTACCAAGAGCTGGTTAGCCGACTGCATTGCGCCGGGTGTTCAGGTAATCTTTCCGTTCGCCTTAAGTTGCCCTTGAGTTAATACGGGGAACTACTACCCGAACATACGCGCCGCACGGGTATTCGCGACGTCTACAAGGCCGTTATGACAGCATTTAATTTCTTCCAACTGGCCGATACTCAATTCGGCATGTCGGCCAGCCTCAGCAACAGGTCGGATGCCCAGATAGCCGATATGGCGAGCCGTGGCATGAAGGTCCGGCGGGTAGCGCCTTTCGAAGGCTTCGGGCCCGAGACCGCGGCGTTCGAGGAGGCGATCGCGGAGGCCAACCGCCTCAAGCCTCAATTCGTGATCGTGTGCGGCGACATGGTCAACGATCCTGACAGCAGCGACGAGCGCGCCGAGGTCCTGCGGGTCGCAGGGCAACTCGATCCGTCCATCCCGATTCACTGGGTGGCCGGCAACCACGATATCGGCGCCGACACAATTGTGCCGACTCCGGCGAGCGTCGAGGCGTACCGGGACGTATGGGGCGATGACTACTTCTCGTTCCAGCACGGAGGCACCTCGTTCATAGTTCTGGACACAAGTGTCATGGACCACCCTGAGCAAGTACCGGGCGAGCTGGAGTCACAGATGCGGTTTCTCGAGGCCGAGCTGCGGGCTGCTCGGAAGCGGGACACCTCCCAGATCATCGTGTTCACGCACTACCCGTTCTTCCTGGATAATCCGGACGAGGGCGATGGCTACTTTACGGTGGCAAAGGAGCGCCGGTTGCCCGTGATCGAGCTGTTCCGGAAGTATGGTGTTTCGGCGGTGTTCGCCGGCCACTGGCACAGGAATCACTACGCGGAGGACAACGGCATGCTGATGGTGTCGACTGGTCCCGTGGGTTTTCCGCTGGGAGACGATGCGTCCGGCTACCGCATCGTCGAAGTTCACGATGGCGGACTGAGTCACGAGTATCACGAGCTACTGAACGGCCAGCCGCCGGCCGGAAACGAAGAGGACAAAGAGTAGATATCAGTTAGAGGGCGGCAGATGACTGCCGGTTTGGAGGGCATATGGCACCGGTTCCTTGCGAGCACATCGCGGAAATAAAAGACGTAACGCCCAGCGCGGACGGGTGCGAGGACTGCCTGCCGCTCGGTGACGAGTGGGTCCACCTCCGACTGTGCATGATCTGCGGACACGTTGGCTGCTGTGACAGCTCGAAGAACACGCACGCCACGAAACACTGGGAGGGCACGCAGCACCCGATCATCAAATCCCACGAGCCGGGTGAAGATTGGATGTGGTGCTACGCGGACAATGAATGGGCCAATTGAGGTCCGGCCCCGGAGCCACCCCAGGCCCGAGGGTTTTTGGGGCGGCTCGCCGACCGTTTGTTGACGAATTGGGAAGGAATCATAAAATCGCAGTCTCAAATATGACGTGGACCGCCGATCGACCATCCACCCCGGCCTTTGGCCCGGCCGCTCGAACCGAATCGCCAATTTGGGACAGTCAAGAGACAGTTGGCGTCAATAGCGGCCCGACGCAGCGCCCCCGCGTTAGGCGCGGAATCACCGTGGGGCTTTGCCCGATTGGCGCGAATCCAGATCGGCTCGACGCCACGGCAGTTAGATGGAGCCTGCAGTGATCTGCGCCAGGTGCAAGACGGAGAACCCGGCAGAAGCAAAATTCTGCATGAGTTGCGGCTCTGAGATTCTCCCTTACTGTCCCGAATGCGAGATGGAGCTCCCCGCGGGCGCTGAGTTCTGCCATCTCTGCGGCCGAAAACTGGGAGCCGATCCGGCCGCGCATGCGGCGGTTCACGGTTCATCCGCCACCCCCGCTCCCGCCGCTCTGGCAGCACCGGACCGCGTAACCCAGTACATCCCCGACGAACTTAAGGGGAAGCTTGAGTCTGCCCGTTCGACAGGGGGCATGGAAGGAGAGCGTCGTGTTGTCACGATGCTCTTCTGCGATGTCCAGGGATCGACCGCTGCCGCCGAGCAGCTCGACCCGGAAGAGTGGGCAGAAATCATGAACGGCGCGTTCAAACACCTGATAGCGCCGGTCTACACGTACGAGGGAACGATCGCACGCCTCATGGGCGATTCGATTCTCGCCTTCTTCGGCGCCCCGATAGCACACGAAGATGACCCTGAAAGGGCCACACTTGCCGGCCTCGATATTCTCGAGGAGATAGAACCGTACAGGGAGTCGGTCAAGGCGCGCTGGGGGCTGGATTTCAACGTCCGCGTCGGCATCAACACAGGACTGGTAGTTGTCGGCGCGGTCGGATCCGACCTGCTGGTCGAGTACACGGCGCTGGGCGATGCGGTGAACCTGGCGGCACGGATGGAGCAGACCGCAGACCCCGGTACGGTTCGGATAACCGACAACACACATCGGCTTATCGCGCCGCTCTTTGATTTCGAGGATCTCGGCGGCATCGAGGCGAAGGGGAAGAGCGAGCTGGTCCAGTCCTATCGGGTGATAGCGGCGCGCGAAGAACGCGGCCGGCTTCGGGGAATTGAGGGGCTTGACTCACCGCTGATCGGGCGGGAGCAAGAGATGCGCTCGATGCGCGCCGCCGTGTCTGAGTTGCAGCAGGGCAGGGGCCAGATCCTCTCTGTGATGGGCGAAGCCGGGCTGGGCAAGTCCAGGCTGGTTTCGGAGCTTCGGCAGGCGCTTGACAGGGAGTCGGCAGCCGGCATCGGAGCCGATGGCAAGGCGGCGCCGATTCGCTGGTGCGAGGGTAGATCCCTCTCCTACGAGACAGCCACGCCCTATGCGCCCTTTACGGTACTTTTGACCAGCTGCTTCGATCTTCGCTCAGAGCTTTCGGATGATGAAAAGTACGCGGTTCTACAGGCCCAGATTGAGCGCGTTTGCGGGGAACGCGAGGCCGGCATTACGCCCTACGTGGCAAGCCTGCTGGGTATCAAGCTTCCGGAAAAGGTGTCGGGCCGAATTATCTACCTGACGCCACCGGAGATGCGCGGGCACACGTTCAGGGCCGTGGCGGAGTTCATCGAGTTCCTCGCCACGAAACAGCCCGTCATCCTGAGCTTTGAAGACGTCCACTGGATTGACCCGACATCGATGGATCTCTTGCGGGAGCTGTTGCCGATAACCGACCGCGCGGCGCTGATGATCGTCGGAGCGTTCAGGCCGTGGCGAAATGAGCCGTCATGGGAGCTACACGAGATCGGATCGAGGGATTACGCGCACCGTTACGTTTCGATCATGCTTTCGCCGCTTAACAGCGAACAGTCACGAGAGTTGGTTGGGCATTTGCTCGAGGTCGACGATCTGCCGGTGAGCGTGCGGACGCTGATTCTCGCCAGGGCAGAGGGCAATCCGTTCTATGTTGAGGAAGTGATCAGGTCGCTTCTGGACGCCGGGCTGATAGTGAAGGAGGGCGGGCGCTGGAAGGCGACGGAGGAGATCGAGCACATCTCGGTACCTGACACGCTGGCTGGCGTGATCACCGCTCGCTTCGATCAGCTCTCGGACGCGGCCAGGCAGGCTGCCCAGTCCGCGGCGGTCATTGGCAGGGAGTTTTCGTTCGATGCTCTCGCCGACCTCTTGCAGGAGGTCGATTCACTCGACGAAGCGCTGACCGACCTTCAGCGGCGAGAGATGATCCGGGAGACGAGGCGGGTGCCGCAGCGCGTCTACATGTTCAAGCATGCCCTTACCCAGGAGACCGTGTACAACTCGTTGTTGCTGAGCAAGCGCCGGGAACTTCACCGCAGGCTCGCCGAGTGCTACGAGCGGCAATCGCCGGACGGCGTCGAGGCGATCGCGCGGCACTTCATGGAGGCCGGGGAGCGCGAACGCGCCCTTCCTTACGTGGTCTCCTCCGGGGAGCGCGCGGCGGGCGCATACTCCACGGCTGAGGCGATCGGCCACTTCAACCAGGCGTTGGAGATACTCGATGCCTCCGAACAGATGGCTTCGAGCGATCTTGTCCGACGCGCGCATGAGGGACTTGGCGGGGCGCAGACGTTTGGCGGCGACATTGACGGCGCGATAGCGACGTACACGAAGATGAGTGAACTCGCCGAGGCCGCCCAGGATGTTCCGATGCAGGTCTCTGCCTACAACAAGCTCGCCTTCATCTCCGGCATCGTGCTGGGAGACGCTGACAAGGCAGAGGCGTTGCTCTCCAAGTCTTCGAGCATGGCCGACGCTGTCAGCGACTATGGCGGCCTGGCCGAGTACCACGTGACGGAGTGCTATCTGCGGACCACAAGCGGCGACCTTGAAGGCGCCAGGGATCATCAGACGGAGGCCCAGCAACTGGGCGAGGACCAGGGCCTTGAAACGGCCCGCCTGTTCGGGCTGGCCCACTATGCCAACACGCTGGCGTATATGGCCGAATTCGACGAGTCGATGAAGGCCGCGGAGATCGCCAGAGCCGCTGCCGAAGCGGTTGGTAACCAGCAGTATCTGGCCGAGGTGATGGGGCACATTCTCCCGCTCAATCACATGCGAAACGGCGATCTGGAGCTTGCGTACGAAGTATCGGCGGAGGGCCTGAAGATCGCGCAGGAGATCGGCGCATCTCAGGAATTGGCGAAGGCGGCGTTCACGCACGGCATGGTTGCTGCGATGAGGGGGCTGTATGAGGAAGCAATCCGGGCGCATTCACTGTCGGATTCCACGGCGGTTGCGGCGGGACTTAACTTTCTGGAGTTGCTCGCGAAGTGCGGTCTTGGAACGGCCTACGCGGATATTAGCCCCAGATTGATGGACAGGGCGGCGGAGTTCCACAGAGAGGCCGACGAGGCGAGAAGCAAACCCCTTGGCAACGCGTTCGGCTCGATGGCGTCGGCGGAGATGGGATTCCGCGAGATGAAGGCGGGAAATCTTGACGAGGCGCAGCGCTATTTCGACCAGGGACTGGTAGAGCCGTCGGCGGCGAAGTACCTGGCCCGGCCGGCTCTTCTCCTCGGTTCCGGGTTCGTCAAGATGATGCAGGGCGAATCCGACGAAGCCGGGCGGCTGATCGGAGAAGGTCGCGAGTTCGCCGAGCAGCGTGGGATGAGACATTTCTACCCCGTGATCGAGTTCGCGGAAGCTAACCTCCTGATGGTCCAGGAAAATCTCGGTGGGGCGCTCGATGCATTCCTTCTTGGCGAAAAGCTGGCCTCAGAGATGGGCGCCCAGCCGTGGGTGTGGCAGAACCAGGCGGGGGCGGCCCGCGCCCTCGATGCGCTGGGCCGGAGTGAAGACGCCAGCGTGAAACGAAAAGAGGCCGAGCAGTCCATCGAACAGATCGGCGGCCACTTCGAAGATGAGGAACTTAGAGAGCATTTTCTTGAGCACGCAATATCAACTCTGGCGTGACGCCACCAGAGACGCGGGCCGCTTGTATCTGGTTTTCAGTAGATAGAGAGGCGACTTTTCTTGGCAAATCCGATCATCATGACGATCGATGATGACCCGCAGGTGCTCAACGCGATTGAGCGGGACATCCGGAGCCACTACGGGCGCGAATACCGGATTCTCAAGGCGACTAGCGGCGCGGAGGCGCTGGACACGGCAAAGCAACTCGCCCGGAGAAATGACTCCGTGGCGCTGTTCCTTTCGGACCAGCGAATGCCAGAAATGACCGGCTCGGAGTTCCTGGGCGAGGTGATGTCTGTTTATCCGCAGGCCAAAAAGGTGCTTCTCACGGCCTATGCGGACACGAACGTGGCCATTACCAGCATTAACGACATCGGTCTTGACTACTACCTGATGAAGCCGTGGGATCCGCCGGAGAACAATCTTTACCCTGTGCTGGACGATCTTCTCAGCGACTGGCAGGCGACGGCTGAGATTCCGTACGACGGAATTCGGGTGGCAGGGACGATGTGGTCGGCCACATCGCATGAGGCTAAAGACTTTCTTGCCCGCAACTCGATTCCCTATCGCTGGCTGGACATCGAGAAGGATGATCAGGCTCTGAAGCTTGTAGAAGATATCGAGGCAGATCTGGACCGCCGCCGCCTGCCGGTTGTCTTCTTCCCCGACGGCAGCACTCTGGTCGAGCCAACCACCCTGGCCATAGCCGAGAAAGTGGGACTCCAGACCCGGGCGTCGCGTCCTTTCTACGATCTGATCATCGTTGGCGGCGGCCCTGCAGGGCTTGGAGCAGGGGTATATGGCGCAGCCGAGGGCCTACGGACTGCGATGATCGAACGGGAGGCAGCAGGAGGGCAGGCGGGAACCAGCTCCAGGATTGAGAACTACCTCGGCTTTCCAAACGGCATCAGCGGCGCCGACCTGGCGCGCCGGGCATCTACGCAAGTTCAGCGCCTTGGCGTCGAAGTTCTGTTGCCGCAGTCGGTCACGGCGGTTCGGGTTGAAGATCTGTACAAAATCGTCGAGTTGGCCGATGGCACGGAACTGACCTGCCGCGCTCTCATCGTCTGCACCGGCATGGCGACCAACCGGCTTCGGGCAGAGGGAGTCGATTCCCTTACAGGCGCGGGCGTCTATTACGGAGCGTCGTTGACGGAGGCCGCCTCATATCGCGACCGGCCCGTCTACATCGTCGGCGGAGCTAACTCGGCCGGACAGAGCGCCATGCTCTTCTCCAAGTACGCCAGCCAGGTGACCATGCTGGTACGCGCAGAATCGCTACAGCAGTCGATGTCCCAGTATCTGATCGACCAGATCGCCGGAACCGACAACATAGAAGTGCTGCCCTATACCGAAGTCGGGAGCGTCGAAGGCGGAAACGAGCTGAAGAAGATAAATCTGAGGAACAACCAGACGGGTGAGGAGCGGGCCGTTGATGCCGCAGCCATGTTCATCTTCGTTGGCGCGCGTCCGCATTCCGATCTGTTGCAGGGCGTCGTCCAGTTGAACGACGCCGGGTTCATACTCACCGGCGATCAGATGGACCGGAACGGTGGAAGCCCGGCGCCATGGCCCCTGAAGCGCGATCCATTCTCGCTCGAGACCAGCGTGCCCGGAATATTCGCGGCGGGCGATGTCCAGAACGGCGCCATCAAGCGCGTCGCAACAGCCGTCGGCATGGGGGCAATCGCGGTGAGCCTGGTTCATCAGTACCTGGCGACCGTCTGATGGCCCAGGTCAACGAAACGTTCAAGTTCCTCTGCAAAGTGCCGCTGTTCGCGAGCCTGCCGGAGCCGGACCTGCGGAAAATCTGCGAAGCGACCTGGGACGTCGATCTGGTTGCCGGCGACATCCTTTTCAAGGAGGGGGCGCTCGGCGATAACGCCTATGTGGTCCGCCGCGGAGAGATGGATGTCCTCAGATCGTCCACGGGCTCTGACGTTCTGCTGGCAGTGGTCGGTCCGGGTGAGGTCATAGGCGAGATGGCGCTGGTAGAGGAAGCGCCGCGTAACGCGACGTTGCGGGCGAGGTCAGATACCCGGCTCCTGGCGATCCCCAAGGCCGAAATGGACAAGTTGCTGGACACAAGCACGTCCGCAGCCCGGGCGATGTTCACGAACGTCCTGCAACGCTGGCGCACGACCGAAAGCGCCCTGCGCCAGAACGAGAAGATGGCCCAGTTGGGAACGCTATCGGCCGGAGTCGCGCATGAACTGAACAACCCTGCCGCGGCGGTATCCAGAGCGTCCGATCAATTGAGTGGCGGCGTGCGGGACCTTGCCTCCGCATACTCGGCAGTACTGGCCCTGCAACTGACCGATGAACAGCAGGCAGCGCTGGATGCGCTGAGCAAAGACGCCCGCGAGCGTGCAGTGCATCCACTGGAGCTTGGCTCCCTCGAGCGGAGCGACCGCGAGTACGAGGTCGAGAACTGGCTTGAAGACAGGAATGTTTCGGATCCGTGGGAAGTGGCGCCCACCCTGGTGAACATGGGTTACGACACTGCGGGACTGGGCGAGATTGCCGGAAGCTTTGGGCCCGATCAACTCAAGCCGGTGGTGAGCTTTCTGAGCGCCAGCTACGGCGTACACAATCTGATCAACGAGATAGGCCAGGGTTCAGGCCGCATATCCGAGATCGTGAAGGCGCTCAAGGGCTACGCTTATCTGGATCAGGCGCCGGTGCAGGAAGTAGACGTGCATGAGGGGCTGAACGACACGCTTGTGATCCTGCGCAGCAAGCTCAAAGACGGCATTACGGTCAATAAGGAATATGCCGAGGACCTTCCCGTGATCCAGGCTTACGGCAGTGAACTGAACCAGGTGTGGACCAACCTGATCGACAATGCCGCATATGCGATGGACGGCAAGGGAGAGATCACCATCTCAACCGATGCTACCGAGGGTGGAATTCAGATTGACATCACGGATGACGGTCCGGGAATTCCACCCGAGATTCAGTCCCGGATTTTTGACGCCTTCTTTACCACCAAGCCACCCGGCCAGGGAACAGGGCTGGGATTGGACATATCCCACAACATCATCGTGCTGAAGCACCGCGGCGAACTGCTCCTTGAGTCGGAGCCGGGAAAGACGCGCTTCACCGTGCGGTTGCCGCTGAACTTCGAGGCTGTGTGAGCGGTTCCTAGACCGCTTCGAGCAGGTGGACGCTGAAAAGTTTTTCCGGGTCCGTCCAGACCCGCCTTTTCTGAAAACCTGCCCGCTCTGCCATCTCGGTGAACGCGCTGATCGTGTACTTGTGTGAGTACTCGGTCAGGATCGTCTCCCCGCTCTCAAACGTGATCGTTTTGCCGCACACGGTTGCCGTCTGGGGGACGAGGCTGACGAGGTGCATCTCGATGCGGGAATGATGCGCGTCATAGACGGCTCGATGCTCGAAATTGCCGACGTCGAAGTTGCACCCGAACTCCCGGTTCAGCCGGACGAGGATGTTTCGGTTGAACGCTGCCGTCACGCCGAGAGAGTCGTTGTAGGCCCGGTGGAGAATTTCCGGGTCCTTGTCCAGGTCGACGCCTATGAGCAGCCGGCCGCCTCGTCCCACCGTGCGCGCCATGGCAATCAGCAACTCCGTCGCATCGTGTTTCTCGAAGTTGCCGATCGTCGAGCCGGGGAAGTAGATCACCCGGTTCGGATTATCGCTAAAACTTCCGTTCACTGAAGCCGGGAGAGTGAACGGCTGCGTGAAGTCCGCCGCAAGCGGGTGGATTTCGAGCCATGGATATTCGAGCTTCAGGCCGCGGGCCGTCTTGATCAGATGCTCGGCCGATATGTCGATCGGGATGTACCCCGCCGGCCGGTCGAGATGGCGCAGGAGCACCCGTGTCTTTGTGCTCGAGCCGCTGCCGTACTCGATCAACATCGCCCCGGCGCCCAGCTCGGTGGCTATCTCATCAGCGTAGCTTTCCATCAGCGCCGTTTCCGTGCGGGTGACGTAGTACTCGCTGAGATTGCAGATTTCGTCGAAGAGTTGCGAGCCGCGCTCGTCATAGAAAAGCTTCGACGGCAGCATCTTCTGGCGTCCGCTGAGGCCCTGGATGATTTCGTCCATAATCGCGGGGGCCGGGGGGGGTGACGCTACTATGGCGCCGTCGGCCGCGACAGTCGCGCCAGAAACTACCTTGAACTCATCGGAGGTCCGGTCCCTCCGCGAGTAGCCTCCTGTGTTGGGGAGTGTGATATATACCACGGGTAACTACCTGGCGTCCCGAGCAAGGCGGATGCCCATGAACTGCCACCGGGCATCGGCGGGGAAGAAGTTCCGGTATGTCGGCCTGATGTGCGATTCAGAAGTGGCGCATGATCCGCCGCGGAGGACCATCTGGTCCACCATCCACTTGCCGTTGTATTCGCCCACCGCGCCGGGCAAAGGCGCATATCCGGGATACGGCGAGTATGGACTCATCGTCCACTCCCATACCTCTCCGAACATCTGGTGGAGTTTGCCCGATGGCGCGTCCTTTGAGAGCGCAGAGGGGTGGCAGCGGAGCGTGTCCACGAACGTGGCGATCGGCGTATCCGCTTCACGGGCGGCAACTTCCCATTCATGTTCGTTGGGAAGCCGCATCCCCTTCCACCTGGCATAGGCATCGGCCTCGAAGTAGCTCACGTGAACGACGGGCTCGTCCGGATTGACCGGGCGTCTGCCGCCCAGCGTGTAGTGGGTCCAGCCCTGCTCCGTTTTTTCCCAGTAAAGCGGCGCCTTCCAGTCTTCGCTCTGGACGGTTTGCCAGCCTTTGTCGAGCCAGTTGGCAGGGCGCTGGTACTCTCCGGCTTCGATGAACTCGATAAACTCGCCGTTCGTCACCAGCCGGGATGCTATTTCGAACGGTCTCACCAGCGTCTGGTGGATAGGGCCTTCGTTATCGAAGTGGAACTGTCCACCGTCGTATCCGACCTCAGTGAGGCCGCCATCGAAGCCCAGGAACTCCATATTCGGCACGCCCAGCGGCTCCGCGTCGGGCGCGAGTTCTATGAGATACGGATTCAGGGGGTTGATTGAGAAAACGTGCTTGATGTCGGTGAGAAGAAGTTCCTGGTGCTGTTGTTCATGGTTGACTCCCAGTATTGTCAGCTCACGCAGGCGGTCCGGGTCCACATCGCGATCCATCCGGTCCAGCAGGTCGTGCATCTTCTCATCCGCAAAGTGCCGAAAATCGTAGACCTCACTGACTGTCGGACGGGACAGGAGTCCCCGCTGTGGCCGGAACCACTGGTCGCCAATCCCGTTGTAATAGGAGTTGAATAGATAGTTGTACTGCGGGTTAGGGGAGACATAGCCCGGAAGCCTGTCCTGCAGGATGAACGCCTCGAAAAACCATGTCGTATGGCCGAGGTGCCACTTCGTCGGACTCACATCCGGCATCGTCTGGACTACGTAGTCCTCGGTGACCATCGTTTCGCACAGCTTCTCGGTAAAGGCGCGAATTTCGTCGTACCGGGCGGTGAGTTCCGCCGGTGACTCGGGGTCCGGTGTCTGTGGGCGCGTGCCTGAGGCGGTTGTCCCTGAGGCGGTTGTCCCTGAGGCGGTTGTCCCTGAGGCGGTTGTCCCTGAGGCGGTTGTCCCTGAGGCGGTTGTCATGGAATGATTGCCTTTTTCAGCGTCAATGGGGGCGTTCGGCGGGCGGGATCCCGGGCGGCCGATGGGTCGATTAGCCGGGCGCGGACAAGTTGCTCCAGCCGGGCCAGACGATCATATGATGCTGAATTCACACAGATGATTCTTGTAACGCCAGTGCACGACTGAACGAAACTCGGCGGTATCGCTTCCAGCCGCCTGTATTCGGCCTTTTCCCATCGGGCGACAGAAGGAGGACAATAAGGCGGGCGGGAATCCCGGCCAATTCTATGGACGATATCAGAAAATCTCAAACAAGCCTGCGGCAGTCAATTCGCAATCCATCGGGTCGCGTCATAATCGTTCTAGGAATCGGTGTTATCGCAATCCTGCTCGCCATCTTTCTGCCCGGCGAGATCAGCAATATCAAGGAGAACTTCGATAAACGGCCGAAAGTGATCGTGGTGACTCCTTCTCCGCCGCCCCACCGATGGACGGAGGGCAGGGCGCTGGATTTTTTCCGAGAGTACGCCACTATCCGCCCGGCGCCGGCCGGCCGACTCTTGTCGATCGGAATTGAAACATGCTGGGACTTCGCAATGTCAGAATCGTCCGGCGCTCTAGTCCCCTTTCGCATGGGCTCAGGTATCAACTCGATCGTGGCTCCTCTCGCACCAAATACGCCGCTCTGGGGCCTTATTGCCGGCGACTCGATCTGGCGGTTCTGGGAGAACACGCGCTCAGTCGTAGGGCCGTGTTGAAGCGAATTCAGGCCGGTCCCGGCCAGGAGTCTGTCTGGGATTACCCGCGGCCGCCAGTAGTTAAAGCGGCGAAGCGTGAGATCAGAGTGGCTTATGGCGAATTGGAAATCGCGCGCTCTGTACGGGCAGTCAGAGTTCTGGAAACGTACGGCGCTCCCGTCTATTACGTGCCCCCGGCTGACGTTGCCACGTCTGCTCTGCGGCCTTCCAGGCGGACATCGGCGTGCGAGTGGAAGGGAACGGCCACGTACTTCGACCTGATCTGTGGGGGCGCGGCAATCAGCGAAGTAATCAAGACGGCCGCATGGTCATATCCGGAACCCGAGGCCGAGTACGATGAAATCGCCGGCTACTACGGCTTTTTCCCCGGGCTGGTCGACTGTTACGTCGATGGTGAAAGGGCCTCCGCCCAGCCCGGCGGCAACCGCTACAACTACGGGGGCTGGGTGACTCATGAGATCGTCGGCCCGATGAAGGGCGAGCCGGGTACCGAGTACTGGTAGCTCCGGCTGCGGAACGATCTTTCTTGCATTTTCCCTCTGGCACCCTCCCTCTCGGTTTCGGGGTTTCGGGCCGGCGCCAAGTGGTGCTACTGGAAGATTGCGCTGCGGCCGTGGTACGCGCCGGAATCGGACTAGTCTGCCGTGAGAGAGAACACGGAGGGAGGGTTGTCGATAGTAAACCCTCCCAGCAACCCCCTGAGGCTTATGAGTACAGCCTGCCCCAGGAGTTCCTGCCGAACACCCAGTATCGTGTCATTCGGCGTGTGCAGCCGGGAGCCGTCGCTGCCAACGATAAATACGACGGGGATCCCCACGGCCCGGAATGATGCGTGATCGCTGCTGGCGCCCAGCGGTGTCACCCCCTGACGCATGCGGATGCCTTCGGATTCGGCGATCTCCATGACTGCGTTGACGAGTGGCCGGTCGCCGATCACCTCCAACTGTCCGGCGCCGAGGGCGTCCAGGTTGAGCATCAGCGTCGTCCGTGCGATCTCGGCGGGCGACAGCGTAGAGACATAGTGGCGGCTTCCAAGCAGCCCCAGCTCTTCCGAGCCGAACAGGACTACCCGCAACTCATAGGGCAGGTCGATATCGGCCAGCCGTGATGCAATCTCAACGGCGACTGCGACGCCCGCGGCGTTGTCGTTCGCGCCGGGCGCCTGCGGCACCGTATCGTAGTGGCCCCCGAGGATGATTATCTCCGTGTCGCCACCCGCGTCGCCAGAAGCGGCCGGCTTGATCGCGACGACGTTCTGGCTCGAGGCCATGTCCGCAACGAGGCTCACGGTGGCCGTCACCGGTCCTGCCCGCAGGGCGCGCACCAGTTCTTGCCCATCGGCGCGTGATATCCCGGTAGTCGGCGTCTCGAGCCGTTCCCCGAAGGTTCCGCTGAAGAGGCCCTGGTCGTTGTTGAAGATAACCGCGCCGATCGCACCTGCCGCGGCTACGTTGCGAACTTTCTGGAAGAAGGGAATGATGCCGCGCTCGATAAGCGCGATGGCGCCTTCCAGGCCTTCGGACGGCAACTCCTCTTCGCGGCCAAGATCCACGTAGACGAGCGGCCCCGTGACAACTCCCTCTGCGCTTCCCTGAATGACCCGGGCCGTGATCGACCGGATCGGCGCGCCCTCGACGATCACGAACTGCCCTTCCGGTGGAATTAGTGGGACGGAGAACCCTTGAAGGGATGTGCCATAGCCAAATCCCAGCAACTGATTCCGCAGATAATCCGCGGCGGCCAGCTCGCCCGGAGTTGTCGAGGTCCTGGGCGGCAACTCGTTGACCAACGCCCGAACGTGCTCGAACGCGCTTGCCGTCAGGGTGTCCACGTCCGCCAGTTCACCCGGTTCACGGGGCTCAGCCGCCGGGCTGCTCTCCAGAGTGCCATCGGGCGGCGGCGTGGCGGTGGGAGAGGGCGCAATCGCCGGGGGGGCCGTGGCGACTACAGCCGGCGCGGCCGGCGCCTCATCGCTGCTGCATGCGACGAATACCAACACCATCAGCACGGGGAGCAGGTATCGCATGGCTGGAATTCGAAGCAAGCGCCTCTCCCGTATCAGGTCAGCATCGCCGTCATTGGCCGCTGCCCGATGCGATGCAGGCAATATGCCTTGCAATTCATCCGGGTGAGAAGTCGGACACTGGCGGACAACACTAACACCTGTACGAACCAACACGGCCCGCAGCTTTCGGGTACGGAAACCCGAAGAGTGTGAGAAGCGATTTTCGCGACATGTGCCGCGAAACATATTGCGCCCAACTGGTTCATTCGCGCAGGCAGGGCCGCGGATTCCACTCTACGGCCGTCTCAGTGTCGGTGTGCTTACTAGTCGGTCTCGCGCAGGCTCCTGGACCCTTCGGCTCACGAGCACGAGCCCTGATTGAGTCCTTTTGCCGGTCGATATGCCGGAGACTGGCTGAAGCGTTGTATCCGGGAAAGAGGACGGGATGCGGTCAATCAACTGATCACCGCTCCTAACGCGAGGTCGCAGCGTGCGGGAAATGCGAAAAAGACCCCCGGAAATGGGTAGGGCAACGAGATGGGCAAGAGTAATTTGATTTTGAACCTCAGGCGCCTATGGCCGCTGGCACTGGGCGCATTCGTGCTCGCCGGCACGGCCTGTGAGGCGCTGGCTACGCAAAGCGCTCGGGACGCCGTTGAGACGGGCAGGCAGGTACGTGACCTCGAAGACACCGAGGTTCGGCCGCTGGAGGACGAACTCCGCGCACTGATCGAAAACGAGATCGAGCCGCTCAAGGATGAGTTGGAGGATCTCTATTTCCAGGAGCGCGATATTGAGGAAACCGTTCTCAGGCCGCTCTGGGAGTCACACGAAGATCCGTGGGCGCCGGGCGGCGAGCTTTTCGTCGTACAGCAGGACTTCGAGGCCAGATTCCAGGACATCGAGCGCCAGTATCGCGAGATAGAGCTGGAGGAGCGCGAACTCCAAAATCACTTCAATGGCGGCGCGTTCGACCCATACCGGTCACCCGAAGCGCAGACCCTGGAAGACGAGCGATACGAGCTACAGCGCGAGCTCGACCAGCTTTATCGGCGCGGCTGGGATCCGGTCGAGGAGATCTACGACCGGATCAACCTCCTGAGCCAGGCGTTCAACTGGTCGGATCCGCACACGAATGAGCGAGTCCACGAGATCAACGACAAGATCAACGCCCTCTACAACGAGGCGAGCCAGGTTCAGCAAGACGTTGACGGTGATGCGTCAAACCTCTGGTTCGAGCTTGATCAGATCAACAACGAATTGAATAACCTCTACAACTGGGGCCGAGGGCCTATCGACGATCTATATCGCCAGATTGAGGAAGAGAAGTTCAACCTCAGCGAGTTCGGCGCGGATGCGTTCGGGGTCGAGGCGGAAATCTCATCGCTTGAGGCCAACATCGCGTTCCTGGAGTCGGCGCGTGACAGCGTCCTGTCGGGACTGTACGACAGCCGGAACGTCGCAGAAGGCGAGTTGAACGCCATCCTGTCTGCCTACGACTCCGATATTGCCGCCCTGGAGGCGGAGGTATCGCAGCTATCGGCCTCAACCGGCACGACGTCGTCGGCCGACCCGGCCCATACAGCCACGCTGGATGCGCTCAATGCGGAATTGCAGAGCGAGCTTGACGCCATTGCCGCACTCAAAGCTGCCGCGGAGTCTGATATTGACGCACTAATCGCAGATGAGGACGCCCTCGTCGGTCCGCTTCAGGACAAGGTTACCGTCCTTAAGCTTGAACTTACCGATGTGGATGATGGAACCGCCTCCACGACCGACGCAGTTCTGGCCCTCGAGGGCGAGATCGCCGGGTTCGAGGCCGAGATCGGAGCCATTTACAGCACCACCGACTCAGCGATTGCGGTGATTGAAGCCGATCGCGACGCGGCGGTCGCCCCACACCAGGCTCGAGTTGACGAGATCAACGCAGAGATCGCTGACGTGTCGGCATCGCTGGAGACGACCAGCGCGGTCACTCTGAACGACGACAATGCGGCAACGATCGACTCGCTTGAGAGTGAGATTTCCGATCTGAAGCTCCTGCGGGACAGTGAGGCTGAGCCGTACTACCAGCAGTTGGCCGGCATCGATCGCAGCATCAATGAAGAGTCGCTGTTCTGGCAGTCCCAGATCGACATCGTCAGATTCGAGATCGAAGAGCTGGAGAGCCAGTCCAGTGGTGTGTCGGGCAGTACTGACGACACCTACCTCCAGTCCCTCATCAGCCAGGTAGGCGACCTGGAAGATGACTATCAGGCGCGGATCAGCAAGCTTGAAGGTCATCGCTCTACTCTGGATGGGCAGGTCAACAACCTGTACTCGGGAGATCCTGCTCAGCACATCTACGAGCAGATTGACGAACTCAACGGCATTCTGTACCAGCTCGCCGAGGAGTCCGGATCAACCGCACAGGGCAACCAGCGTCAAATCGAGGAGCTGCAGCGCAAGGCCTACGAGATGGAAGGGGCCTTGCAGGACCGGACTCGAGCACTCGAAGATGTACTCTGGTCACTGGACGACCAGCTTCAGGACTTCTACCGAAGCGCCGAATTGAGCATGCGAGACGTTCAGGGCGAGATGGACGCCGCGTTCAGCGAACTGCAGTTGCGCCGATTCGCGCTGGATGACGAGCGTTTCGTTATCGAGCGTGAGATGAAGACGATCTTCAACTCGTTCGATGGTCGTCGCAATAAGATCGAGGAAGAAGCCAACCGGCTCGAAGCCGAGCTTCTCCAGCCGATCAGGATTCGAATTCGCGAGATTGAGATCAGGCTCAAGGACCTCCGAAAGGAGGCGCGTGTTCTCGAGCGGCAGATTCGGAATGCTGAGGACTTTGTGGACGACCGGAGACGCGACCTGGAAATCGGCGTGTTCGACTTGCTGGAAAGCGCGATCGGAGCCATTGAAGACATAAATGGCGACGGCGTTGTCACCGAAGACGACCTGAAGCTGCTGGAAAGCGCGATCGGATTCACTGAAGACATAAATGGCGACGGCGTTGTCACCGAAGACGACCTGAAGCTGCTGCAAGAGATCCAGGGTATCGAAGGCATCGACGGTATCGTGCCTGCCGATGAGCCGGGGGTCGAGGATGGCTCTAAGGTTGATCCTGTGATCGACGCCGATAGCGTGCCGATCGAGCCGGTCGCAGTGGAGTAGGTTCACTACGCCATACGGATAAAGTAGAAACGGACGCCCGGATGGGCGTCCGTTTCGCGCCGGTCAGGATGGGCAAGGAGGGCGGCGTATCCGGCCCGCGGCTACGACCTACACGGGATCAACGGGCGGGCCGCTTTCCAGGAACCTGCCAAAACCGGGCGCGCCCACGATCCGACCGTTTTCCATCAGGACCTCGCCGCGCAGCAGGGACATCGTGATGGCGCCGTCCATCTCCCAACCCTCGTAAGGCGTATACCCGGCCTTGCCCAGGAGGCGGTCTTCGGTAATTCGGACCTTCTGATCGGGATCGATGATCGTGAAGTCGGCATCAGAGCCGACCTGAATTACTCCCTTCCGCGGGTAGAGGCCAAATATCCGGGCCGGATTCTCGGACAGGACTCGCGCCACGTACGGAAGCGGAAAGCCGCGTTCCCCTACGCCCTTTGAGTAGACCAGCTGGGCCAGTGTCTCTATCGATGGGGCTCCGTACGGCACAGGGGTTCCGTCGGCCTGATCGAAGATGTTGTCCCAGCCCAGCTCCTTGGTCTCTTTCGGATGTGGTGAATGATCACTGCCAATGCACGAGATCGCGCCGTTCTTGAGGCCATCCCACAGCGCCTCTCGGTCCGGTCCGCTGCCTGGTCTGAGAGGCGGTCCTATCTTCAGCAGAGGCCCCCACTTCTCGTGGTCTTCGGCGGCCAGAAGCAGATACTGCGGGCAGGTTTCGGTCCAGACGCGCTCACCGTCTTCGCGTGCCCGGACAATGGCCTGTAGTCCAACCTGGGTGCTCAGGTGAACGATATACGTCGGGCATCCGGAGGTCTTTGCGAGGGTTATGGCGCGCTGAACGGCGTCGCCCTCCACCCACGGCGGAGCGGCGTCAGGGAAGTCTGTGGGCTTGACCCGGCCCTCGGCCTGAAACTGCCGCTCGAGGTAGTAGATCACCTCACCGTTCTCGGCGTGAAGCTGGATGAGGCCGCCGTTCGCTCCCGCCACGTCCATCGCCCGGAGAATGAACTCGTCGCTGACCATGACAGGCGGACGGCGTGTCTTGTAGGCCATGAACATCTTGAACGACCGCACGCCCTTTTCGATGGCGGCGGGTATTCCCTCGAGAATCCGTGGATCGGCGCCGAGCTGGAAGTGGAACGACACATCGAGGACGGACGAACCTTCGAGTTGCCCGCGGTGGCGATCAATCGCATCCGGCAGGGTCTCACCATTCTCCGTGTCGGTAATCGCGAAGGGAATGATGGTGGTGAGTCCTGCCGCTGCGGCCATCCGGCTTGCAAGCCCGTAGTCCTCCCACCCCCGGAAGTGACAGTGGCAATCGATGAGGCCCGGAAACACGATCTTGCCCGGGAGGTCAATAAATTTTGCCGCAGACGTGAGCGAGCCGGGTGCTTCAATGGCGGCGATCACCCCGCCCGATATACCTATGTCTCCGTCTGCCACGTCGGTGGCCGTGACAATCCGGCCACCCCGAATCACAGCATCGAAAATACCGTTCTGACTGTCCATTTTCGCCCTTCCGGCCCTTCCAAATTCGACTCTTCAACGATGGCGGGATCATAAGGCACGGCTATTCGTTGGCAGTATTTACCCGCTCTTCAATGGGTATAGACCCGTATGCGGAGTTGTGGGTCTCTCTACGGACTCCCCAGAATCATCCCTGTAATTTGGAATGTGGACTGGTCGCGGAGACCGCCCATCGGTAGTCTCCATGCAACAAACGCGCGGCGCACGCGTGGACGCCAGATGCGGGGAAAAGCTACATGGCGAGCGAGAAGCCACTGATTTCAGACCAGCGGGGCATCACCGGACTAGAGACGGCGATACTCCTCATCGCGTTC
>JADFHP010000183.1 GCA_022567135.1 Chloroflexota bacterium
ACCCGACCACCTCCAGCACCGGGCGGAGCCTGCACCTCAGCCTCTACTCGATTGCGGCCGGCAAGGCGCCGGAGGATCTCACGATCGAAGACGTGAACGATCCGGATGTAATCAAATACGTCAAGAACTTCCAGACCCTGATCGACCACTACACGATCGGGACTACGGTCCTGAACACGAAGATCTATCAGGGCACCGGGTTTGGGCACTTCTTCATCATGCCGGAGGACAACCTGATCCACCTGTACGAAGGTACCGAACGGTCCTTCTTGAATGGGATAAAGACCACGGCTCCGCCCATCACCGAGTCGATGGTGATGATCTACCCGAAGGAAGGCGCGATGCCGCGCAACAACTGCGCCTGCATCGTCAATGCCGACTGGGTGTCACTGGATCAGGCAGAAGCGGCGAAGGTGTGGATCGACTACATCCGGCAGGATGAACAGCAGCGTGCGTTCATGGCGGCGGGTTTCCGGCCGGGCACGGACATCTCGCTCCGGGATCCCGCGAGCAAGATCACGACCGAGTTCGGGCTGAATCCGAACCCGCCGCGTGTCGTGCTGAATCCTTCGCTGACGAAGCCTGAAGTAGCGGCGGCAATCGATGCGGCATGGGTGGACATCAAGCGGCCCGGCATCGTGACGTTCGTTGTGGACACTTCCGGGTCGATGCTGGGCGGCAATATCCAGCAGGCCAGAGAAGGGATGTTCGGCGCACTCAACGCCACCGCCAGCAATAATCAGGTGGGGTTCGTCACGTTTGACGATGCGGTGAACGACCGTGTCCCGGTGGCTCTTCTTACTGCCGATCACAAAAGGAAGATCGAAGGTCTGGTTGAGGACATGCGCGCCGGGGGTGAGACGGCTCTCTACGACGCGATCAGGGCCGGTATCGAGATGACGGACGCGGCGGAGGGCGAGGCGGACGCGATTCGAGCCGTCGTGGTCCTGACGGACGGCCAGGCCAACCGCTGCCAGACGCGTCTGGACGATCTCATCCGGACCACGTCGCGCAATGAGGTCGATATCACGAGTTTCGGCGGTTGCAAATCTCAGTCCATCGATGGCCCGCGGGAAGCGAGCGGCAGGCTGGTGAGCAAGCAGGAAGTAATCGGCCACAGCCTGGCGATCGAAACCAAGCACCCGATACAGATCTTCTTCATCGGCATCGGCGATGACGCGGACCTCGATATTGGCCGGATGCTTGCCGAGGCTACCGGCGCAGAGTTCCAGGGAGCGGCCGAAGAAGACCTGGCCGAGGTCCTGGAAGAGTTCAGCAGGTACTTCTAGCAGGCCCGGAACGCTCCTGATAGCGGGGTGTGCACGGATGGCCGCACGGCGCTGGCGGCGGCGGCGGGGGACTGGCTCAGGCCGAGGCCAGTGCGCGCTGAATGAACTCCCGGAACCTGCGACGCATCACGGGTTTGGTGATGTCGGTGCGGCCAAGGTCGAGATAGCCGGGTAGCCAGAGTGAAAGGATCCCCATGGCTCGTGTGGCGACGAGCAGGTCCCAGAAGTGGGGCTGTTCTATCCGGCTGCCGATCACATCCTCGTAGTGCGTAAGGAAACGATCGGCGGCATCCAGGCCGAACAGCATGGCCAGGTCCTGGCGGCAGTATGCGACGTCATATGCGGGCTCGCCAAGCGCCGGCATCTCCCAGTCGACGATTCCAGTTAGCTTTCCGCGTGACCAGACGGTATTGCCCGGCCAGTAGTCCGTGTGTATGAGCGTCTGGCCTGGCATGGCCGGCCACGACGAATCGAGAACCCTGAGCACTCGTTCTCCGTCCGGATGCTTCGCGCATCGCCTGATAAGGCCCTCGCTCTTTATATCCCGGGCCAGTCGTTCCGGATGGCTTTTGAGATGGGCCGTGGCGGCTGAGTCGAACTCTGCGCGATGCAACGCCGCGAGCGCGTCGGCCAGCCGGTCCAGCCACGCATCGAGGTCGGCCGGGGCGAGATCGGCGCGACCCGGCAGACGGCTCTGGACGATGGTGGGTGCGCCGAAAATATCGCCACTGGTTTCAAACCATATCGGCTGTGGCGCAGGAACGTCCGTTTTTGCGAGAAGTTCCAGCGTCTTGAACTCGCGGCTGGCGACGTCAGGATCGTTCTCCGCCCAGTAGTTGTTGTAGCGGCGGACCACGATACGTAACTTCGCACCGGACTTCTCGGTGATGTTCACGCCGTGCATTCCGCAGGAGATCCCGCCGCGAAGCCTCGTGATGGACGTTATTCGGCCACCCGGAGCGATCTCCGAGAGCAGGCGCTCCATCGCCTCACGGCCGGGGCGGCGTTTTAATTGCTCCGCAGTCGGCATTCGCCCGGCGTCTCCCTATCGACTATGCCTGCGGTCCGGATGGCCCGAAGCGCTCGGTGTGGATGGACTCCGGCGTGACGCCGCGGGCCACCAGGAGATCGGCCACCGTCTCTACGAAGCCATCGGGGCCGCAGATATACGCCACGCCGACTGACCCGAGGAGATCTGCGACCTCCGCAATCATCTCTGCATCCACACGCCGGGAATAGCCCCGCCAGCCTGGCGGCGCGCCTCGAGTGAGTGTGTGATGGATGGAGATGGTCTCCTCCGGCGCTGGCATCTCATCCAGCTCGCGCCGGTAGATGACGTCTGCCATGGTGCGGGAGCTGTAGAGCAGGGCGGTGTCCGGTCTGTCTGGTGATTCTGCCGCCTCGCGTCTATGGCGGAGCATCGACATCAGCGGAACGATGCCTGATCCGCCGCCGATGAGCAGCAGGGGGCCGCCGTCCGCGACCGACCATGTAAACGGTCCGCCGATGGGGCCTCTGATCTCGATCTGGTCGCCGATTTCGACGACCTGATGGAAGAAGGGTGAAATCTCGCCATCAGGAATCAGCTCGATCGTGAAGTCCAGGACGCCCTGGTTTTCGGGCGCCGATGCGATCGAGTAGCTGCGCTGTGCCTGATATCCGTCTGGGGCGGTCAGGCGGATGTCATAGTGCTGGCCGGCCCTGAAGGGATGCCATCGGCTCGGACGCAGCGAGAACGATTTCACCCTGGGCGTCTCGACGGTGATCTGCTCGACTGTGGCGGCCTGCCATTCGATTCGGCGCATGATGACGTAAGGGGCGCTCGCGCCCTAGTCGCCCCAGTAGCGCTCTTCCCGCCATGGGTCGCCGCGCATGTGGTAGCCGGACGCCTCCCAGAAGCCTGGGGCGTCGGCATCCATGAAACGCAGCCCGTTGACCCACTTTGCGCTCTTCCACAGGTACAGGTGCGGCACCAGCAGGCGGGCTGGGCCTCCGTGCTGCGGCTCCAGGGGTTCGCCATTGAACTCCCACGTCACCCAGGCCTTGCCGTCCGTCAGATCGTCGAGCGGCA
>JADFHP010000077.1 GCA_022567135.1 Chloroflexota bacterium
ATACACCACAACCCCGTGTTCGATCGCGGGGATTCCCGCATTGCTGTGAATCAGTATCGGCTTGTCCGTCAACGGCCGGATTCGCTTGATCAGCTCCAGCATGACGTCCGCGCCGTTACCGCAGTTCGTGCCGATGATGTCGGCGCCGGCGTCCAGGAGCTTTTTCATCGCATCTTCCGGCGTGTCGCCCATCATCGTGAAATAGCCGCGCGGCCCTTTATCGAAGGTCATAGTGGCCATCACCGGCAGACCGGTATTCTCTTTGACCGCCCGGATGCCGACGACTGCCTCGTCTGAGGAAATCATCGTCTCGATCAGGATCGCGTCCGCCCCGCCATCGGCCAGCGCCATCGCCTGCTCTTTCAGCACGTCATACATCTCGTCTTCAGTTACATCGCCCAACGGCTGCATGAACACGCCCGTCGGACCCATCGAGCCGGCCACATAGCCATCGTCCGGAGAGGCGCTGAGCGCGATCTCCGCGGCCGCCTTGTTGAACTCTTTCACGCGGTCTCCGAACCCGTATCGGTCCAGGCCGAAACGATTCCCGCCGAAAGAGTTCGTCAATACCATGTTGGAGCCGGCCGCAAAAAAATCGGCCGCCATCTGCCGGATGATTTCCGGCCGTTCGACGTTCATCAGCTCGGGGCAGCCGCCAGGCTCGAGCCCGTTGACCTGCAGATACGTGCCGCTTCCGCCGTCCGATATCAACACGTCGCCTCTGAGCAGGCGGTCAAGTAGCGGCTCTTTGGTTTTCGTCGAAATCGTCATCAGTGCCTGTACGCCCCCGGGCGAGTGGCGGTCTCGTAACGTGAGATCAATTGTACTTGGCCTGTCACTAGCGCTACTCAGGCGGCAGCCAGTCGTCAATGGATCCCGGCGACGTATCGCGTTGCCCGGAGTTTTGAAGATCCCGAATACGCGCCACGAAATCGAGCGGAAATCCGCTGTTGAACCGCTCGGCGACCATATTCGCCGCATCCGCTGCCGCACCGTCGACCTCGCTATAGTCGCGCAGCTCCCAGGCCATCAGATAATCGTCCGTGCCGGCGCTTCCGTCGAACATGGCTATGGCGTCGATCCCCTCCTGAAAGCGACCCGCAAGTGGCGCCGACGCTTTGCCGTTCTCGTCCTCGGCCTGGACCTGCGCCGGAATCTCCTTCCAGTACATCACCCTCACACTGGCCATACGCGTCAACCTCGCCGAAGCCGCCCATCTCGATGGGCCGTGATGTAGTTCATGCAGTAATCGTCGTTCCCGTGAAGCATGTCCAACGCTAGTTGCACCGGCTCGGAGTCGGTATCCAGATCCAGTGATCGTGCCACTTTCGTCGTGATCGGGTCGATGATGCCGCTATCGGCGCCGTGCTCGATCGCCATATGCAGGAACACGTCATTGACCAGCCGCCGGTTCGGGATGCCGAAAGACACGTTGCTCAGGCCGCCGCCAATGTGAACATCGGCTCCGAATTTATCTCTGAGCTTGGTGATGGCGTTCAGGTAGTCCATCCCGTATCTGCCGTCCACAGCGATAGGGAAGACCAGCCCGTCGATGTGAATATCGCCCGGCGGTATCCCCGCCGACAGTGCCGCCTCAAGCACCTCAGATACGTTTTCGACGCGCTCATCGGTATTGTCCGGCATGCCATCCCGGCCAGCCGCCGTGATTACCACGTGGGCGTTGTGCTTCGTTACCAGATCCAGCGTATCGATGCGCTCCAGGGCCACCGAGTTCAGCATCGGCCTGCCGGCGCTGCCATCATATGCCGCAAGGCCCTCCTCGATGATCGCCGGAAGCGAAGAGTCAATGCTTAACGGGACCGTCGCCACCTGCTGGACGGTCTCCACGAGCCAGCGCATCGACCGCGTCTGCTCATCCACATTTGGCGACACTTCGTCAACGTTCAGATCGAGAAAATTCGCCCCCGCCTCTGCCTGCCGCACCGCCTCCCGCTGCACGAAAGCCGCGCCATCTGCGCTCTCATCCGCATCGCCGTGGACGCCCTTCCAGATCGCGATCATGAAGTGCTTATGCTGGTTCTGCCCGTACGCCTGCGACTCTTTGAAATGTTCGGGCAAGGTCAGCAGCCGCTCTTCGCCGCTCCCGTCCTTCCACGTCACCGCCTCCGTGCCATCGTCCAGCGTAACCGCGCGGCGGCCGTTCCGGAGCACCACCCGCGAGGCGTGAATGTTCTCGCCGATGACCGTGAAATCGTCCGACCCACCAATAAATCTGCTCATGATCGCCGCTTACCTGCTTGCCTGACCCTCAGACGTCTCCGAATGGTGGTCTCGACCCAAGAACGTATTGCCCCAGGCCGAGGTTCCCTGCAATGCCGCGTTCTTGAATACTACCGGCCGCTCAAGCATATCTTCCTCCCGGCCGACCGCCTTCAGACGATCGTAGGCGCGCGACCAGATGCAGTCCTTGTCCAGCACCTCGCATTTCACGTCCTTCGTCCCGCCGCATGGGCCGTTCCGCTGGTTCTTGGCGCACTGCGACTCAGGACAAAGATACGCGATGTCCGGGAGCGAGCAGTCACCGCAATCACGGCAGCCATATACCGGCACCTTGGCGATCTGCTCAAGCGCGTGCGCGGCCGACTTCACGATACCCGGCGACCGTTCAATGGCCTTGTAGGCCAGCCTGCCACCCTTGAAGCCGATCGAGCCGGACTCGAAGAAATGATCGTGCCAGAACTTTCCGGCCGAAAACGCCGGGGACAACGTGGCCCGTTTTTTTAGCCTCGCAGCACGGGTCTTCGATGCAAGGTAGTCGCGGTTGATCTCCTCCGAACTGAGCTCCGTCTTTCCGTCCCGCTCGAAGTAGTAGAACTCGTCGTCAAGCGGATACTGGATCTCCCGGGCGAACCCCTTCCAGTCATCAGCTCCGAACGACCGCTCGATCTCAAAAATCGCCTCGATGTGCCGCATGCTCGGCCTGCCGGAGAGGTAGACGCCGCGATATCCGAGCCCCTTGAGCACCGCGATCTGTTTGGCCGCGAACTCGAGAAAGAACTCCCGCCCGCGATCTTCCGACTGCGCATGCTTTTCCGCGAGCGCCACGAGATCATTCGACGCCGCGATGCCGGGAATGCCCCAGCGCCTGAAGAGCCGCGCCGCAGGCGCACTCAGGATAAATACAGACCCGATCAGGGGAATACCCATCCCCTTCAGCTCGACATATCGGCGCAACTCGTCCAGCTTGCGCGAGTCGAAGCCTATCTGGGTAATCGCCCACCTGGCCCCGGTCTCGACTTTGTACTGCAGCTTGAAGAGCTGCGGCAGGTACTCCGACTCCTGGCGCTTGAACGGCGAGACGGCGACGCCGGGGAAGAAAGATGTCCGCACCGTAGGCGTCCGGGCGCCGCGCGACCGGTCCGGCGGCGGATAGCCCTCATTCAGCCGGCGCATCATCTCCAGCAGGCCGACCGAATCGATGTCGAAGACTGGCTGGGCCTGCCCCGCGTACCCCGCTTGCGGATAGTCGCCCGTCAGCGCCAGGACGTTGTCGAAGCCGTAACTGCCTAGCGCCCACAGGCGGCTCTCGATGCCGTTGCGGTTGTAGTCCTTGCACGAGACGTTGATGATCACTTCCTGGCCGCGCTCGTGCATCTGCAGCCCCAGCGCCTCCGGCCGGATGTTCGGGTTTCCGCTTGGATTGTCCGTCAGGGCAAGAAGGTCTACCCCGTCGAATTCGACGAGATCGTTCGCCAGCCTCGCGGTCCGGCTGGCCGGCTCTTCCATCGCCAGGCCGCGCGTAGTCTCGATCTCGACGGCGAACACGAAGCGGTCCGGCTCGTCGAGAAAACTCCGGAAGGTGGCGCGCGGGGGCGGCGAATTGATGTCGGTTACGAAGGTCAAACTATATCGCCGGCCGAATCTTTTGTCGGGCAACCAATGACTTTGTGGCGTCGCCGGGTTATTTGACGATTATTGAGGTTAGCAGGTCGGCGCTTACTACATCGCCCGCTCGACAGCACTCTGCTCTATCATGCCCCGCACCTACCCCAAATTCCGTGGGGTGTGCCGGCGGCTGCGTTCCCTTCAAAGGAGACTCTCCGGATGTCGAAATCTACACCGCTCTCCCTTACGGCAATCCTGTCGCACTCGGCCACAGACGCCTCGCCATGGTCCGAGGCAACAGCTTCAGACATCGGCCGCCTTCCATACGGCCGCCAGTCGTTCTGGGGAGTCCCGTTCGACCTCGCAGACGGCACATCGCCCTCACTTGCGGTAGCCGGAGCAGACGGCTCATCGGCCACAGTCTCCCTCGCCATCGGAAGCAACGCGACGTATCTGGTATTCGCCCACATCTGTGATTCGCGCGCATCCACCACAGTCCCCGTCGGCGACTTCGCAGACCCGCAGACCGCGGACTACGCCTCGCCGGTAGTCACCGCCCCCGGCGAGCACCTGGCCGACTACGTCCTTATTTACGAAGACGGCTCCGAGCACCGCACCCCCGTGCGCCGCAGGTTCGAGATCAACCAGGTGTCCTCACGCATGCAGAGCGCCTTCGCGGCGCGCCCACACCAGGAAGGAATGCCACTCGACCACCGTGGCCCGTACCCGAAGAACACGTGGGGTCGGATGCAGACCATCGTCAACGTGGGCGAGTTCGGACCGGTCGAGAAAGTACAGGGCGTCGATCAGGGCGCAGCGCCGTCGTCCTGGTCCATCTACGCGCTACCGAACCCGCACCCCGACAGGCAGATCTCCGAGCTGCGCATCGAGCCGACCGGCGCCGCAGCGATCGGCATCGGCGCCGTCACGGCCTTCACAGGATCGGCACACCCCCTGCGCCTCAACGCGCTCCAGACGATATCCATATCGTCAGACCGAGAAGCCTTCGACCCCGGCGCGGCCAGCGCCGAAGTCGACATGGGCGTCATCGCACGCCAGCGCCCGAGCAACCCCTTCGATGCAGATTCCTGGCTCGCGTCCCCCGTCCACGGCTGGGGGGAGCACGCCGATATCGAGCACGCTGGTGACGATCTCCTCCTCGATGTCACAGCGACCAACGACGCCACGCTCACCGTGAACGGCAAAGAGATAGATCTCGCAGACGTCTACGCCTCCGGGCAGGGCGCCAGCTCGGACGGCGCGATAAAGGCCACGATCCTCACGCAAGAACGGGTCTGGGTGAACGTGAAGATCGTGGACGCGACGACCGGAAAGTCGACACCCGCCCGCGTCCACTTCCGCTCCGCCGACGGCCGCTACTTCCCGCCCTACGGCCACCGCCACGAGGTAAACGACAACTGGTTCGAGGACTACGGTGCTGACCTGAAACTTGGCTCAACCAGCTACGCATACGTCGACGGCGAGTTCCCGATCGAGCTGCCCGCAGGCGATGTGTATGCCGAAATATCGAAGGGGTTCGAGTTCGCTCCCCAACGGGTCAAGCTGGAGATAAAGCCGGGCCAGAAAGAGCTTGAAATCTCCCTCGACCGCATTACCGACCTCCGCAAGGACGGCTGGATAACGGCCGACTCGCATACCCACTTCATATCGCCGGATACGGCATGGCTGGAGGCGCAGGCCGAGGGCCTGAACATAATCAACCTGCTGGCAGCCCAGTGGGGAGACCTCTTCACAAATGTTGGCGACATCACAGGCCGAGCAGGGTTCCAGAGCCGGGACGAAACGGTCGTGTGGGTCGGGACCGAGAACCGGCAGCATTTCCTGGGGCACATCTCCATGCTGGGCACCACGGGCGCGCCGATCTTCCCGATGTCCACAAGCGGGCCGACGGAGGGCTACTTCGGCGACCCGACATGGCGGGCCATGAGCGAATGGGCCGACGAATGCCGGGCGCAGGACGGCGTGGTCATCGTGCCGCACTTCCCGTTCCCGTATTCGGAAGTGATCGCGGAAGTTGTCCGAGGCCGTGTCGATGGCCTCGAACTGCGCGACTTCTGGGCGCCTACGATGGACACATTCGCCATCCACGAATGGTACCGGCTGCTCAACAGCGGATACCGCGTCTCCGCCATCGGCGGCACCGACAAGATGTCGGCCGGAATGCCCGTCGGCGGCGTCAGGACTTACGCCAACATCGGTGACGACGAATTCTCATTCGAATCGTGGGGCAGGGCGGTGCGCGCCGGCAGAACCTACACGACCAGCGGTCCGCTGCTTTCGCTTTCGGTCGAAGGCCGCTCCCCCGGCGACGAGATCGAGCTGCCGGCTGGAGGCGGCGCACTCCACGTCGAGGCCTCTGCCCTCGCCACCATGCCGTTCCACACCCTCCAGATCGTTCTAAACGGCAAGGTCGTGGCGGAGGAAAAGAGTCCCGCCGGCACGACGTCTGCTCAACTCTCCGAGACCATCGAAGTTCCCGGCAGCGGATGGATTGCCGCGAGGGCCGTCAGCGAGCACATAGCCCAGCACATCTGGCCGGTTCACTTCAACGCTCACACGTCGCCCGTTTACCTGCAGGCCGCGCGCGACGAACTTTTCGACAACCCGACCGGTGAGTACCTGATCACCGTCATGGAGGGCGGCCTCACGTGGCTCGACACTCTGGCGACCCCGGCCCCACCGGCGCGGCACGCCGCGGTGAGAAGCGTGTTCGAGGACGCCATCGAAGCCATGCGGCAGCGGCTGGCGGGAGACCATTCGAACGCCTCGTACAGCCTTGGCGGCCACAGCCACCACGGCCACAGCGACCACTCGCACACCCATCCGCATCCGCACTGACGCCCCGAGGCACCCCCGCCCACCAATGTGCCGTGCTGAGGTCGCTCGAAGCATCTCAGTCCACTAGCACCGTTCCCGTCGCGTCGGCCGCCCGCCACCCTGAGCGTCTCGAATGGCCGGTCGAATGGGGGGCGAATGACGCCACCGCGCGGGCCGGGCGAACCTCGCCACTGCTTGTCGTCCCCTTACTCAGGCAGGCGACCTCCGTGAGAGCTACAGATGGGGATACCTTATCTACATGCCGCGGCGTATTTCCCAGCCCCGGATGAACTCCCGGGCCGCCACCAGCCCGGACAACGGAGCGCCGCCGGTCGGCTTCAACTCGATGCCCATTCCACCGCCGTAGCTCGATTCCGCGAGGGCGTCTAGAAAACCCTCGGCCACGGCGGGCGTGAGCACACCGGTGAACAACGGCAGGTGCAGGTCCTCCCGGCCGTCATTATCGTCAACGTGGACATAGCCCAGCCTCCCACCCGCGCTCCTGACCGCGTCCGCCGGGTCTTCGCCCGAAATCAACGCATGTCCCAGGTCTATAAGCACATAAAGATTTTCGTGATCGACGCGGCGAACGAAATCCAGTGTCTCGGCAGACGTTGACAGCGCCCGTCCGGGATGCGGCTCGATGCACAGGCGGACTCCCGCCGCCGCCGCCGCATCCGCCAGCCGCGCCATCGCCCTGCCGTAATAAGCGTCATCTGTCAGCCGAATGTCCGGCGAGACCATGTAAACCGCTCGAGCCCCAAGCGCTCCTGCCCGCTCGATGGCGCCCGAGAAGTAAGGCAGAACACGCCCGGCTTCCGGTCCGGCCAGCGCGTTCATGCCCGTCTCCGGAGGGGTGATGACTGTAGATACGCCTGCGCACACGAGCGTGAGACCGGCGGCTGAGATCTGTTCCGTGCCCGCAATTCCAGACCAGCCGGATGGCCACAGATCAATCTCATCGAATCCCGCTCCCCGGACACGCTGTAGCACATCTGCCGGCCTGCCTGTCAGCGACCAGCCGCATGCGGAGATTTTGAACATATGCAGTTGGAGCGGGTAGTGAATTCAGGTGAAAACGCGGGCCCATCCGGGCAGTCGGTGCGGTATCGTATCATCGGCGCGATTCACACCTTGGCGGATTTCGGCACGCCGTCTCCGCCCGCGTCAACCCCCTTTCGCCAACACACCCTGGCCACGCCCCGAAAGGCTTTGCAGCAACCCGCATGGTGAACATCTCGATACCAGACGACCAGCCGCCGCTGATCGCCGACTCACCGGCGCTGGCAAGACTGCGCGCCGCAACGGGCGCGGAGGTGGCGCTGTGGGACACCCGCCCAACCGACGAGGTGGAGCTGCTTGAAAGGATTTCAAACGCCCACACGGTGATCTGCATCCGCTCCTCATCCCGCTTTACGCGCCACGTAATCGAAAGTTCGCCGGAACTTCGCCACATCGCGCGCTGGGGCCCCGGCGTGGACAACATCGACCTTGACGCCGCCAGCCGAATGAAGATTACGGTCACCAACACACCCGATACCGCTACGGAGGCAGTAGCTGAGCACTGTCTTGCCCTGATGCTGGCCGTGGCCCGTAAAGTACCCGAGCTCGACGCCCGCGTGCGGGCCGGCGAGTGGCCACGCGGCCTGCTGACCCAGCTCAGCGGCAAGACGCTTGGCATCGTCGGGACCGGCCTCATAGGGAAGCGGCTGGCACGGATTGCGCAAGGCATCGGCATGAACGTCATCGCGTGGACCAGAACCCCTGATGAAGAGTGGGCCGCCGCAAACCAGGTCACGTATGCGGAGCTGCCGCTGCTCCTCCGTGAGTCGGATGTCATATCCCTGCACCTGCGACTGTCGGACGAAACTCGGAACATCATCGGCTCAGACGAATTCGCGGTTATGAAGCCAACCGCGATACTCATCAACGTGGCGCGCGGAGGACTGATTAATGAAAATGCCCTGGCCGACGCCCTCAGAGACGGCTCCATCGCCAGCGCCGGCCTGGACACATTTGCTGATGAGCCGCTCGCAACGGACAGCCAGCTCAGGGACCTCCCGAACGCAATATTTTCTCCACATACGGCAGGCACGACCGCGGAAGCGCTGACCGCCAGCCTTGAGATGGTCGTGGATAACACATTGCAGTTCATGGCGGGGAGTCCGCAGCACAGCGTAATCTGATAATGAGCCTCTTCGTTTCGGTACTCTGATCCGCACTTTGGCTATCACACGGTTGACACAGACGAAAGCGAATCCTCTATAATCCCGCCCCAGTCTGTCCGGTTGAGGAACTGGACCGGCACTGTGCGTATTACGCCGAGCAGGCGTATGGCGCGTGGTGCGGTCTGGGGCCGGAGCAGATAAACACGACTTTACTGAGAAGGCGCTTTGCGGAAAGTCGCTCACATCTCAGAGGAGGTAGAGTGGATGAAACTTTTCAGTAGAAGGTATATACGTCTACTGGCCCCGCTTCTGGCGGGAGGAGCGGTACTCGCTGCCATCGCATGTGGCACCGATACCGAGACGGTTACGATTGTTCAGACAGTAATCGTCGAGAAGCAAGTCGCCGGCGAGACCGTCGTCCAGACAGTTCTCGTCGAGACGGAAAAGGTCGTCACCGAGACGGTGGTCGAGACAGTCATCGTCGAGACGGAAGTCCTGATCGAAGGCGAGAAAGTCGTCCAGACCGTCATCGTCGAGAGAGTAGTTGAGGCGACCGTGGTTCCGGCAATGACCGGCGGCCCGCAGGGTGATGTGATCTATTCCATCCGGCGTGTGAACTCGATCTACGGTGTGGCCTACACGGGCCCGTACCGTGGCTCCGCTCACCAGCAGACCGGTGGTATAGAAGAGTACATGTTCATCATGGGCGCGGATGGCAACCCGATGACGCCGCAGCTTGCGGAGTCATGGTCGGTTGACCCTGCCGGCACCAGGGTGACCATCACCGTGAAGTCAGGTATTCCGTGGCACGCACCGGTCGGCTCGGAGAACCTTGACGTAACGTTCGGCAACATGATTGCGCAGGACATCGTTGATTGGATGAACACCGGAAACTCGACGACGAACCCGGAGTCCACTTACCCGGACGCCGGTGACTTCGCCGCCGTGTTCCTTGAGGCCGAAGCAATCGACGCCACCACCCTTGAAATCGGACTGGTGAGCCCACTGTTCTACGGACTGCCTCTGTCGCAGTTCGGCATCCTGGGCGCAGCCCGTGGCCCGCAGTTCGTCCGGGCAGTTGACATCATGGGTCTGGACTGGGCGCAGGCCAACGCAACTGGCTCCGGCCCGTTCCGCCAGGGACTTTGCATCCCTGGTGACCGCTGCACGGCAAACGCGCTCGACACGCACTGGCGCCAGGTAGCCACGATCGCTTCGATCACGGTTCTCCAGGTTCCAGAGCCGCAGACCCGTATTGCCATGCTTCGTAACGGCCAGGTCGACATGTCGGAGATGGACTTCAAACTTGTTCCCGGCCTGATTGCCGAGGGCTTCCAGTTCCTCGACACGCAGCCCGGCAACTTTGTCGGCCAGTCGATCCTCTACCCGGGCAACCTCTGGGAAGAGAACCACGCCCGCACGGGCGAGGCGCTGAACCCGTGGGATGCTCCTCCTTACTCTAAGGACTTCGCATGGATCGGCGACCCGTGGCAGGATACTGGCAACAGTGTGTACACGGACACGAACAACCCGCCCGGCATGAGCGACATGGAGCAGGCTCGCCTGGTCCGGTTGGCTCTTGGCACGGCGATCAACCGTCAGCAGATCAACGACATTCTGCTTGGCGGCCTTGGGGTTCTCCTGTACTCCGAGTACATGGGCCCTGAGTATCCCGGTTGGGATCCGACCCGTGATAGCGGCGTATGGACATTCCAGGGCGACAGGATTGCAGCCTCCGGGAGCCAGCAGTCGATACCCTACGTACTGGCTGATGGCGACCTTACCGAGGCCAGCCGTCTCATGACCCTTGCCGGCTACCCGGAAGACACACGCAGGGCGCTGTTCGGTGACAGCCTGACGCTGCAGAAGTACCCGGCCGAGGCCGGTGAAGTCGGTCTGGAGATCGGCGACACCATCAACTCGACCTGGACGCAGCTTGGCATCAACGTGTCACAGCTCGTTGAGGACTACGGTGGTGTGATCAGCCCGAGAATGCGGAAGCGTGAGCAGTTCCTGCCCGTTCTGAAGAACGGTGACGTGAACGCGAACGTGTTCCCGCTGGACTGGCCGTACCCGCCGGTTGACAGTTCGATAAGCCGCCCGGGTTGGGGCGTTGGCTTCGAGACTCCTTACCTCTCGACCCAGCACTTCTCGATCCGTGGTTCGCAGGACAGGGCCTTCCGTGAGGAAGAGCACATGAACACAGCTGACTACATGATCTACTGGCAGCTGTACAACGGTGTCTACCAGATCCCGCGTGGCGTAGTCGCCACCGACAGGATCGCAGGTTGGGCCAACCCATCAACCCACTACGGTGGTGCGACGGGCGCTCACGCTCCGGAGTTCTTGAGACTCAAGTAAGTAGGAATTCCGGCCTGCAAAGGCAAGTAGCTAAAGCTACGCAAGGGGGGCTGAGGTCAAATCTCAGCCCCCCTTCTAGCGTCAAGGCCGAGGGGGAAGATATATGGACTAACCTCGAAGTAGCCACCGTGGTTCAGCCGACCAAATGGGCGAGAAGATCTATGGGATGAATTGGGAGCACAAGACGGCCGGCCGGGTCCAGGCGCCGAAATAGGCCGGGCATGGCCTCGAGATGAAGAGAGAACCGCTCGCCGGATATCGAGCGGATTTGCGCCTGTGCCAATGACATAAACCGGCAATCACCGGGTGATGCGACTCGCATCCTTACTCCGTACGCGCGGGCGCAATAGGCCCAGACGAACGGAGAAAGCCAGGCCATGATTGCCACTCCGAAAGGAGGCCCCGGGAATCGCGCCCCGGGGTCTCCTGCATATTCACTGCCTGGCATCCGCGCATTCGGGTTGCTCTGCGGGAATCTTGAGGGAAAGAAAATCGGTGCCCAACAACACAGGATTACCAGGAACAGCCGGCGTGGCCGTATTATTTCACCGCCGCGGCCGCTGCGACCCGAACCTCGTCGGGGGTGGGGAACAATTGGGGAGAGGTCATAGCCCACACGGGGGCGGCCTGGGCGGACCGGGCCGATGGCTGTCGCTCCGGCCCGAACACGTTTGGTAGCGAGTCGCTCTCAACGGACAGCCCCCTCAGGGACCTCCCGAACGGATCCTCACTCCACATACAGCAGGCTCTATCGCCGAAGCGCTGACCGCCAGCCTTGAGATCGTTGTGGACAGCGCACTGTAGTTCATGGCTGGAAAACCGCACAACTGGGTCATCTGAAATTAACCCTCTTCAGGTCGGCACTTTGGCCTTTACATGGTTGACACCCACGGAAGCGAATCCTCTATAATCCCGCCCCAGTCTGTCCGGTTGAAAAACTGGACCTTAGCTGTGTGCATATCGCCGATCACGCGTATGGCCTGCAGCGCGGTCTGGGGCCGGAGTGGATAAACACGAATTAACTGAGAAGGCGCTTTGCGGAAAGTCGCTCACATCTCAGAGGAGGCAGAGTGCATGAAACTTTTCAGTAGAAGGTATATACGTCTACTGGCCCCGCTTCTGGCGGGAGGAGCGGCTCTCGCCGCCATCTCATGTGGTAGCGACACTGAGACCATCGTTATCCAGACAGTCATAGTCGAGACGGAAAAGGTGGTCACCGAGACGGTGGTCGAGACCGTCAT
>JADFHP010000078.1 GCA_022567135.1 Chloroflexota bacterium
CATAAACATGCCGAGCCAGGGCACCGCCGCCGACGTCATCAAGATCGCCATGATCAACATCGACCGCGACATGTCCGAGCGCGGCCTCGAGTCCCGCATGTCCATCCAGGTCCACGACGAGCTGATCTTCGAGGTCGCCCCCGGCGAGATGGAAGAGCTCTCCGGCCTGGTCCAGCAGCACATGCCAGCCGCCATGAACCTGGACGTGCCGCTGTCGGTGGAGACGAAGTCCGGGCCCAACTGGGGGGATATGGCATGAGGCAGGCAGGGTTTCCCCTGCACCCATATTGCGAACATGTGCATACCCGTACCCGTACCATTTCTGCGCGCGAACGAATTCCGAGAAGGCTGCATTAAGTAATGCCTGAACTCCCCGAAGTCGAAAACCTGCGCCGATACCTCATCCGCGAACGCGTGCCGGGGAGGACGTTCGCGTCCGTGACTGCATCGTGGGCCAGGACGATCAAAACGCCGTCCGTGGAGGAGTTCGTGCTCGGACTGCGGGGCCGGACGGTTCGGGACGTGCATCGGCGGGCGAAGTACCTGAACATCGAGCTCGATCGCGGCTCGCTGGTGCTTCATATGGGCATGACCGGAAGCCTTGCGGTGCGGGGGCCGGACGACGAGCGGCAGCGCTTCGCGCACACGATCTTCGACCTGGACGATGGCCGGCGCATCGAGATGAACGACCCTCGCAAGTGGGCGTCGGCGTGGCTGGTCGACGACCCGTCAGTCGTGTTCGACGGCATCGGCCCGGAGCCGTTCGACCCCTCGTTCACCGCCAAACACTTCGCGGAACGGGTGAAGTCAAAACGCTCGCCGATCAAGTCGGTGCTGCTGGACCAGTCGGTGCTCGCCGGCGTGGGCAACATCTACGCAGACGAGGCGCTGTTGCGGGCGGGCATATCGCCGGCGCGGCGGGCGCACCGGATATCGGCCGGCAGGCTGGAGGCGCTGCACGGCGAGATCGTGACGGTGCTGGCCCATGCCATCGACTACATAGACGACAACCCGCTGGAAGACGGCCGGCCGTTCGTGACGGACGCCCACGATGCCCGCATGCAGATAACGCGGGCGAAGGGCGGGAGCTGCCCCGTCTGCGGCGGGCCGATGAGTTCGCGGCAGCTCGGGGGGCGGACGGCCTATTTCTGCTCGCGATGTCAGTCGTAGGCGACGGGCGAGGCATGCCTCGCCCCTACCTGTAGCCGATGCGGTGAGCACGGCCCGGTCCACCCACCGTCATCCCGAGCGGAGTCGAGGGATCTCAGCCCCGTTAGTGATTCGGTTGCATACCTCCCGTAACGGTGGTGAGGACAACCTGCCGATGAGGACGCCGGTCGCTATTCGGGAGTCACGCTCGGAAGGTCTCCCTCCTGTTGTCACCTTCTTGCGGGCGTAGACACGATTCCTACCGCCTGAGGCCGACTTAGAATGACACAGCGTTTGAGAAGCGCTCGGATTTTGGGGTGCGAGAAATGCTGAAGGCCGGAGCAGGTAGAAGCGACATAACTCCGCCGGTGGGGATTGCCCATGCGGGCTGGGGCGCGCAGACGCACCAGGTGTCCGAGGGCAACGACATGCCGCTCTACGTCACGGCGCTTGCGCTTTCCAACGGCAACCTGCAGGTGGCGATCGTCGATATAGACATCGCGATATTGACGAACGCGCAGGACGCGGAAATGCGAGACCTGATCACGCAGCGCACCGGCATTCCGCAGGACAATATTCGGATCTCGTATTCGCACACGCACTCGGCCCCCGTGACATTTGGCGAATGGTTGACGGAGGGCATGGAACTGGTAGAGCAGTGGCTGCTTGAACTCCCCGGAGCGGCCGCGGACGCCGTCGCTCAGGCCATCGGGGCGCAGGTACCCGCAGTGCCGTCGTTCGGCGTTGGCGAGTGCGACATCAACATCAACCGCAGGCCCGCCGACGATGCGGGAAATCTCTTCACCGGCCGCAACTGGGAGGGCTTCGTCGACCGTGCGGTTGAGGTCGTCGGGCTGGACGATCTCGACGGCAATCCGTTGGCGACGCTGGTGAATTACGCCTGCCACCCGACGATCATGGGCCATCTCAACAAGTGGGTCACGCCGGACTTTCCCGGCCCGATGCGGCGCGTCGTCGAGCAGACGGTTGGCGGCATGTGCCTGTTCCTGCAGGGCGCGTCCGGCAACCAGGGGCCCGTTGACGGCTTCACCGGCGACCTGCGCGTCTATCGCAGGGCCGGGGCGGCGCTGGGAGCGGAGGCGTCAAGGGTGCGGTTGCAGATGGACCCGTACGAGCGCAAGGAACGGCTCGTCGAGATACTGATATCGGGCGCCGACCTCGGCATTTACGAAGACGTGGCTGTCAGCGAGCCGGACGATGCGCTGGCCGTTTCGTGGGTGGAAGTGGACCTGCCTGCGAGAGACGTTCTCTCGCTGGATGAGGCCCAGGCCGAATACGACCGACTGGCGAAAGAGTTGGGAGCCGTGCGAGCCTCCGGAGTGCCTGATGACGAGGTGCAGGCGGCCGTGTCACGGGTGATGCGGGCGAACATCTACCTGAACGTCTCCCGCAACGTCGAGCGCGTCCGAAAGGGCGACGTGGTTCCTCTGCGTATTCAGGCCATCCGAATCGGCGGCGCGGTGCTGGTGACGATGCCGGTTGAGCCGTTCGCCGAGCTGGGTGCGCAGATCAAGGAGCGGTCGGTGGCCGCCAACACGGTGTTCTCGGGATTCAGCAACGGCCATTACGCCTACCTTCCGACTACCGCTGCATACGAGGAGGGTGGCTACGAGGTCCGGGTGACGCCGTTCGCTCCGGGGTCTGATGACCTGGCAGTTGAGGCGTGCCTGGAGGCGATCGAGACAGTCTGGACCAGATGACTCTGGACTTTCTCGGGAAAGGGGCGTTGTTGGCCAGATCTGGGGTGGGTGCCCACTTTGGCTGAGATCCTCGGATCGTTGACGCCCGAGGACGACAATTTTTCGGCCAACGCGATCTGTGACTAGCCTTCGGAGTTCTTGCTCTGTTCCTTTGCGCGGGCGATCGCCTCGTCCTCGGCGTCGTACTGGTGGCCGGACGCGTGGTATCCCTCGGGCGGGTTGTGCAGCTCCCATTCGATGGTGTGCTGCAGCGCGTGCAACAGTGAGACCGGCTCTTCATAGCCCAGCTCGTCCCGTATGCGGCTGGTGTCGGCCACCCAGTCCTGCTCGTGGTTGAGGCCGACCGAAAACCGCTCGTCCTCGACCACCAGGATGTCCCCGTTCCAGCCGACGGCCTTGCCGATGTTCTGGACCCACTCGATCTCCGTGAAGGCGTCCGGGTCGCCGACATTGTAGGTGCGGCCGGCTGAGCGGTCGTCCTCGATCGCAAGTTTGATCGCGGCTGCCACGTTGTCCACGTAGCCGCGCGTCCAGCGCCATTCGGCAAGGCCGCGCCCGAGCACTATCGCAGGCCGCTCCTCCGCGATTCGGGTTGCGTAGCCGAAGAGCCGGTGCTGGTAGTCGCCCGGCCCGTATACGGCGGGCAGGCGGAGGACGGTTGCGGGCAGTTTTGGCTCATCCTGCGCGACCCGCTCAACCATCACCTTTTCATAGTCCCGGGACCATTCGAACCGGCCCTCCTGCTCGGAATCCCTGTACAGGAAGAGCTTCTCTCTGAGCGGGGAATCCTCGGTAAGAGGCACCGGGTCCGGCGGTCCCGGCTCGAAGCCCTGCACACGTCCGAAGGCGCGGTAGACGTCCTGGCTGGAGATGACGACGAGCCGGTCTGCGACCCTCTCGAACGTATCGATGGTGGCCTGGGCCTGGTGCTCCGTCATGCAGATCATATCGATCGCGACATCGGGGTTGAACTCGCGGAACTTATCGCGGAAGTCGTAGAGATCGCGTCGGTCGCCGAGCAGCTCTTCGACGCCCTCGGGCAGATCTCCGGAAGTTAGTCCGCGATGAAACACCAGCAGCTCGTGGCCTGCTGCCGAGAGCTGGTGGACGAGGGCGCGGCCGATGAACGCCGTGCCGCCGATGACCGCTACACGCACGCGGGGGTGCCGTTATCGGAGATGCTTGCTGAGTTCTTCAAGGGAGGTAATTATCGCGTCGGGAATGTTATCGCCGTCCATCGGGTGTTGATTATCGGGCCGTCGAATCCGGATAGACCTGATCCCGGCGGCGTTCGCGCCGGCAATGTCCGTCGCCGGCCGGTCTCCGACCAGGACTGCAGAGTCTGCGCTCGCGCCAAGGCGAGCCAGCAGCATTTCCTTCCCGTGCTCTCGGGCCGGGTCCAGCGGAACTCGTCGAAACTCGCGCGGCTGCACAGTTGCGCCACCGGACAACGCGCCGGCCGTCGCCTCAATCGCGGCGAGGGCGGCCGGATGCTCCGGCATCAGCGTCTCGTCGAGGTCGAATATGACGGCCATGACTGGCAAATTGGAGTTATATCCGCTGATAGCCGGTTATCGTGTGCCGTTACTATGCGCCACAATTTGCGATATTTACACTTTTGGTGCCAGCCCGCGCACCGTTGCCGGGGTCTACCCACCTGTGGCCGCAAGATTCCATTCCAGCGGAGCCAATCTGACGTGAAATACGATTCGCACAGCGCTCGGCCTGGACGGCCACAATCCTGACATCACCGCCTGAAAATCAGGAGCTACTATCGTCTGCGTTCACTAGATCACAGGAACCTGAGCGCCACTGGAGCGATCGAACACGACTCCACCCGCGCCTGCCTGATCGCCCCCCTCTCCCGCAGCGCCGCCAACCACTCGGCCGTGATCTCGTCAGTGGTTCGGGGGAACTGCATGGCGTTGCGGCGTCCCTTCCGTGCAGGGCATGCTGCCGCCTGAAGCGGTGTCGAGACCTGGCGGCTGGCGGCGTCGTATCCGCTTAAATGGCATGGCGGCCCGAATCATAGCGCGAATGCGCATTGGCTCGTCTATCGCCGGTTGACGAGTTAGGTCACGCCAACCACACTGCGGTCATGTTCCGATTCCGACAGCGGGCGTTCGCCTTCAGTTATGACTTCATCACCGGCTCGGCGGAGCGCGGCGTATACAGGGAGTATCGGGAGTTCGTCGCGGGAGGGGCCAGCGGTCGCATCCTGGAGGTCGGCGCGGGCACCGGGGCCAATCTGGGCTATTACCCGGTAGACGCCGACCTGACGCTCTCAGACCCAAATCCCTTCATGCTCAAGCGGCTGGAGCGAAGGGCGTCGGAACAGGGCATATCGGTTAGTACCGACCACCACGCGGGCGAAGAGCTGCCATACGATGACGCCTCGTTCGATACCGTCGTTGGCACTCTCGTCATGTGCAGCGTAGACGACCCTGCCCAATCGATCGCGGAGATCGCGCGCGTTCTGAAGCCTGGCGGCGAGTTCCGTTTCATGGAGCACGTGCGGGGCGAAGGGTTCATCAGAGAGCGCTTCCAGGATCTGACTACGCCCGTGTGGCGTGCCCTGGGCGACGGGTGCCATCCCAACCGGACTACTGTCTCCACCATCAGCCATAACGGACTGGAAATAGCCGAAACCCGGTCCTTCTCATCCGGCCCCTACCCGTTCAGGCCGCATGTCGCAGGCGTGGCCCGCAAACCCGGCTAGAACCTCGATACCAATCCTTTATTTTTGTCATCTTTGGCCGCCCCCGACCCGAGGATCTCAGCCCCCGAAGAGGATCGCACCAGGCGCGGCCATGTATTTACGAAACTATGGCCGCTCGAATTCTTGCCCGACCAGGCCGGCAACGCGGCGGAACTAAGGCAGGGTATAGTGCGGGCGACTGTCAGCCGCCTGAACACCGGCCATGAGGGAGAGAAAATGGACGGAGTTGGGCCATACACCCAGAAGATGGCCGGTTACGCGGCTGCGTATAGCTATGACGATCTGCCGCAGCAAGCCGTAGACATCGGTAAGAAAATAGTCCTCGACACGATAGGCGCCATACTCCTGGGCTCCCGGCCGGACTACGCCTCGGTGCGAATCCTCGGAGACATGGCGATCGAGGAAGGCAATCCCGGCCGCAGCACGGTATTCGGACGCGATGAAAGGGGATCGTTCCAGGGCGCCCTCCTGGCCAACGGGACGATGGGTTACGCCGCGGATGCTGAGGGCGGAGGAGCGTCCCGGATGCACGCTGCGGCAGTATTCGTGCCGACCGTGCTAACCGTCGGCGAGCACCTTCACTCTTCCGGCCGGGACGCCATCGCGGCCCTTGCGCTCGCATACGACGTCGGCTGCCGCATCTCCGACGCCGCCGATCCGGGCCCCGGCACCGCATATCCGCATTCGTTCCATCCTTCGGCCGTCTTTGGCCATTTCGGCGCATCCGCGGCGGCGGGCCACCTCCTGCGACTCGACGAGGATCAGTTCGTCAACGCCCTGGGCCTCGCCGGAAGCAATGCCACCGGCATGATCAACTGGGTCGGCGACCCGACCGAGGACTCCCGCCCGTTCGTGATAGGCGTGGCTGTGCAGAGCGGCACGCGCGCTTCATTGCTGGCGAAAAAGGGGATGGGCGGCCCCATCCACATCCTCGACGACACGAAGTACTCGATCTACGATGCCTACTCAACCGAGACGCACCTCGACAGGCTGCTGGAAGGTCTGGGCGAGCATTATCGAATACTGGACGCAGACGGATTCAAACAGTACCCGTGTTGCGGTGATATTCATTCCGGATTGGACGGCCTGCTTTCGCTGATGGCAAACCACCGGCTCGAGGTGAGTCAGATCGAGAGCATCACGCACCGGGTGAAACCCGGGCGCGTCAAGATCATCGACGATAACTTGCTCAAGTCCCACAACTCGCAATACATCCTGTCGGTCGCTGCGGTCAACGGAAAGATCGAGCCCGACGACATTCTGATCGACAGACGTTCCGACCCGGCGGTGTCAGGCCTCTATAGTCGGGCAAAGCTACTGCCGGACCCGATGCTGGACGAGATCACCGACGGCGCGCCCGCCATAGTCGAGATCCAGACACGAGACGGCGCCTCGGTCAGGGAGCGGGTCGACTATTCCAGGGGGCGCCGCCAGAATCCACTGAGCGCGAGCGAGCTCAATGAGAAGTTCATGCGATGGGCAACCACTCGCATGGGCGAGGAACAGGCTCGGGAGATCGTCGAAGCAACCGGCCGGTTGGAGGAGCTGGAGGATGTGGGAGAACTAACCCGCCTGCTCGCGACTAACCTAAAATCCCGGTAATCGCCCTGCCGCCACTGGCTCGATCAACTCCGGACCCTCATTTCTCGCCGAGTTCACAGCCGCTGAAACCTCGTACGCTTCCATCGACGCCGCAGGAAATGGCCGGATGAACGGCTTCAACTCGTCGACTGAATTGACTTCCAGGTTGATCCACGCCGCCTCCGCCTCCTCAGGCAGTATCACCGGCATCCGGTCGTGGATAGACGACATCAACTCATTCGGCCCCGTCGTGATGATCGTGCAAGAGCTCACTATGTTGCCGTCCGGGTCCTTCCAGCGATCGTAGAGGCCCGCCATCGAGAAGTAGCCGCCGCCCTTCAGGCGGATCAGCATCGGCGTCTTACTCTTGCCCTCGCGCCGCCACTCGTAGAACCCCGTGGCGGGTATCAGGCAGCGCTTCGACTTGAAGCTCGCCCTGAACGCCGGCTTCTCGGCTACCGTCTCGCCGCGGGCGTTGATCATCCGGCTGCCGATCTTGACGTCCTTGGCCCAGAACGGCACCAGGCCCCAGCGCATCCGCTCGATGCGGCGGCTGCCCTCGTTCGTGATCACCGGCACGTCCTGCGTGGGCGCGATGTTGAAGCGCGGCTTCAGCCAGCCAGTCTCGACGAACTCCGCGAGGAACCGCACGTCGATATCGGGCGTCTCGCTGAACGAGCCCCGTGGGTTGCTGAGCGTATATCTGCCGCACATGGTGAGGCGATTTTACCCCCCGCCTTGTGAACCGCTTCCTTTCCGCCGTACGATGCCCCGGCCGAATATCCACTCACTTCCACGGGACGGAACATGCCAAAACTCGCCGCAAACCTATCGATGATGTTCAACGAAGTCGACATGATGGACCGTTTCGACGCCGCAGCAAAGGCCGGCTTCAAGGGCGTGGAGTACCTGTTCCCGTACGATTTCGACGCAGCCGCCATCAAGGAAGCCCTCGATAGCAACGGCCTTGAGCAGGTGGTGTTCGACTTCCCGGCCGGCGACTGGGCGGGCGGCGAGCGCGGTATCACGATAATGCCCGATCGCGTGAGCGAGTTCAGGGACGGCGTAGGCAGCGCATGCGAGTACGCGAAGACGCTGGGCTGCACGCGGCTCACCGCACTCGCAGGCAAGGTTCCGGATAGTGCAGATCCGATAGCCCTCGAGGACACACTCGTGGAGAACCTCCAGTACGCAGCCGACGAGGCCGCTAAAGTCGGCGCCACCGTCATGGTCGAGGCCATCAACACCCGGGACATCCCCGGCTTCTTCGTTCACCGGACCAACCACACACTGCAGGTGATCGCCCAGGTCGATCGGCCGAACGTGATGCTCCAGTACGACATCTACCACATGCAGATCATGGAGGGCGATGTGGCCATCGCCATGAAGACGCACACGAACGCCATCGGCCACATCCAGCTTGCCGACAATCCCGGCCGCCACGAGCCCGGCACCGGCGAGCTGAACTACGATTTCCTCCTGCCATATATCGACTCTATCGGCTACGACGGCTGGATAGGCTGCGAGTACGTTCCCGCCGGCGATACCGTCGAGGGCCTCGGCTGGGCACAGAAGTACCTCTAGAAGCGCCGCGAAAATTACTCAAAGACAGAGCATGCCGAAGTTCGACGCCAACATTCAGTTCATGTTCAACGAGTACGACGTGCTCGACCGGTATGACGCGGCGGCGCGCGCTGGATTCAAGGGAGTAGAACTACAGAGCCCGTACGGCATCCCGATTGACCAGATTGTTGACCGCCTCCAGCGAAACAGCCTGGCCCAGGTCCTGATAAACCTGCCCGGCGACGACCCGGACACGGGCCTGAAAAACATCGCCATCAACCCGGCGCGCAAAGACCTCTTCAAGGAGTGCGTCGATCAGGGCCTGAAGTACGCGAAGGGCCTCGGCGTGCTGGTAGTCAACTCAGGCGTCGGCCCGGCGATCGACGGCGTCTCGCACGAGGAGCACTGGGATACCTACGTAGGGAACATCCAGTACGCCGCGCCGCTCTTCGCCCAGATCGGCACCAGGCTCCTCATCGAACCGATCAACACGCGCGACCAGCCCGGCTTCTTCATCCACAATACCGAGCAGGGCATGGCGGTAGTTCGGGATGTCGGAGACGACAACTTCGGACTCCAGTACGACGCATACCATATGCAGATCATGGAAGGCGACCTCGCCCCGACCATAGAGGCCAACCTGGCCGCCATCGGCCACATTCAGATCGCCGACACGCCGGGCCGCCACGAGCCCGGAACCGGCGAGATCAACTACCCGTTCCTCTTCGACCACCTGGACCGAATCGGCTACAAAGGATGGGTGGGCGCAGAATACAACCCGGCGGGCAATACCGAAGACGGTCTCGGCTGGGTGAAGCCGTACCTGGCTGCCTGAGCGATATCGAGAAGATGCCACTACTACCGCCGCGAGATCGCACGCCTCTCGACTGGGCGGCGGAGGCCGTCGGGACCGGCTTCGGCTCTGGCCTCGGCCCGATCGCTCCTGCGACGTGGGGCACCGCGGCCGCTCTGGGCATCTACTGGGCGCTGGGCATCGACGGCGATTCGGCCGCATTTTTCATAATCACCGCGACCGTGATCGTGATCGGCGCCGCGGCAGCCGAACGGCTCAGCGTCCCCGGCGACCTCGACCCAGGGCGGGTGGTCATCGACGAGTGGGCGGGCGTGCTTGTCACAGTCGCTTTCCTGGACAACTCATTCTGGTGGCTCTTCGCCGGCTTCTGGGTGTTCCGAGTGCTTGACATCGCCAAACCCTGGCCAATTCGCAGGCTCGAGAAACTCCACGGCGGCATCGGCATCATGGCAGACGACATCGCCGCCGGCGTCATCGGCGCCATCGGCCTGAACGTAGTCCGCCTCATCTTCTTCAACTAAATCGGGCGGGGGAATCCCCGGCACCTACCCCTGAACCGGCCGGCAACGGATCAATCCCGAGATAGTCCAGACGGTTCTCGTTACTTGAGAACCCCCGCCATCGTCTCGCCTATGTCCGCCGGCGTCTCCGCGATGTGCGCGCCCGCCTCGCGCAGCGCCGCAATCTTGTTCGACGCCAGCGCGGACGGCCCGGTCACAATCGCTCCCGCGTGGCCCATCCGCCGTCCCGGAGGAGCAGACTGGCCAACTATCGTCGCGACAACCGGCTTCGACATCCGATCGGCGATGAACTCAGCGGCTTCCTGCTCGCGCGTGCCGCCGATCTCGCCCAGGAGAACGACCGCCTCCGTCTCAGGGTCGGCCTCGAACAACTCCAGCACGTCCACGAACGTCGTCCCATTGATCGGGTCGCCGCCAATGCCGACGACCGTCGACTGGCCGAGCCCTCTGCGGGTGAGCTGGTCAACCGCCTCGTAGGTCAGCGTGCCGGAGCGCGAAACCACGCCAACCTTGCCGGCAGCGTGAATCGAGCCCGGCATGATGCCGATCTTCGCGTTCTCGCCGGGTGTAATCAGGCCCGGGCAGTTCGGCCCCAGTAGCCGGGATCCGGAGCCCACGACGTATGCCCGCACCCTGACCATGTCCTGCACAGGCACGCCTTCAGTGATGCACACGATCAGCGGCATCCCCGCGTCCACCTGCTCGATGATGGCATCTGCAGCACCCGGCGCGGGCACGAAGATCAGCCCCACGTTGGCGTCTGTTTCCGCGATGGCCTCTTTCACGGACTCGAACACCGGTACAGCATCTTCGAACTTCGCCCCGGCCCGATTCGGATGGACGCCCGCCACCATGTTCGAGCCGTAAGCCCGGCACGCGCTGGCGTGGTAGCTGCCTTCCCGTCCGAGGCCCTGCACGAGCAGTCGCGTGTCTCTCCCCACGAGAACGCTCATGCTGCGCCTCCCGCGATTACACGCGCCACAGTTGGCGCCGCTTCCGATAAATCATCGGCAAAAGTCACATTCAGATTCGATTTCCTCAGAATTTCGAGGCCTTCTTCAGCGTTCGTGCCCCGCATCACCACCACGATGGGGAGGCCGGACCCGCTCTGATGCGCTCCCATCACAACACCGCGGGCGGCAATATCGCAACGCAGAATCCCGCCGAATATGTTGACCAGCACGGCCTTCACGTCGGGGTCCGAGACGATAATGTCGAACGCCTCCGCGATCGTCTCTTCCTGAGCGCCGCCGCCAACGTCCAGGAAGTTGGCCGGATTCGTCCCTGCCCGCAGCGTGATGTCCATCGTCGCCATCGCAAGCCCGGCGCCGTTGACCATGCAGCCCACCGAGCCATCGTCCAGCTTCACGTAGCTCAACCCCGCGTTGCGGGCCCGCTGTTCAAGCTCATCGTCCTGAGATGGGTCCGCGAGCTTCGCCAGGTCCGGATGCCGGAAAAGAGCGTCATCATCGATGTCGATCTTGGAGTCGAGTGCTATTACCCGCTCGTCCTCGGTGATGACGAGAGGGTTTATCTCCACCAGAGTGCAATCGTTCTCGACGAATAACTTGAACAGGCTAGAAATTAGAGCCGCCGTCGGCCTCACGAGTGCAGGGGGAACGTCCAGGGCGAGCGCGATGTCCCTGGCCTGGTAGGGCCACAGCCCGAATACGGGATCAGCTGCTACACGAATGATCTTCTCGGGCGTCTCCTCGGCGACCCGTTCTATCTCCATGCCGCCGGCCTGGCTCGCCATCACCACGGGCGTTCGCAACTGGGCGTCGACCAGCACGCTCAGGTAAAGCTCGGTAGCGATGGCGGTCTGCTCCGCAATCATCACGGAGCTTACAGGCGCGCCGGACGGAGATGTCTGGTGGGTGACCAGATTCGTCCCGATCAGCGCTTCGGCCGCCTCGGCCGCCGCCGCGGGGCTGTCAACCAGCCTCACGCCGCCTGCCTTGCCCCGCCCGCCGGCGTGAACCTGCGCTTTGACGACCGACCGGCCACCCAGCGCCTCCGTCGCTGCTCGCGCCTCTTCCGGCGTGGTCGCCAGACTGGCCTCGGGAACGGGGATTCCATACCCCGCCAGCAATTCCCGTGCCTGGTATTCGTGAAGCTTCAAGGCTCGTTGCCGTTCCTTTTTCGATTGCCTTCAGATTGGTCGCGGGTGTAATTCGGGCCCCACATACCCCGGACAGTTTGATTTTGCACCGGTGCTCGCGGTGCCGGTCCCGATGCTCCCCAACGTACACAGAGACGCGATCAGGAAGATTAGCAGCCGAGAGGTCTTCCGAGAGCACCCCGGTGTGGGAGCCGATATTATCGCCACTCCGGAGGGCCTATGCGCATGATAGAAAACACCCAT
>JADFHP010000079.1 GCA_022567135.1 Chloroflexota bacterium
AACTTCCAGGGGTGGTATCGGGGCACGATGGCGCGCAGAAGGAGCGGCGACAACGTCGCGGTCGGCTTCTGGAAACTGATCAACGCCAACAGGCCGCGGCACGGCGGGTACGTGGTGCATCTCTCCATCCTGGTGCTGGCCTTCGGCATCATAGGGTCCCAGTTCTACGATCAGCGACAGGATGCCGTTCTGAATATCGGGGAAAGTGTTGAGATCGACAACTACCGGATCGAGTTCGTCAGCCACGGGTCGGAACCGCGCGCGGACCGTCTGGCGCAGTGGGCCAACCTGGATATCTACAGGGACGGCAAGTACGTCGGTGCGCTCCGGCCGTGGAGCGCCTTTTACCCGGGCTTCAACCAGGTTTCGGTAAGGGCCGGAATCGCTTCTGGTCCTGTCGAAGACCTCTACATAATCCCCACGGATTTCCTCGATAGCCAGGGCCGCGCCGTGCTGGCCGGCGGCGCGGAAGTCAGTCGTGCCGTGTTTCGGATCAGCATAAACCCGCTGGCCTGGTGGCTGTGGGTTTCGGGGCCGATCTTTATACTCGGAACGGTGATCGCCCTCTGGCCGCAGCCCGCGGTTGAATTGAGGACGGCGCCGGTGTCGAGTCGGCGGCCGACAGTCATCGCGGCCATTCAGACAGGCGACTGAGCGGTCTGAACGTTTTGGGCGGCCCTTGCTTGCATCTCTACGGTCCTGGTTGACTCTTCAGAAAATGACGGCAATTAACGCGGAGCCCGCTTGGGAATAGTCATTGGCATAGCGCTGACTATCGCAGTCGTGGTCGCGATCGCCTGGCCTTTCATCAAGACCCGGAGCGACCCGAAGCGCGGCAAGGGGCGCCTGTCTGATACGGCGCGCTTGAAGCTGGCCAGGGCAGATATCTATGAACAGATCGGGCAGCTTGAAACCGATCGCGACGCGGGCATCATTGGCGGGGACGAGTATTCTGCTCATCTTCGGGAGTTGCGCATATCTGCGGCAGAATTACTACGGGCGCAGGAAAGACTGGCGGCTGAGTTGACGACCGAAGATCAGCTTGAGCTTGAGATAGAGGCGGCCCGCAGAGGCAGCGTTCCGGGCAGTTCCGCCCCCGTCGAGCCCGATGACGGTCAAGAGCCGGACACGGACAGATCGAAATGAGCTACAAGGCGAGAGCCATACGGCACAGGATTGTCGTCGGGATTACCGTCCTGGCAGTCGCGGGTGTAACGATTCTGGGGTTGCCGCTTGCCGCGCTCGCTCAGGACCCGCCGCCGGTGCAGCAACTCGATACCCAGGATTTTCGGATTGTCGGGCCGCTGCCGACGCCCGATCGAATCGCGGGCCTTGTCTCGCAGGGGACGCAGGACGGCCCGATACCGGCAGGCCATGACGTCACGCTCATCACCATCGATGCAGACGACATTGCGATCGATGATGCAACAGTCCAGACCGCAGCTGACGGCTCCTTTGAGTTCACAGATTTCCCAAAAGGCGAGGGCTATCGCTACCGGCTGACCACTCTTTACGGAAACCTCCAGCAGACCGTCAAAATCGAGGACGCGTTGTTTGCGGACTCGATCACGCTCCCCGTTTATGAGACTACTTCGGTGTTGGAATCTATCGCCGCAACCACGCATGTGACGATAGTGCCGCGAGTAGACGGCAAAACGCAGTTGATGGGCGTTCTGGAGCTGGTCGAGATCAGCAACGGCGGCGACAAGACGTTCATCGCCGATCTCCAGAACCCTGCCCCCGATGGAATGCCGCAGCTACTGAGGTTCAGCCTGCCAGAGGGTTTCGACGAGTTGACCGTCGATTCCGATCTGCCAAGCGGGAACGTGCTTGAGATCGACACCGGATTCGCGCTCTCAAACGCCGTCCCGCCGGGGGACTTCCGCGTACTCTTCAGCTACGTGATCGAGTACGACGGTTCCGAGGTAGTACTGGACCGCTCGCTTCCCTTCGACGTGCACGAATATCGTGTCCTCATGCCCCCGGTCTTCGGCATCGCTGAAGGCGCAAGGTTTACGGCGACGGACGATCAGCAGCTTGGTGATACCAGCTACAGAGTCCTGCAGGGCAGCGGATTCGCCGCGGGCGACCGCATCCGCATCACGTTCACGGGCCTGCCTGAGCCCGGCTTCACGCAGAGGCTGCAGAACTTCGTCGCCGATAACGCGCTGGTCACGTTCGGCCTGCCGCTGATAGCGGTTGCGGTGATGGGCGCGATGTTGATCTACGTCTTTCTCGTCAGAGACAGGCGCAAAGTAGCGGCGACGGCGGGGGGTATGACTCGTGACGAACTGGTTGCTGAGATCGCGGCGCTGGACCAGCGCCGCGATGAGGGCGGAATAGAAGAAGAAGATTACGCCAGCCGGCGTCGGGGGCTGTTCGATCAGGCACTTGGCGCCGAGGCAGCGAGTGAGGATGCGGCGGCCGCGGGGGGCGACGATGAGAACCTGCCTGCCACAGAATCCGACGAGGGCTCCTCAAGCAGCAAGTAGGCGGCCGTCGCACACCCTGGCCGGCGCTTAGTTCATCCGCATCCCGCCGTCTACGTTGATGGCCTGCCCGGTGATGTTGCGGGCGCGGTCCGAGCACAGGAACGCAGCAACCTTGCCGATGTCTTCCGGCGTCTGCTCCCGGCCAAGCGGCACTGCGCCGAGCCCGCTCTCGAAACGCTCGCGCGTCGACTGATCCTCGTCCCCGGAATCTCGCATGTGCTTCCTGGCGATCTGATCCCACATGCTGGTCCACAGTAGGCCGGGACAGATGGTGTTGACGTTGATGTTGTATGGCGCCAGCCGCATCGCAAAGGCCTGTGCCACGTTCAACTCTGCGCCCTTCGATGCCCTGTAATGCGCCATGGGGCCCGCGCCGCCGCCTCTTGCGGCTATCGACGCGATCACGACGATCTTGCCTTCGCCGCGGTCCATCATGTAGCCCTCTACGGCTTCAATAGAGTGCATGGCGCCACGGACGTTGACGGCGAAGACGGCGTCCCAGTCCAGCTCGGTCGCGGTCTCACGCGTCCACCACTCAGGCCCTCCGGCAACGCCGGCGTTGCAGACGAGGATGTCGACGCGGCCGAACAGCGACAGGGCGCTCGAGACCATCCCGTCGCACTCGTTCTGGTCTGCGACGTCGGTCCCCACGACCAGGCCGTGGCGGCCCAGCGACTCGACCTCCGCGAGGACCTCGCCGGCGGCCTTTTCGTTGACATCCGCGATCACGATGTCCGCGCCGCGCTCAGCCAGCACCCTGACGATGCCGCGGCCGATACCGTCCCCACCGCCGGTGACGATCGCCACTTTGCCCGCGAGTTCGTTTTCCCTGTCCACGAATCTCTCCTGAGCGCCGTACCGCATGCGCGGCCCTAGCGCATGAACGCCCCACCATCCACGTTTATCGCCTGCCCGGTGATGTTCCGAGCGTCCTCTGATACAAGGAATACGACGCAATCTCCGATGTCCTCCGGAGTCTGCTCCCGGCCGAGAGGAATGATGTCTGCGACCATCTTGTCGAACACCTCCCGGGCCGGCATCTCAGCGTAGTCGGGGTTGGTCTGGGCGTAGCGCTGCCCTACCTGCCCCCACATGGGCGTCCAGAGCAGCCCCGGACAGACGGCGTTCACGTTGATGTCGTAGGGCGCCATGTCGGCTGCCAGCGACTGTGTGTAGTTGATGACCGCGGCCTTCGATGCAGAGTAGTGCGGCAACGCAGGCCGTCCTTCGCGTCCGGCAATTGACGCCAGGTTGACTATCTTGCCGCTCCGCTGCTCCTTCATGATGGGCGCGATCGCCTCAATGCAGTTGAAGATCCCCTTGACGTTCACCTCGTAACAGGCGATCCAGTCCTCTTCGCGTGAGCGGGCATGCTCGTACCAGCCCGGCCCTCCCGCAACGCCGGCGTTGTTGATGAGAATGTCCAGCCGGCCAAGTTTCTCGATTGCCGTGGCGCCGAGTTTCTTAACCATCCACGGCTTCGTAACGTCGCACACCACGGCGATGGACTTCACGCCCAGCGCCTCTATCTCGGCCGCAGTCTTCGTTGCGATCTTCTTGTTCAGATCAGCCACAACTATGTCCGCACCTTCAGCGGCGAGCGCGAGCGCGATGGCCTTGCCTATGCCCGTGGCGCCGCCGGTGACTATTGCTACCTGATTGTCTAGGATCACACTGATATCCTTTTGACGCCGTCGCGAGTTCCAGGTGTAAGACCTGGGACGCAGGCGGCAGCGATCCTTGAAAGAGATTGCAGATTATACTGCCGCGCCGCCTGAATCCGACACCCAGTGGACCAGGACAACCCAGGCAAAAATAGGACGGGGACCGGATGGGCACAAGCCGGACGAAAGCGCTCGACTACGGCTATGAGTCGATCTCCCAGCCTCGATCTCACCTTCGGGTGACATTGAGACAGACTAAAACGGGTGTGTCCCTGCTCTATGGCAACCGGGTGATGACACGGGTCTTTCTGAATAAAAGCGGGATGGCCGCGGCAGGCGCGATGGCGGAAGCCCTTGGCGTGAAGGTGCCCGCCGAGGGGAAGTCGGTCGAAGCCCGCGCGTCGACCGGCCTGCTGTACAGGGTCTTGTCGCTCTCCACGCTCGATTACCGTAATCCGGTGTCTTACGAAGTTGCCCGTTACTGGCTGGATGAAGCAGCAGCTCTGCGCGTTTCAGGCTCGGACGCTTAGCTCCTTTTTGAGTGCGGAGGGGCGGCGATTGCCGATACAAGATCGCGGCAATACAATCCACACCGCACGGATATCCCAACTCTCGTTGATAGTGACAATAGCGCGGAGCGAGCCTGAATTGGTTCTGGCAGATTACCAGCCCGGCCACGTATTTGATGATCACTCTTTTGAAATCACTGCGGCCGAGGCGAAGGCGTATGCAGACGCCGTTGGCGACTCATCTCCGGCCGCCTCAGACGGCAAGATTCCGCCAATGCTTCTCATCGCCGCCGGCCTGTCCCGGGTCATCGAGGCCCTCGAACTCGGCGGCGGCACTATCCACGCCTCGCAGGAAGTGAATTTCGGACGGCCGGTGAGTCCCGGAGAAAAGATAGTTGCCCGAACGACCCTGCGGGGAAATAGCGTTAGGCGCGGCTCCCGCTTCGCCACCGTCGAAACGGAGTTCCTGGCCGGCGGCCGGCGGGTAGCGTCGTCCGTCAGTCTGGTGATAGTGCCAGAGTGACCGGCGCACCATCCCCCGGGTCAGTCCAAGGGCCGAGCAATGAGGGCGACAGGCTGCCGGAGATACAGAAAGTCGTTACCCAGGAGCAGATTCACGCGTATGCTGACGCGGCGCGGGATTGGAACCCGATACATCTCGACGAGCAGTTTGCGGCCGGCACGCAGTTTGGAACGAGAATTGCGCACGGCATGCTCGGGCTGGGATTCATATCGGAGATGTTGAGTACGGCATTCCCGGACGGATGGGCGGCCGGAGGCACACTGAAGGTGCGCTTCAAGTCCCCCATATTCCCCGGCGAGACCGTGAGAACTGTGGGTGAGATTACGAAGGTGACGGAGACTGATGAGGGCAGAGTTGCCACCTGCTCTATCGGCTGCATCAGGCCTGACGGCTCGGAGGCGATCTCCGGCACGGCGACTGTTCCCCTTGGCGAATAACGAAGAGTTGGCGAAGGGCGCCAGAGACGGACCGGAGACAGAGCTGTGGACTCCGACAAGCTGATAACAATATCCTTGGACGCGATGGGTGGCGACCACGCGCCTGTTGAGACGGTTGCGGGCGCGGTGATCGCCGTCCGCGAGGGCGGCCTTGCAGTCATCCTCGTCGGGGATGAAGAGATCGTTCGCGCTGAGCTGGAGAAGCATGAGGGCGCAGACGAGCTGCCAATCACGATCTACGGCTCGACCGGCGTAATTGAAGAGGGTGAAGCGCCGGCCAAGGCGTTCCGCTCCAAGCCGCGCGCCTCTATCTTCGTTGCCACCAACAGGGTAAAGCGAGGGCTTGCGCAGGCCGTGGTCAGCATGGGCTCGAGCGGAGGGACCATAGCGGCAGCCAGTTTCTTGTTCGGTACTTTTGATGGCATAGAGCGAGGATCGCTCGGTGGACCGATCATCGGACTGTCCCCGAACACGATGATTTTCGACGTCGGCGTTAACGTGGATTGCAAGCCCAGCCAGGTCGCCGACTTCGCCGCGCTCGGCGCGACGATGGCGAGGGTCTTGCGGAACATCGAGAATCCCAGAGTCGCGATACTCAGCGTGGGAGCGGAGGAGGGCAAGGGCAATCGCCTGGTCAAGGAAACGACCGAAATTCTGAAACAGTCTCCGCTGAATTTCATCGGAAACGTGGAGGCGAGCGATCTGCCGTTTGACAAGGCCGACGTGGTCGTTGCCGACGGCTTCACTGGGAATGTGGTGATGAAGCTGACAGAATCTCTGGGCGTGGCGCTCTCCGATCTGGTGCGGAAGCGCTCGCCAGACGGCGGCGGGAACGCCCTGGCGGACGAGATACTGGAACTGACGAATCCGGCTCTCGCCTACGGCGGAGGTCCGCTGCTAGGCGTAAAGGGTGTAGCTATCGTCGGCCACGGAAGAGCGCGTGCAACAGAGATCGCAAGGGCGCTCCACACGGCCAAAGAAGCGGTTGAAAAAGATTTTGTGGTAATTGCGGAACGAGAGTTGGCAGCTCTGCGGGCCAGTTCTGCGGCCCAATCAGGGCGATAATAGTGAACGATGACCAGATGACCGTATCGGACCACGAAGGCACCGTCCTGGACAAGAGGACCACGCGCCTTGGCTGACCAGCCCAGAACAGCACTCATCACCGGCGCGTCGCGCGGCATAGGCAAGGCCATAGCGCTGCGCCTTGCAGCGGCCGGCCACCGCGTGGGGATCAACTACCGCTCGCATGGGGACGAAGCCGAGGAGTTGCGAGAGGAGATCGTATCGAACGGCGGCGCCGCATTCGTGGTCCAGGCAGACGTCGGCGTCAAAGAAGATGTGGTCCGGATGGTAGAGCAGACAGAAGAAGCGCTCGGACCGATCGAGATTCTCATCAACAACGCCGGCATCATCGACGATGGCCTGTTTGTGCGTATGAGGGATGAGCAGTTCGAAAAGGTATTTCAAACGAACACCTTCGGCACGTACTACTGCACACGGGCGGTCGTAAACGGCATGTTGAAGGCCCGCTGGGGTCGCATCATCAGCGTTTCATCCGTCGTTGGCATCAGGGGCAATCAGGGCCAGGCGAATTACGCGGCGTCAAAGGCCGCGGTCCATCTCATGACCATGTCGCTGGCCAAAGAACTGGCAAAGCGTGAGATCACCGTCAACGCCGTAGCGCCCGGATACGTGGAGACGGCCACGGTGAAAGGCCTGCCCGACTCCGTCAAGAAACAGGTTCTCGCCCGGATATTCGCCGGACGGTTCGGCCAGCCGGATGAGGTGGCCGCGGCCGTGGCCTTTCTCGCCAGCGAAGATGCCCGTTACATCACCGGCGAGATATTGCGCGTAGACGGCGGCCTGGCAATCTAGCGGCCCCCGAATCAGGACGCAACAGGACGCAACCGATCATGCCGGATATCACCGACGGCCCCCCGCCATTGCCACTAAAGGGAAAGATAGCCCTGGTCACAGGCGGATCGCGCGGAATCGGGCGGGCCATCTCCCTGGAGCTGGCGCGTCGCGGGGCCAGCATCGCATTCAACTACTTCCGCAATCACGACGCGGCGCGTGAGACGGAGGCGGAATTAGCGGCGCTCGGGGCGAAGACGCTTCGCCTGCGGGCGCACCTGGGCGACGTAGATGCGATTGACTCCCTGTTTGAGTCGATAAAGGAAGAGTTCGGGCGCCTGGACATCCTGGTAAATAACGCTGCCTCAGGCGTCATGCGGCCATCCACGGAGCTTGAGCCCAAGCACTGGGACTGGACGATGAACATCAACGCCAGGGCGCCGTGGCTGTGCGCACGCGCCGCCGCGGAACTGATGCCGGACACCGGCGGCCGAATCGTCAATATCACGAGCCCCGGCTCGACGCGGGTATTTTCCGACTACTTCGTTGTTGGTGTATCCAAAGCAGCCCTCGAATCGCTGACCCGGTATCTTGCCATCGACCTGGCGCCCCGCAACATTGCAGTAAACGCCGTTTCGGCGAGCTTCGTCATGACCGGCGCGCTGGACGCCTTCGAGGACGGCGCGGCGATCAGGGAGCTGGCCGCCAGGCCTACCCCTGCCGGCAGGCCGGTGACGCCGGAAGATGTGGCCCGCGCGGTCGCCTGGCTCTGCGGCGACGATGCCGAAATGGTGCGCGGACACGTACTTCTGGTGGACGGCGGGGAGATGCTCGGCTACCGGTAGCCGGCTGGCTCCTGATTTGCCTTCAGGCCGGGTCCATCGGCAGATCGCAGACCGTAACCTCGATCCCGGCTTCCGTGGCCAGCCGAGTACCGTCTTCAGCATGTTCGTTACGGACGAACCCAAGGGCAATCAGGCCATCGAATGCGGGAGAATCTACCACCGTCGCCGTCCAGCCGATCTCCCTGCCATCTGATTGCAATAGATCACCCTCAGAGAGCCCGCCCATGGCTTGAAGACCCACAAGCTTGCGCTGGACCTTGTCGTATGTATCGAGCCGGGCGATGACTTCCTGCCCGATGTAACAGCCTTTGTCGAAATCGATCAGGTCGAGCAGGTCGGCTTCGAGCGGGTTGATCCTCTCCGAGATCTCTCTCCCGGCGGTGGGAACTCCGATCTCAACTCTGTACGCTTCCGCGGCTTCTCTCCCGACCGGAAGGGCGCCTGCGCTGGTGATCGCATCCCAAACCCCGGACGCGGAATCTGCGTCCAATATGAGATCGAACCTGGGGTTGATGCCGTCGGATGCGGCTATGACAAGCACGCGATCCCCGCCAATTACAACTTCCGTGTGCCTGCCCGCCGGCAACGATGCCACGGATGCCCCGGAGAGATCGGACATCACAGCGGCCGACCCGGGGCCGGCAATAGCCAGTTGCGCTGTAGTGGCGGACACGTCTTCCAGCGTGGAGTCCTCCGTGATCGTATAGAACTCGATCTTTTCCAGCAGAAGATTCTTGAAGGCGCCGCTGGTCAGGAGAAGCAACGGCCGCTCGGCGCGGCGAACCACTGTGAAAACGTCAAGGATGCGGCCGCGCTCAGAAGCCAGAATCGTCCGGCGTGCTTCCCCTTCGGCAAGAGATTCGATATCGGCTGTAGACAGCCTGTGCAATAGATCGATGGCGTCCGCGCCGCTCTGTTCGATCCGTCCAAGGTGTGAGCGGTCGACAAGCGCGGCTCCGACCCTGAATGCCGCGTACTCGTCGGCGACCTCGCCGAAGCGCAGGGGAACGTGAACCCCATCCACTTCGATCAGCGATTCGGCTCTGTTATGTATTTCGTCCAGGGACCGATTACCCACAACATTGACCCGGCTATCCGCGCCCCTCGGGCGGAAGCTTCCCCATTAATCAGGCTGTGCGTTATTCGTTAGACGCCGAAGGAGTCGCCGCACCCACATGAGCGCTTGGCGTTCGGGTTGTTGAAACTGAACCCTTTACCGTTCAGTCCATCGCCGAAATCGAGTTCGGTGCCGGCCAGGAAGACGAAGGCCTTTTTGGGTATATAGACTTCAAGACCCCCATCCTCGATGACCTTGTCCCCTTCATCAGGGCCGTCAACGATTTCAAGAACGTAGAGTAGTCCCGAGCAGCCGCCGCCTTTGACGGCAACTTTCAGCCCAAACTTTTCCATACCATCGCGCGCGGCATACTCGCGAACCTTCTTGGCAGCCTTTTCCGTTATCCGAATCGTGTTGATCGGTACGGAAGACTTTTCTACTGAAACCACGAGCCACGACCTTCGTTAATGTCTGCGACGAAATAAAACACATTCCTGTGCAACTTGACATGCCCACACCAGGAAGTGTATCCGCCCAAAATAAACCGTCAATCAGGTCATCACCCAGTTTACCCCCTGAAAACGAGTCGGGTGATCCTCGCTCGGATAAAATTCTCTTCTTGAGTTGACCCTGAACCGGCGATGGCCGTACGAATGGCGGCCCGTCACGCCTCGCTCTAATATGGTTCATGCGGCGTTCATACAGTCGATTGCCGTTTGCAAGCCTGAACAGATACAGATCGAGGAGATGGGAAACCCACGCTCTTGAGCAGTAGCAGTCCCCTCATAGTGGTCGTCAATCACAAGGCGGCCAACATTCACAGCGTCGATAAGGCGCTCCAACGGGTGGGAGCGAACGCGATCGTATCGTCGTCCGCAGACGATCTGGCCTCAGCGAGCGCCGCGGTGCTTCCCGGTGTTGGCTCGAGCGACGCGGCGATGCGCGCCCTCCGAAAACTGGACCTTATCGAACCCCTCAAGGACTTTGCCGCGTCGGGGCGTCCCCTCCTTGGCGTATGCCTCGGTATGCAGTTGCTATTCGACTCTTCGCAGGAAGGGGATATGCCCGGGCTCGGCCTGATTCCGGGTGAAGTCAAGCGGATGGCCCCCGTCGCGGACGGCGCGCCCAGGAAGATTCCCCACATGGGCTGGAACTCCGTTCTTTTTTCCGGTGACGGCGTGGGTAACGGGGGCCTCGGGCATCCGCTATTCGATGGGACGGAGCAGAACTCGTATTTCTACTTCGTCCACAGCTACGAGTGCGTCCCGGCGGATCCGGACGACGTTCTGGCGACTACTGAATACGGAACGACGATTTGCGCCGCCGCAGGACGGGGTAACGTGGTGGGCACGCAGTTCCATCCGGAAAAGAGCCACGATCTGGGCCTGCGCCTTTACGAGAACTTCGTCCAGATGGCGTCGGGCCGGGAACACGCGGTCCGCGCATGACTCGCGGCAACCTCTTATTCCTATGGAAGTGATACCGGCAATAGACCTGCGTGATGGCAAATGCGTGCGACTTACACAGGGCGACTACGATCGCGAGACTGTCTTTTCTGATGATCCGATCGCCGTGGCCGAGCGATGGGTCGCGTCCGGAGCGCGCCGTATTCACGTTGTCGATCTCGATGGCGCGCGCGATGGCGTCCGGGCCAACGCTGCCGTAGTTGAGCGCATCGCGCGTGAGGCAGACGTCCCGCTGCAGGTGGGCGGGGGCATCCGGACCGCAGACGATGCCGCCGGATTGATCGATCTCGGCGTCGACAGGGTGATTTTCGGCACCGCAGCGGTTGAATCTCCGGCAGAGGTCGAATCCGCGGTTGCCAGGCTTGGCCCAGAACATGTTGTCGTTGGCCTTGACGCGCGCGACGGCCTCATTTCGACGCGCGGGTGGCTGGAGAACACCGGCTTGAGCGCGCTCGATCTCGTGCAAGACATGGCCGCGCGAGGCGTTACCAGGTACCTGCACACCGACGTCGGCAGGGATGGGACGCTCACCGGCCCCAATGTGGACGCCATCGAAGATATACTTAGCAACGTTCGAATATCACTCGTTGCGGCCGGTGGGTTCGCCGAACTCAGCCATCTCGCAGAGGTTGCGAAGATTGGCGTGGAGGCGGTCGTCATCGGGACCGCGATATATACCGGCGCTATCGACTTTGAAGACGCCGTCAGCAAGTTCTAGGAGTGGGCCTGGATGTCACCGGCCGCGACCACGAATAAAACCACCAAAAACGGATCCGCAAATAAGAACTCCAAAAAATTCCCGGTGAAACGGCTGGAAGAGCTCACCAATTCGGAGCGATCCAAGATCATCGATCCGCTGACCATCTTCGGTCTGCTGCCGATGCGGGTATACCACCACATAGCGGATATCGGCTGTGGACCCGGGTACTTCTCCATTCCACTCGCCAAATACGCCTTTGACGGCAAGATCTACGCTGTCGACGTCCAGCAAAAAATGCTCGATGCGCTTGAAGAGCACACCAGGGAGGTGCGGCTAAGCAACGTATCGCTGATCCTCTCCAAGGAGTCAAAGATTCCGATCGACGACGACTCGATAGACGGAGCCATCTTAGTCAACAGCCTGCACGAATCGTCTAAGCCGGCCGATCTGCTGAAAGAGACGATCCGATTGCTCCGAAGAGGCGGCTGGGCGGCGATCATCGACTGGCGCAAAGAGAAGATGGAGTTCGGTCCGCCTGTGGCCGCCCGGCTTGCGCGCGAGACCGCGGTCAAATTTGCAGAGGCTGCCGGCTTCCGCGTCCAGTCCGTCTACGATCTGAACGAGTGGGAATACATAATCCTGCTGTCGGCCTGACGCCACACACACCGTCATGCTGACTCGCCGAATAATCCCCTGCCTGGACATCGACAAGGGCCGGGTAGTAAAGGGGACGAGCTTCGTCAACCTGCGGGATGCGGGCGACCCTGCCGAGCTCGCGGAGTTCTACAACCGCGCCGGCGCTGACGAGCTGGTGTTCCTGGACATCAC
>JADFHP010000080.1 GCA_022567135.1 Chloroflexota bacterium
CGGGAAGAGGGCTACGGCAAGGAGGAGGGGAAAGGACGGTCAGCGGGTTTGCGGGCGGTTTTTCATCCTGTACACGAACCTCAGACCGGACCGGGTTCATCGATGGCGCAAATCTTGTTGTCCACCAGGTCGTGAGCCAGTCCGTACTCTCGGATCAGGTTTTCAGTGATGTCAGTCACCATGCCCGATGATTTCTTTGGCCACGCGACCCACAGCCCGCCATCGAATTTGGTGTCCGCTTTCGCGCGGTCGAAACCTCTGCGGAGATCCGCGGGGCGAAGGCAAAAAACGATTGCGACATCCACCGTTCGCGTTCGACCGGCCCTCTGGCGAAAGACGACGCTCTCTGGCAACGGGTCGAGATCGTTTTCGAATCCTGGCGGTCCACTGCGTACGAGGACGGTGTGCCCCGGTTTGATTCCGAGCCTGGTTGACAGGGGCGTACCTGAATTTCCGGCCATGTCTGCCTCTAGGCCACTCCGAGAAGCGCCGCGGCGGTTTCGCCCAGCAGCCCGTCGCGGGCCTCGTCGGGATAGTCGCTTCCCGTGATGTGAGCCAACGCCCGTTTCTGGGTGATGAGCGGGAAGTCGCTTCCGAAGAGGATCTTCTCAGGCCCAATCGTTCGTGCCGTCGTCGAGTAGACGTGCGAGTTGTACAGGAGGGGCGTTGCGGCGGTGTCGAACCAGGCGTTGGCCAGGCCGTCCCGGACCTCGTCCATCAGGCCGTAAAACGGCAGGCCTCCCCCGAAGTGCGCGAAAACGATTTTGTTGTCGGGAAAGTTATTCACCATGGCCTCCAGCCGGTCGGGGGTGGCTGAGCCTTTACCGGCATATATATGTCCCACGGGCTCGGAGGCGTGCGTCAAAACAAGCATGCCCAGCTCACGCGCAGCGTCCATGAGCGGCGAAAGCAGGTTGGTGTCTTCCGGGTCGAAGCCCTGCGTATCAGGATGCAGCTCGCCAACTCCTCGTGCACCCTGCTCCGCGCACCTCCGGATTTCTGCTATTGCAGCGTCACCCCACGCCGGATTTACCGAGCAAAACGGGACGATCTGGCCGGGGTGCTGTCTCGCCGCATCGAGAATGTAATCGTTCGCCTCGCGGGCGACGTCCTCGTCGGTCCAACCGTAGCCGAGCGTGATCGAGCGGTCGATTCCGGCCGCCCGCATCGATTCGACCAGCTCTTCGGCGGTCGCGATACGGCTTGCGGGGTCACTCAACATCTCCGCGAACGTCCCGTCTTTCGCTGCGACGGATGCGCGATCTGAACGGAACCGTTCCGGAAGGATGTGGGTGTGGAAATCGACGATCAAAGGAGTGATCGTCGCGACTCAGGCGCCCGTCGGTGGGTGCCCATTTCCGCCCGAACGGAATTCTTGATTGCTGTAGACGCCAAGGTCGCGCCCCTGATGCACATGTACCACGAACTCTTCGCGCTCAATGCCAACGGCATCGAGCACATCCTCGTCGATCATCTCGACGAGCTCTTGAATCGACTCCTGGGTCAGGCTCTCTGAAACCACCAGCGTGCCATGCACTATGAGGCGGGCGAAGTGGAGGTCCAGACGCCCGACCGCCGCCCCGCCGTCCATGATCGTGTAGCACTCTGAACTCGGCGTGCGGCATTCTCGCTCGAGGAAGAAGTTAGGCATCTCGGTCTCCTGTCAGCCGGTTGGCCCCGGTTAGCCAAAGATCAACTGCGAATCTGGCCGTCGCCGACGACGACCCACTTGTAGCTCGTGATCTCCTTGAGGCCCATTGGCCCATAGGCGTGCAGCTTATCCGTTGATATCGCCACCTCTGCGCCCAGGCCGAATTCGCCGCCATCGTTGAACCGGGTCGATGAGTTGGCGAAGACTGCCGAGGCGTCGACTTCATTCAAGAATCGGTCCATCGTATCGGCATCCTCGGTGACGATCGCCTCGGAGTGGTTCGAGCCGTGCTCCTCGATATGGTCGAGCGCATCGTCGATGGAGTCGACTACCCGGACGGCGGCTCGCATTCCGAGGAACTCGGTATCGAAGTCTTCATCCACGGCCGCTTTCAGCAGGCCGTTCGCATTCGATTCGGTCGCGACGGGCTCCAGGAGGGCCAGTGTGCGGCGATCGCCGCGAATCTCGACCCCGTCCCGCCAGAAGCTGCCGGCCATGGATGGCAGGAAGGCCCCGGCGATCTCGGCATGCACGAGCACGGTGTCCAGGGCGTTGCATACACTGGGCCGCTGCACTTTGGCGTTATGGACGATTGCGACCGCCTTTTCGAGGTCGGCCGCCCGATCGACATACGTGTGGCAAACACCGATGCCTCCGGTTATGGCCGGCATGGTGGCGCGCTCGGCAACCATCCGCACCAGTTCCGCCCCGCCGCGCGGGATGAGCATGTCTATGTACTTTTTCATTCCCAGCATCTGCTCGACGTAGGCCCGATCTTTCGATTCCACGAACTGAACAGCGTCGGCCGGTATGCCGGCGCCGGCGATGCAGTTCCGGGCCAGCGATGCCAGCGCCAGGTTCGACTCGTAAGACTCGCTGCCACCGCGCATGATCGCGGCGTTGCCGGACATCAGGCACAGGCTCGCCATGTCGATTGTCACGTTCGGCCGGCTCTCGTATATGAGGCCGATCACGCCCAGGGGAATCCGGCGGCGCTGGACCTTCAGCCCATTGGGACGTGTTTGCTCTTCGATGATTTCGCCGACCGGATCCGGTTGGGCGAGGATGCCTCTGACGCTTCCGGCCAGGTCCGCGAGCCGTTCTTCAGTCAGCAGCAACCTGTCCTGAAGCTCCGGGGACATGCCACTCGATTCAGCGTTTTCGATGTCCTTCGCATTTGCCTCCAGAATGCTATCGGCGTCGCTTACCAGCGCGTCGGCGACAGCGGTAAGAGCGGCAACTTTCGATTCGGTCGAAGTGCGCGCAAGTTCTCGAGAGACTTCTCTCGCTCTCGCGCCAATTAGTTCGAGGTCAGGTTTGGTCATTGTCCCGGGTTGCTAATCTCGATCTGAATCGCGATCGACCAGCACCAGATTGTTCCTGTGGATCACTTCGTCGCCATAGTCATTATCAACGATACCGCGTGCCTCTCCCGATCGCAGGCCCTTGATCTTCTCCACATCGGCCGAAGAGTAGTTCGACCGGCCCGCTGCGATCACCGTGCCCCCTTCGTCACACACCGCGATATTCGTGCCCCGCTCGAACTGGCCGGAGACACTGAGGATCCCGGGCGGCAGCAGGCTGCTGCCTCGCTGCAACAGGGCCGATGCGGCTCCGGCGTTCACAACGACCCGTCCGGAATCGGCTCGCAGGGTGGCCAGGATTCTGCGCTTGCGGCTCTCGAGCCGGCTGGCCCCGGCCGGGAACCTGGTGCCGAGATCCTCCCCGTTTGACAGGCGCATCAGCACATCCGGCTCCGTGCCTGAGGCGATGATGACCGAGGTCCCTATCCGGGTCGCTATCTCGGCGGCGTCAACCTTCGTGGCCATGCCGCCGCGGCTGCGCTCCGTGCCGGCCAGGCCCGCGGCCGCCCTTATTTCCGGGCTTATGTGCCGCACCTCCGGTATTCGCACGGCGCCATCGCCAAGATGAGGATCGCGATCGTACAGCCCGTCTACGTCGCTCAGGATCACCAGCGTGTCTGCGTCGACGACATCGGCTACCCGGGCGGACAGCCGGTCGTTATCGCCGAATACATCACCCTCGAGTTCTTCGATGGCCACCACATCGTTCTCATTGACCACGGGTATGGCGCCCGCCTGTATGAGGCCGAGAAGCGCGTTGCGAGTGTTCAGGTAGCCGTGGTCGCTTTCGAGGTCGGTTCTCGATACCAGCGCCTGGGCCGCGAGAAACCCTTCGCGTTCGAAACATTTCGAGTATTCCGCCATTAGAGACGACTGGCCGAGCGCAGCAAGCACCTGGCGATTGGCCACACCGTGACGCGGCAGGGAACCTCCGCGCCCGTTGAGCAGGGCCTGGCCGGCCGCCACGGCTCCCGACGTCACCAGTACGACCTCAATCCCGGACCGGCGCAGGTCGGCTATCTGGTGAGCGATAGTCTCGATCGCTTCCGGGGAAAGCCGGTCCGACCCGGCGGTCAGAAGGTTGGTGCCGACTTTCACCACGACCCGGCGCCAGGCGCGATGTCCTGGCGAGTCGTATGAATCGGCATTCTTTGACACGGAAGTTCTCCGCAATGAGGCGGCAGGCGGATATCGATATTTATCCTGAGGAAACCTGACCTCCGATTATACCTTCGGGTAAACCAGACTCTTTGGGGCGGGTAGGCCTGATTCCGTTGGCCGGATTCAGGGGAGATGCTAAGATTTTCGGACACATATAAGGGGCCAGCGGCCGTTCGCTGGTCCTTTCGCGCGTGTAGTTAACTTGAAAAAGGCCTGACTTTTGGCACTGGAACCGCTGCTTCAACTGCTGGCAGAGTCGGATGAGCTGGACGAAATTCGCAAGGGCCTGCAGCGTGAAGACCGTGACGTTGCCGCGACGGTGCTCGACGCAGCCACGTCATGCACGATTGCAAGTCTGTGGCGAACGCTTGGCAGGCCGATGCTTGTCGTCACGCCGGCGGCGGACATGGCGCGGCGACTGACCGATCAACTGCCCACGTGGACAGGCGACGATGAGCACGTCTACCAGTTCGCCGAGCTGGAGATATTGCCATACGAGCGACTCTCACCCGATAGCCAGGCCATTCACCAGCGTATCCAGTCGCTCGCGGCGCTTACCCTCAATCGATCTGACTCACCTCCTTTGATCATCACATCCGTCGCCGCGGCTGCGCAAAAAGTGCTTTCAGCAAATGCGTTCAAGGAGTCGGAACACGCGATCACTGTTGGTGACCGGCTCTCTATGGACGAGCTGGTGGGTCGCTGGGTGGACATGGGCTACGAGCTTAAACCGGTCGTAGACGGCCCCGGGCTTGCGAGTCGCAGGGGCGGCATTCTCGACGTCTATCCCCCATCGCTGGAGAGCCCGGTGAGAATCGAGTTCTTCGGAGATGAAGTCGAGAGCATCAGGGAGTTTGATCCCGAAAGCCAGCGTTCAACTGAGCCGCTCGATGAAGTGACAGTCATTCCCGCTCGCGACAACCTCCCTGCGCTGGCAGATCGACAACGTCTCGATGAGCTGATAGCGAATCTCGAGTTCGGCCGTACTGACGACGACATGGGGGACCGGATCATCGAAGAACTCGGCCGCGTGCAGAACGGCGAGCGCATCGATGGCATCGAGCTGTATTCGGGCTTCGTCAACCATGGCTCCATATTCGACTACCTGCCCGATGACACCGTGGTGGTCAGCCTGCGCCCCACAGAAGGCGAGGAGAATGCGCGAATTGCCGACGGGCGGATGGAAAGGCAACGCGAAGCCAAGGAGAAACGCGGAGAGATTCCCCGTAACTTCCCGATGGCGCATCTCGATTGGGGTTTGATAGCGGATGGGGTCAATAGCTCAAAGCATCTGCTGAGACTGTCGCCCTGGGGCGTTACGGAAGACCTGCCCGGTAGCTCCATGAGACTGCCGTTTCTTCCGGCGCCTGTAACCGGCGCCGACCCGGGCCGACTATGGTCTGCAATCGCGGACCGCTCCCGAGCCGGTGTGCCAACGGTGATTCTCTCGCGCCACGGCGACCGCCTCGTCGATCTGGCCGGGGAACGCGGCATAGACGCACGCTCCGAAAAGGCGTTGGACGGGCCTCCGCAAGATGGCAGCGTGACCATCGTGCCGGGTCATCTGAGGAGCGGCTTCCTCTACGCGCCCAACGATGTCGAGCGGCTGATGGTGCTCACAGATTCCGAGGTATTCGGCGTAACGAGGGAACAGCGCCCTACCAGGCGCAGACGAGCCCGCCGCGCCGCGCGCCTGCAGGATCTCCAGGTTGGCGCCTACATGGTCCACATCGAGCATGGCATCGGCCGGTTCGCAGGCACGACTGAGATCGAGGGCGAGACGACCCGTGAGTACATGGTCCTGGAGTATGCCGAGGAAGACAAGCTGTTCGTTCCCATGGAGCAGCTCGACCGGCTGTCGCCATACCACGGAAGCGGCGACACCCCCCCGCGACTGACACGGTTGGGCACACAGGAGTGGACGCGGGCGAAGGCCCGGGCGAAGCGGGCCACGGAGCAGATGGCGGGAGAGTTGATCGCGCTTTACGCGGCTCGTGAGGTCGCCCACGGGATAGCCACGGGGCCCGATACGCCGTGGCAGGACCAGCTGGAGGCGAGCTTCCCGTTTGAGGAGACGCCTGACCAGGCGCGGGCGCTGGTGGAAGTGAAGGCCGATATGGAACTGTCGACGCCGATGGACCGCCTCGTCAGCGGCGACGTCGGGTACGGCAAGACAGAGGTCGCCATACGCGCCGCGTTCAAGTCGGTTCAGGCGGGTTATCAGGTCGCCATACTCGTGCCGACAACCATACTGGCGCAGCAGCACCTGGCGACGTTCAGGGAGCGCATGAGCGGCTTCCCGGTTACGGTCGTCGCCATGAGCCGGCTGGTGCCGGATGCCGATATGAAGAAAGCCCTCAGCGGCCTCGCCACTGGTGAGGTCGATATCGTCATAGGCACGCACCGGCTGCTGCAGAAAGACATCTTCTTCAAGAACCTGGGCCTCGTGATCATCGACGAGGAGCACCGGTTCGGCGTGGTCCACAAAGAGCGGCTGAAGCGGATGCGAAGCGCAGTCGATGTCATGACGATGAGCGCGACGCCGATTCCCCGCACGCTCTATCTGTCGCTGGCGGGAATCCGGGACATGAGCACCATAGAGACGCCGCCCGAAGAGCGCCTGCCCATCAAGACCTTCATTACTGAGGACTCAACGGAGCTGGTGAGGGAGGCGATACTCCGGGAGTTGGACCGTGGCGGCCAGGTGTTTTACGTCCACAATCGGGTCAAGACTATCGACTACTTCGCCGGGAAACTACGGAAACTCGTGCCCGAGGCCCGTATCGAGATAGGCCACGGCCAGATGGACGAGCGGGAACTCGAGACGGTGATGACTGAGTTCGCGAACCATGATTTTGATGTTCTTATTTGCACCACTATCATCGAGTCTGGCCTCGATCTGCCGAACGTAAACACGCTTCTAATCGACCGCTCGGACCGGTTCGGCCTTTCGCAGCTTTACCAGCTCAGGGGCCGCATTGGCCGCAGTAGCAGGCGGGCGTATGCCTACTTCCTCATAGACCGCGGCAGGCGGCTCACGGAAGCAGCCGAGCAGCGCCTCAACACGATAGCCCTGGCCACAGAACTGGGCGCCGGGTACCAGATCGCGATGAGGGATCTGGAGATTCGCGGCGCGGGCAACATCCTGGGCGCCGAACAGAGCGGACAGATCGCAGCCATCGGATTCGATCTCTACACCAGGCTGTTGAGCCAGGCAGTCCGCGATCTGCGGGAGGCGCACGCCGGCTCTGACGGAGACGGAGATGAGGAGGTTCCCGGTTTCTCGCTGGTCAACATCGATCTGGGAGTCGATGCCCGGCTCCCGTACACGTACGTGGAAGATCTTGCCGAGCGGCTGACGATCTACCAGCGCATCGCTCGCATCACCAGTGAGGCCGTCATTGACGACATGGCACGTGAACTTCGCGACCGGTTCGGGCCGCTGCCTACGCCGGCCGAACTTCTCCTTGCCACCGTGAGGGCTCGAGTTCTGTGCGAGGCGGCCGGCGTCGTCTCGATCTCCAGCGGACCCACGCGTCTCACTCTCAACCTGAAAGACGCTACCGGCGGCGCGCGCGGAGCGCTTCAGAAGGCTCTCGGTCGCGGGGTGGACGTCGGCCACATGCAGATCAGGATGGAAGTAGACCGTGAGGATGCGGACTGGCTCGAAGAGCTTTTCTGGACCCTTGAGCAGATCGTCGAGTTCCGGGAAGAGGCCCTCAAGCTGTTTGAGCTGGCCGGAGCGCTCGCCCCTGCCGATTAGGCGCGCTCCAACTCCTCGATCGTCGGCATGAGCTGGTTCATGGCGGTGATCCTCGGTCCGCCTGAGTAGTCCGGATAGTGGCCGTCTCTGTCCATGAAAATTGCCTGGATGCCGACTCCGCGCGCGCCGTCGATATCGGCTTCCAGTGAGTCGCCGACCAGCACCGTCTCTTCGGCGTCGGCGTCCGCCCTGGCCAACGCCTCCAGGAATATCGGGGGATGCGGCTTATTCGCCCCGGCGTCCTGCGATGTCACCAGAAAGTCGACGTGCTCGGTCAGGCCGACCCGCGCCGCGACTGCTTCCCCCGGCTCAGCCATATTCGAGACGACGCCGATCGCGCGGCCGCTTTGCCTGAGTTCTCCCAGCATGGGAATCACGTCGGGGTACGGCGCGAGTCCGTACTTCTGCCCGCGAACCGTCTCCCAGACCGCGCCCGCGGTCGCCTCATCCACGTCCGCTCCGCCGTGGCGCAATATGATCTGCTCGTAGCGAGCGAAGAAGGCGTCTCGCTCAGCCGGAGACATGGTGCGCAGTGGCGCGGTGGCGTTTTGCGCCGCCATGAAGTTGTCGGCCTCGCGGTAACCCTCCGGAATGCCCGTGGCATCGAGTTTGAGTCCGTGCTGCCGGGCCGCGGTTGACTGGATCTGCTCGCGCGGCGGATCGAAGCGGGCGAGCGTCCCGTACAGGTCGAATAGAACGACGCGGATGTGCTTCATGTGTCGGCCGGCTTGCTAGATCTCTTTGGCGAGAACTACAGCATCGACCCTGCGGGCGCCTGCCTTCAGCAGCGTTCCAGCGCATTCTCTGAGGGTGCTGCCGGTCGTCGCGACGTCGTCGACGAGTAGTATCCGTTTCCCGCGCACATCCGGCGACGCCTCGAAGATGCCGGAGACGTTCCTGGACCTCGCCGATCCCACGTGCGATTCAACCTGCGGCTGGTTGTCGACTGTGCGCCTTAGCAAATTCCTGGCCAATGGCACCTCGAACAGCTCGGCGATAGGCCGGGCGAGAATCGCCGCCTGGTTGTAGCCACGGCCCCGTTCGCGCCGCGGATGGAGAGGGACCGGAACGATCGCATCCGGGACGAGGCGAACTATTCGGGGATCGTCCGACATCAGTTTGCCGAGGAGCGGTCCCAGGGCGCGAATGTCGTTGTATTTCAAAGCGTGAATCGCATCCCTGATTGCGCCATCGAACTGATATACGGCGATCAGCCTCGATAGCGGCGGTGGCGACTCAGCACAGGCATGGCAGAGGTCTGGGCCTCTGGTGTGCCGTGCGCAGCGCCGGCAGAATCCGCCGTTCAAGGACCTGGCTTTGCCAATGCACATGTCGCAAAGCAATGACCCTTCCGCATCGCAATGGACGCATCTCGATGGGAATACCAGTTCGAGGACTCTTGAAAGCCCTTTATGCGCCGGGATTCTCACAGTGAAATCACGCGAATCGTCGCCTTCATAAGGTCGGGCATCGTAGTATGAGAAATATGGACCGGCAAGTCGCCCGCGGCGCTCTCTTCGACAATCGAGGCAGAGCGTGAACACGCGGGCCGCTTATTTTCCCGAGGATTTCAATTGAAACTGACCATCACCGCAAAAAACCTGACCCTGAATCCGGATGTGGAGAAGTACGCCCAGCGCCGCCTCTCAAGGCTCGACCGCAGGTTGAGGCACTCCGTGCCCGCACGGCTGGTTATTCGGCGCGAAGACACACGCCGGCGCGACGAGCGGTTCGTCGCAGAGGTCACGGCAGACCTGAAAGGGGCGATTCTGAGAGGCGAGGAGCGCGGGGCCTCCCTGGAAGCGGCAATCGACAAGGTTACGGACGTGCTGGACCGGCAAATCAGGCGCTATAAGACCCGGCGCAAGCGCCGTGGGAAGGGTCTCAGCGAATTCGAAGATCGACTTGCCGGGATGTTCAATGAGGTTGAGTCAGAAGAAGAGTCGCCGGAAGTGCTATCCGACGGGCGTGTGGTCCGTGAGAAGAGGCACCCGGTGACGCGGATGACGGTCGAAGAGGCGGTTGCGCAGATGGACCTGCTCGGCCACGACTTCTATCTATTCTTGAACGCCGAGACCGGCGCATCCAACGTCGTATACCGTCGCCACGATGGTGATTACGGGCTGATCGTGCCCCAGTAGCCGCCCGGTAATCCTGGGGTGGCTACGAGCTGACTTCGCTCTCCCGGGCCGCGGCCCGGGTGGCGCCCTGCCCCGCCAGCTCGTATATCGTCACCTCATCGTTGATGTAGACCGGGTGCAGGCCGAGGGCTTCCATGGTGCTGAATTTGGCAAGGCCTTCCTCCGGATACTGCACGCGCTCAAGCTCCCCGAGGTAAAGATATTTGGCATCGTACTTGCGCATGAGGCGGATAGCATCGTCGGGATCGGTTGATGTGTAGATCCTGTCGACATCCGCGCGCCGACGCGTGACCGCGTCCGCATATCCGACGCGTTGCTGCCGCTGGTGCCAGTCCCAGCCGATGACCGTGGGCAGGCCGGTGTTGATCGATACGCGGTTTCCGAGGTGATACAGGTCGGTGAGGCCTTCGACGATCACAGGAGAGCCTTTGACGTTCCTCTGCAGCCAGTTGATCGCCAGAAGATCGTGCACCAGCCTTATCGACTCCCCCTGCTCGATCTGGACCGCGTCTTCCATGTATGCGAGGCCATTCAGGGTGACCTTTCCTGTATTGAAGCGGTCTCGCAGCCTGTCCTGCGTGCCCATTACCGGATAGATCAGTACCCCGACGAGAATCACCGCCACCCCGGCGACCCAGACCCGGCGTGATCCCGTCGCCAGCGCAGGAGCGAACGCCCAGCGTCTGCCCCCAATCCAGCCGCGCGTATCGACGCGGCGCAGTGAGAAAGCTCCGGCCGACGCAAATCTCCAGGCGATGTAGGACGACGCCAGTCCCATGAGAATCCAGGCCTGCAGATAGAACTTGAACACGGTATTCATCCTGCCGATGTCGCCGGAGACCGTGACGAGGTCTACGCCGCCGCCAATGCCGAGAGCGACGACCGCCATCGCAGCGATGACGAGTTCATACTTCAGACGCGGCGTGCGCGCGGCAACCCCGGCGATCACGAGAGCCAGAATGGCGAGGACCAGCATGCCCGTGAACGCGACCGTTCCGTAGCCGCCGATTCCCAGCCCGATTGCGATGGCAACTGGAATGCCGGCGAATATCGCCGCTTGCTTGCCTTCGATCCCCAGCCACGATATCGCCGCCGGCACGGCGGCCCATGCCTGCCAGGCGATGTAGCTGAGTATCAGCAGGATGAACGGCGCATGCACGTACCAGTAGCGCCAGAGCGGTGTCTGAAATTCACTTCGCCCGAGGCCGTCATTGAAAAGCTCGAAGTTGACGTGGAACGGCAGGTAGGCGAGATGACTCACGCCGATCATGACCACGCCCATTAACGCGCCCTTTATCAATCTCCCCGATAGCGGAGCGTTGTTCGCCAGGAGGTGGCCGGCAAGAAGCGCTCCGCCCGCGAGGGCAAGGTAGGTTGGCCAGTCCCAGGCGTTCATGATTCGCAGAGCGCCAACTGCAAGTCCCAGGAAAATCACGCCGGCCCACTGCTCGAAATAGCCTGCCCTGGCAGAGAGGGTCCTGAAGAAGACAGATATGGCAAGGCCGAGCGCGAGCAGTGTGAACGGAATGGCGATCAGGTGCGCGTGCAGGTCTGCGAACAGGAATGTGAAGAACGGGAACTCGGTGATCTCATTGCCCGGCGACCCGGCCGCGAACATTCGGGAGCTTCGCCAGAAGTCGAACGTCCCGAAAGGCTGGTCCTGGAAAAGGGCGCGGTTCGCCCCTTGAAACACCTGGACCAGTCCATCCAGGTTGCCCGCGACGAGGATGAGGACGATCCCGCCGATACCGGCCAGCACAGGGCCTCTGGTAAGCCGCACCGCGCCGCCCATGGACACGCGCGCGCCATCTACCAGCGCGTAGACGATCGCGAAAATCGCGCCCGCGCTCAGGGCGAATAAGAGCGGAATCGCCAGGTTGTAAGCGATCGCCGTTTCGATGCCCGTTAGCCGGATCATCATCGCCACGACGAACTGGCCAAAGTAGTAATAGTTCAGGAACCCGCCGGAGAACCACGGATCGAACGGCGGCATGACACTGGAGCGGGTGACCGCGTTGAGATACGCGAAATCCATGGGCTTCTCACCGCCCCGGAATGGATGCCACAGGTCAGGATTCGCCATCCGGATTAACAGGAAAACGATAAACGCGACCAGGAATATCGCCTCCATGATCAATATCAGGCGGCGGTTGTCCCGGTAGTAGCCAGTGAGTTCGCCCCAATTACGCATCAGGACCACAGCGGAGACCGATCCCAGGATCAACATCGAGAACAAGACGGACCCACGG
>JADFHP010000010.1 GCA_022567135.1 Chloroflexota bacterium
GCCCCGGTGACGTTGACGAGTTCGAGGTCACCGACAGCGTGCTCTCGTCCGCGACGGGGGCAACCCACATCTATCTCAGGCAGAAGCACCAGGGCCTGCCTGTCTATAACGGACAGTTGCAGATCCACATCACCCGTGACAGTCGTATCTTGAGTATCACGAACACCTTCATGCCCAATCTCCGTGCGTCGCGGAGATCTACGGGGGCGGCGATCAATGCCGCGCAGGCCGTGTCGTCCGTCGCGAGGCACTTGAACATTCAGGTGGATACCCCACCGCGCACCATGGGCGAACCCCTTGGACTTCAGCGCGTGACCCCGCTGGTTGCCGATCAGATCCTTCCGGTGCTTGAGGAGGGTACGGACAGGCTTGGCCGGGAGTTCATGGACCGCCTTTTCCAGGGGGTGATAACGACCCTCAACGGCCCTGCGGCAAAGGCGCAGGCTCTGGACCTGGCGTCAGCCATCGAGCGCTCCTTCGGCGAGAAGAACGTCTTGATCAATCTCAAGAACCCTGACTCACAGAGAGCCATTGCCCAGATCGGGTGGGCGGGGGAACTGGATCGTTCCGGGCTGCCCGAGGACCGCGATCGTGTAATCCCTATCGACTCCAACGTTGGCTGGAGCAAGGTTGACCGTAACATTCGGCGCACGCTCGACTAAGAGATCGAGTTGCTCGAAGGTGGCCGTTCCCGCTCTCGTCTGACTCTCGGTTACACGAACGTAAGTGGGCCGGGCGCCACTGGGTGCGAAAGCCAGCGGCAGGACCGCGGCAGCGCATACTCTGTGCTGAAGAACGCCTGTTACTGGAACTTGCTGAGGGCGTTCGTGCACCCGGAGGCCGACCTGATCTCGGCTGATCGAATGCCGCTTCCGGACAACAGCGTCATCGAGCAATCCGGTCTCGCGGTCGCCGGTGAAGATACCTTCGAGGAGACGTTGAGGGCGGACTCGACCGTCTACGGCGGCCTGCAAACCGTTGCGCCGGGAGAGTCCCGTGAGGTCACATTCGTGTACGAAGTGCCGGAGTCGGTCGTAGAGTGGCGGGACGAGACGGCTACCTACTATCTGGAGCTTCAGGTTCAACCCGGAACCCGGGGGCGAGACGTGCAGATCAAGGTCACTGTTCCTCAGGGATATGAGTACTCCGGCAGTTCTATGATGCCGGAACGCGTAGCCGGGCCGGTGGTGACATTCAGCTTCAACATGGTCAGGGACGTTCTCCTGAGCGTGGAATTCAGCCGTGTCGAGGCCGGTTAGGGCGTGCTGAGTTTCGGAGCGAGGAGCCTGCCCGCGGTCGTGGCGTTGGCGCTGATGCTGGCCGTCGCGTGCGGCGGCTCCGGTTCGGAAGCCCCGGTACCCACCCCGCCAACCACGCCGGAATTGTTCGTGGCGGGGCCCACCGGGACGTCTCAGCCCTCGATCGAGACCCCGTCCTCGGTATCGGCTGTGGACGCGACACCAACCATTGAGGTCGCCAGCCCCGCCGCCGACCACACGAGCTTTGACATAGAGTCGCTCTCCATCGCCGCCTGCAATACGTTTTCCTCGGACGCGCCACTACCTGCCTTCGGCACCGTTCCGGTTCCTACGCCGACGCCTGTGCCTACACCGGTAGTCGCTCCGACACCGCGCTCGGCTGATGTATCCCGGCAGGACCTTTCCGAGTATCTGCCAGTGATGAGCCTCATTGCCGATGCGATCTCCGTTATTACAGGTGAGACAGAGGCGCTATGGGCCCGTACAGATCACCTTGCGAGCAGGGCTGAGCAACTATTCATCGAATCGCGCCGGGTTGCCGCCCTCTGCAACACGCTTTCACTGACGCCGACCCCACCTGAAGCGAAGGCCGCACGGACGCTGGCGTCTCTACTGCTCATCCAGCGGCGCGAGTGGGCTGCGGATGTGGCAGAGTTGATACGCGGCTCGGGGCAAAGCTCAGACCCGGCGCTGGAGGCCGCGAGAGCAGTCATCACGGCCAACGTGACTGCTTTCCAAGATGAAATCGCGTCGCTCGCGGCCGATTACGGCGCAGTTGCGCAGATGCCATCTTTGGGTCTGAAGGTTACCAGCGAGCGGGTGCGCGTCGCCTTCACCGCCCCGGCTGGATGGCTTCTCGTGCGGTCGGATTCGCGGATTACCCTGACCGCGCCGCTTGATCTGCAGGCTCCCGGCATCCGGGGACTGGGCCCCGGCCGCGAGCCGTTCGGGACATCGATCGGAGTTCGCCGGGTGCGGAGTGTGCCAGGATGGACACTGGCCGACGCCAATCAACAGATCGCCTCGCTCCTTGGGACCTTCGGCGCCCCGATCGGAGCCGAAGACATAGAGATCGATGGCAACGCGGGCACCCTGCACCGGTTTATTGATGAAACGACCGATTGGGAGACAGGCTTCGCCGTGAGCGTGGCGGGTGACTACAGCTTTTTCATCGAAACGGGATGTCCAACGGAGCTCGCGAGCGAGTGCCGTTCCCGGCTATTCGAGATTCTGGAGTCGATGAGCCTGGACGGCTGACGGGCAGCTACGGAATCGCGCGGCGAGTTACTTCGAGTTCGGCGTCGAATAGCCCCCAGACGTCCTCAATTCTCCGAATCACAACTCACTACGAAAGGATCCAGGCGTGGGTGGTCGATATCCCCTCCCGGCGCCTGGAAGTAGACGCTCACCGCCCGTCCAGTGCCATCGAGACCCCGAATCCTCACCTGACAAGAGCTCCCGACGTGCGTTTTAGCGTTTCTGGGCGCAAACCTCTCTCGCACGCGCGATACGCGCGCGCATTATGCGAGGGGTGTTTCGACCAAAATGACCGTTAGCACATACGGAATACCCTTTGGTGACCCTTTGGTGACCCTTTGGCGACCATGAGGCGGCCCCGTGCGCGCGCACGCGCGATTCCCCGCTTCATTACGGCTCTTAATCTGGTAAGTGCGCGCCGGATTCCCCGCCACCTATGCTCGCGAGGCGGACGCCAGTGCAGGACCGAATTCCTCCCGCCTTCGAGGGCTCGCGATCGAATCTGAACAGGCCGCAAATATGATGATTCGACCTGACCGGAGACGGGTGGAGATTTTCCAGTTCGATCGAGTCGGTAGCAGGCCGCCAGGTGAGGCTCCATTGGCGTTCCACCGAGATCGCCGATAGCTGCCTACCCGTGGAAGGGAAACACCCAGCATCAGCCCGGGGCACATCCCGGTATTGGCCAGGGCATCACTCCACCTACGCGTTGTTGCTACTCGGAGGATCTAGATCACCGAAGCAGCAGCAACGGATCGTCCCGGTTCAATGCCACGAAGGGACACGAACGGAAGTGGTTACGAATATCGGATTCCCCCTGAGCTCCCCCAACGAATAACGTCACAGCGCCACTGATGATTTCCACGGGTTGAATACGAATCAGCCCGTTGAGCCGTCAGACTATAGGTCCAGAGCTGTTGTTGAGGGATAATTACTGGGAAACAGCCCGAGGCGGCGCACCGCACAGCTATGCGCGATGCGGAGCGTGGCACACAAGGATGGGCCATTGCTCTATTGGAACCAGGTCCCGGAATTTCGGTCGTTTCAGCCTTCTCGACTCCTTGCCGGGGGAGGCGCGGAAAATCCGCGACTCCCCGAAATGACGGCACAGGAATCTTAATCGTGACAATTACCTTCGACGGCAGGAATATGCAGGAGCACTCGAGGGAGAGTTTCGCCCCGGTCCTGACGCGCCTCAACAAGAAGTCCGGGTTGAAGCCAACCGAACTGGTCAAGGCCTCGCTACTACAGCGCGAATATATCTGGCGTCTTGAGGTTGGAGAAAAGACTCATCCCACGCGCCGTACTGTGGAACGGTTGAGCCATGGGTTGATGACGGGGCCCACACCGCCCACCCTATGGGAGTTGGTGCCACTCTATCTGTCGGCGGGCCTGTTCCCGAATTTCATGGATATCCGCGATCTCAAGGAGCCGGAATAACGTGAGTTGGATCTAGTCCTGGAGGCTCCGCCACTTGACTGTTGTCTGCGGGACAGCTACATTTTCCCTGGACAACAGAAGCAGGAAATCAGAGGGCTGATTTAAGGCGATATTACTGGATCGAGATCCGGGTGTTTTTCCCAGGTATTCAAGTTCAAATGGGCGCGAAAAAGGGGCTCGAAAAGTCGCTGCCTTCCAAGTAGGTGGTCGCGAGTTCGAATCTCGTCCCCCCTCATCACGTACACGCTCAATGCGGGCCACTGTCCCAACGTCGTGTGGTTCCGCTGGCCCTCCAACTTCCGGGCCGCTCTTGATCAGCGCAACGCCAAAGCGCCTATCGCCATCAAGGCATCGCTTCAGCATCTCCCTGTAGCGGGGCTCGAAGATCCGCAGCGGCAGCGGGGCGCCCGGGAATAGCACCGTGTTCAGGGGGAAGATTGGGAGCGTCTCTGACATCAGTCTGACGGGAGTTTAGCAATCGGGCCCAATCGACAGTGTCCAATGGACACTACAGGGTGCCCCCATTAGACTCAGCCACTCTTATTGCTGCTCACTACGGGGCCGTCGATTAAGAGTGAACGGAGCCGTGTAACACAATTGGCTGACGCAATTAACGCCGCGATAGACGCGATTCAGGGCGAGATGGTGGCCCTCCGCCGCTCACTCCACGCCGCACCGGAAATCGCGTTCCAGGAGCACGAAACCGCCGCCCGCATCGCCTCTGAGCTGACCTCCGCCGGGCTGGACGTGAACGCGGAGATCGGCGGCACCGGCCTCGTCGGCATCATCGAAGGCGACCGCCCCGGCCCAACGCTGATGATTCGCGCCGACATTGACGGCCTGCCCGTCACGGAGCTCACCGGCCTTGAGTTCGCCTCCACCAACGGCAACATGCACGCCTGCGGCCACGATGGCCACATAACCATCGCCATCGGCGCGGCAAAAGTGCTCTCCGGCATGCGGGACAGGCTGGCCGGCAAGATCGTGTTCCTGTTCCAGCCGGCCGAAGAGATCGTCGGTGGCGCCAACGCGATGATCGACGATAGCGTGCTGCAAGATTACCCGTGCGACCGCGCCATCGGCCTCCACCTCTGGAACCCGTTGCCGCTCGGCACGATCGGTGTCAATCGATCCACGGTCTTCGCGAGCGCGGACGCAGTGCGCATCACCGTACGCGGAAGGGGAGGGCACGGCGCGCTCCCACACCTCGCCGCCGACCCAGTGGCCGCCGCCGCACAGATCGTCTCGGCCGCGCAGACCGTCATCAGCAGGGAAGTGCCGCCTAACGAGATGGGCGTACTGACATTCGGCCAGATCCATGGCGGCGTTGCGCCCAACGTCATTCCCGACGAAGTCGTCATCGAAGGCACGATACGCGCTTATACGCCTGACATAAGAGAGCTCATCCACCAGTCCCTCGAACGGCTGGCGAAACAGACCGCGCTCGCCATGAAGTCTGAAGTCACGTTCGAGCGCCTCTACGGCGCGCCGCCCGTCGTCAACAATCCGGAGGTGGCCGACTGGATCGCCGCGACCGCGGCCGGCGTGATCGGTGCGGATAACGTCGGCGAGGTGGAGCCGGTGAGCGTTGGCGACGATATGGCTGAATTCATCAACCGCGTCCCCGGCTGTTACTTCCTGCTCGGGGCCTCCAAAGACGGCGCCGAGAACCACCACAACGCCCGATTCGACTTCGACGAGGCCTGCTTGCCGACAGGCACCGAGGTCTTCGTCAGAGCAGCGCTGGACTATCTCTCTTGAGACTGGTCTTGAGATCGGCCGACGGGCAATGACCTACTCCATCGTTGCCCGCGACCCGAATACCGGAGAACTGGGCGTCGGTGTGCAGACCAACCGGCCCACCGTCGGTGCGATAGTCCCGTGGGTCGAGCCCGGCATCGGTGCCGTGGCCACCCAGTCCCGGGCAAACGTCTCCTTCGGGCGGCAGGCGCTCGACCTCATGCGCACCGGCCTTGCCGCTCCGGCCGCGCTGCGGGCCGTGCTGGCCGGCGACGATGAGCCCGAGGTTCGGCAGGTCGGCGTGATCGACGCGGCCGGAAACACCGCCGCCCACACCGGCGGTTCATGCATCCCCGAATACGGCGCAGTGCAGGGCGGCAACTTCTCCGCGCAGGCCAACATGATGCTCAACCCCGGTGTGCCGGAAGCCATGGCCGCGGCATACGAATCATCCACCGGCGCCCTGATCGACCGCATCCTCGCCGCCCTGGATGCCGCCCAGGCAACCGGCGGAGACATACGCGGCATGCAGTCCGCTGCCATATTCACAAGCCCGCCTCCCGCAGGCCCCGGCGAACCGCTGGTCGGCGTGCCGCCCGCTGGCAGATGGGATCTGCGCATCGACAACAGCGAAGACCCTCTGGGGGAGATACGGCGCCTGAAAGACCTGATCACAGCCGAGAATTCAATGCGCGAACCCGACGCAAACGAAACCCTGGCTGGAGCAAAGTCCGCATATGCCGCCGCCGCTAATCTCTCCCCGTCGGATGAACTAACCTTCTGGTACGGCGTTCGCAATCTCACCCTCGCGCTCGGAGAATTCGATCAGGCGGCCAAAATACTCGAGCCCCTCTTCACCCGTGCGCCGGAGTGGAAGGAACTACTTCACCGCCTCCCCGATCTGCCTGCCGACTCGCCACTGCTAGCACGATTCCCGCGTGACGCCGACCAGAGCCAATAGCCTCAGGCCCAAAGAATTGCCGAGGAACAATGTCTGAGATCTACGACATAGCCGACCGATACGTTGATCGCATCGCCGAACTTCATCCCATCCTTGCGACCCACCTAGGCGTCCCCGGCCACGATCACCGGCTGCCCGACTACTCGCCAGACGGCGCGGCGGAGCGGGTGAAGCTGAGCCGGTCGACACTCGCCGAGTTGCAGGCCGCGCCGGTACATGGCGAAGCAGACCGACTGGCACGGGACGTGATGGTGGAGGAACTCGAAATCGACCTGCAGGAGTTCGAGCGCAAGACCCACCTGTTCAGCCTCAACGTTATCGCCAGTCCGGTACAGGGGCTGCGCCAGATATTCGACCTGATGCCGCGCGATACGGCCGAGCAGTGGGAGAACATCGCCCGCCGGATGTCGGCGCTTCCCGAGGCGTTCTCTAACTACCAGAAGGCCCTGGAAGAAGGCCAATCACAGGACCTCACGGCCAGCACACGGCAGGCCAGGGAGGCCGCTAATCAGGCCAGGTCGTGGAGCGGGCAACAGGAGGGGACACAATCGTTCTTCCAGGGCCTGATCGATGCATACGACGAGACCGGCATCGGAAACGGCGCCCTGCGCGAAGACCTAGCAGGCGCCGCCTCAACGGCCGATAGCGCCTACGCAGGCATGCGGCGATTCCTGCTGGACGAGTACCTTCCGAACGCCCGAGAAAAGGACGGCGTCGGCAGAGAACGATACGAAGTCGCCGCACGCCGCTTTCTCGGGATGGAAATCGACCCCGAAGAGACCTATGCATGGGGCTGGGAGGAGCTGGTCCGCATCGAGGAGGAGATCGCAAAAACGGCGCAGCAAATTCTGCCTGGCGAAAGCCTCGAAGCCGTAACCGAATTGATGGGGACGGACCCGGCGAGAGCGATCGAGGGAGAAGAAAAGTTCCGGCAGTGGATGCAGAACATCCAGGAAGAGACTATCGCCGATATGGACGGCACCCACTTCGACATCGCCGAGCCCGTGAAGAAGATCGAATGCCTGATCGCGCCGCCCGGCGGTCAGCTTGCGATGTACTACACATCGCCTTCGGAAGATTTTTCCCGCCCCGGTCGAGTCTGGTATCCCACCGGCGGCAAGACACGCTTCCCGCTCTGGACGGAAGTCTCAATCGCCTACCATGAGGGCGTTCCCGGACACCACTTCCAGCTCGCCACGACAAAGCACCTGGGCGACCGCCTCTCACGCTTCCAGCGAAATATCGCAGGCACCTCCGGCCACGCCGAGGGCTGGGCCCTGTACGCCGAGCGGCTGATGGCCGAACTCGGATATCTGGAGAACCCCGACTACTACCTCGGCATGCAGATTTCGCAGGCGTTCAGGGCTGCCAGGGTAATCATCGACATAGGCATGCACCTGGACCTCGAAATTCCTGCCGGGCAGCCGTTCCACCCCGGCGAGACGTGGACCCCCGAACTAGGCCTCGAGTTCCTCATTCCCCGCTGCCCGTTCGAAGAGGCGTTTGCCCGCAGCGAGATAAACCGGTATCTCGGCTGGCCCGGCCAGGCGATCAGTTACAAAGTAGGGGAGCGCGTATTCCTGGAAGCGCGGGCCGAGGCGAAAGCAAAACTGGGCAGCGCCTTCGACCTGAAGAAATGGCACACCAAGGCGCTGAACATCGGCCCGATGGGATTGGCGCAGATGAAGCGCGAGATGTCGCGCGACACCGTGTAGGAGGTCCTGTCAGATGGCAACCGAGTATCCATCGATCACGCCCGAGCAGGCGGAGCTGATCAATACGGCACCGCTCTTCTTCGTCGCCGGGGTGGACCCGTCCCTGGAACAGCGGCCAAACGGCCTGGGTCCGCTCAACCTGTCGCCGAAGGGTGGCACACCACTGCACATCCTGGACGAAAACCACGTCGCCTATCTCGACTATCAGGGGAGTGGCAACGAGACGGCGCGAAGCGCGGCCCTGGGCGGGCCCATGACCATCATGATCTGTTCGTTTGGCGAAGGCAATGCCGCGGTCGTCAGGCTGTTCGGACACGGAAGCGCCACGCCTCTCGCCGAATCACCCCTCGCCGAACGCCTGCTCGGTCGGCCATTCGACGAGATCGCTCTGCCGGCGCGCCAGGTGATCGAGTTGACCGTCGAGTCAACCCAGACAAGCTGCGGCTACGGCGTGCCGGTCATGGAATATCGCCATGAGCGGACTACCGCCATGCGCGGCCGCCAGTACAAACCCGGCGGCAGCAGGGCGAGGGTCTAGTTAACCCTTCAGCTCAATCAAGATGACGTGGGAGTCTTCGCTCAGCACCTCGGTCGTGTGCTCGAAGCCGGGGTTGAACATCGCCGCCCCGGCGGACAGCTCTAACTCCATAGATTCGCCATTGGGCATGCCGAATGCCACCTTGGTGTCGCTCACGCTCACCGCGACAACATCTGGATGCGAGTGCATCGCAGTCTTGTCGCCCTTCTTCCCTTTGAACTCCAGAATCCGGACTCTGTCATTCTCCTCGACGACTTTATAGTGATCCGGCGCTGCTTCGACTGCGTCAGGCATATCTAGTCCTCCCTGTCGGCTATTGAGTCCAGCCTACCCAAAATTACTTAGCGGCCGAATAATGGCCCGGTCGCGGCCGCCTGTCAATTCGCGAGCGCATCATTCTTTCGACTCGCCTAAGGAATTATTGGCCGACATGGCCCATGCTTCATGAATTGCCCTCTGGTATACCGGTCGAGGGCATAGAGAAAAAGAAATCTGCTCTATCGCCTCATGAAACGGCACGAAGCGTCTGTGGCTCATCTCGTGCTCGGGATCCCACTCGCGAATCGAGACTGCCGCACGCCAAACCGATCTGACAAGTATCAGACCCTTCTCCGGGCCGCTCTTACAGACCCCTTTGGTGAAGCCAAGCAGCGACGCCTCCTCTACCCGCACGCAGGCTTCCTCAAGCACCTCTCTATCTAAGGTCTCTCTCAAATCTTCGCCTGCCTCAGGACGACCGCCGGGCAGGTCCCAGGACTTTCCGTCCTGACTCACCAGGAGTACGTCCCCATCGGGGGTGATGCAGACAGCTGAAGCGCCGTGAGGCCTTCCACTGGGAGGAGGAAGGGCCGCGGGATGCCACGATATGACCCAATCCTGGTGGCCGATGCGAAAGTCGAACTCTTCTCCGTCGCTCGCAGCAGATTCAGAATCTGTCAATTACGCGATCCCCACCTGCGTGCGGCCTAAACCACCGGCGCCGCGCCACCGTCCACGTTGAGCGACGCCCCGGCCACGTAACTTGCCCGCTCGGACGCCAGGAAGCAGATCACGTCCCCGACCTCGTGCGCCTCGGCTACGCGGCCGAGCGGCAAGTTCGCCCCCGCCTGCTCATAAAAAGCATCGAGGGTGAGCGACGGGTCGTCCTTTTTGAGGGCTTCATATCGCTTGCGCTGCTGGCCGCTCTTGGTCAGCGACACGCAGACGGTGTTCACGAGAATATTGTCAGGGGCGTAGTCCTTCGACATCGCCTTGGTCATCGCAATCCCCGCAGCGCGCGAGAGAGACGTCGGCAGCGTGCCGGCGCCCGCGGCCTTGCCGCCCGGAGTGGTGATGTTGATGATCCGGCCCCACTTCGCCTTTTGCATATGCGGCAGCGCCGCCTGCGCGCAGTGCATCGCGCCGTATACCTTGATCTGAAGATCGATGGTCAGCATGTCGGTAGTCATCGCATCGAACTTGGCTGCCGAAGAGGTGCCGGCGTTGTTGACGAGAATATCCAGCCGTCCCCACTTGTCGACTACCTGCTGTACAGACGCCTGGACCGCTTCCCGGTCGGTTACGTCGCAACTGAGCGCCAGTACTTCGCCGGACCCGGCCGCGTCGATGTCGGCCGCCGCCGCGTCCAGCCGGCCCTGGTCCCTGGCGAATATCGCAACGTTGGCGCCCTCGGCGGCCAGCGATATCGCGGCGCCCTTGCCAATCCCGTCGCTGCCGCCGGTCACGATCGCAACTCTGCCGCTCAGTCCAAGGTCCATCACACTGCTCCAGACACTCTGGGCCAACCAGGTAGGGGCGCAATTATAGAGACGGTGAGCAATAAGCCGGGCACGGCCCGCCTGTGTTAGCGTTGATTTTCTGGATTATTCATATGCCCCGCATCCCAGGCGGGGCAGGTTTATGTTTGACGAGGAATGAGTTGACCAACGAATTCGGGCCGCTCTCCGTGCCGCGGCGGCTGCTAATGGGTCCCGGACCGACAGACGTGCACCCGAGAGTGCTCAGGGCCATGTCGACGCCGATTACCGGTTATCTCGACTCCGCCTACTTCGAAATCCTGGATGAAGTGGCCGAAATGCTGCGGATCGTCTACGAGACACGGGCGACGACCATGGTCGTCGCCGCATCCGGCTCGGGCGGCATGGAGGCCGGGCTGAACAGCTTTATCGAGCCCGGCGACACGGTCGTCATGTGCTCATACGGCCACTTCTGCGAGCGCATGATCCTGATGGCCGAAAGGCTGGGGGCCAACGTCGTCCCTGTTCGGTCGGAGTGGGGCAGGGCGATGGACCCTCAACTCCTTGTCGACGCGCTCGCTGCCAACCCCGGCACGAAGCTCGTCACCGCAATACATGCGGAGACCTCGACGGGCGTCCTGCAGCCGCTCCCCGAGCTCTCCCGGCTGGCGCACGACGCGGGCGCGCTCTTCATGGCGGACATGGTGACTTCCCTGAGCGGCTGCGAAGTTCGTGTGGACGAATGGGGCGTCGACTACGCTTACTCCGGTCCGCAAAAATGCCTCGCAGGCCCCCCCGGCCTCAGCCCGGTCGCCGTCAGCGAAAGAGCGCTTGAAACGGTGAGGACGCGCAAGACGCTTCCGAGTAGCTGGTACCTTGACCTCGATCTGATCGACCAGTACTGGGGCCCCGACCACGTCCACCACCACACCAGCCCTGTCAGCATGATGTTCGGCCTGCGCGAAGCTCTTGCGATGGCACTCGAAGAAGGCCTGCCGACCAGATTTCAGCGGCACGCCTCCACCGCCTCCGCCCTGCGCGCCGGGCTGACCGCGCTCGGCCTCGAGCTGCCCGTCCCTGCGGCCGAGCGGCTCAACCAGCTAACCCTGATCCAGGTGCCAGACGGCATCGACGACAACGCGGTCAGGCAGCAGGTGCTCGACGACTACAGCATCGAGATCGGCCGCGGCCTCGGCGAGTTCAGGGGCAACAAGTGGCGCATCGGCCTGATGGGCCACTCCTGCCAGCCGGGTAACGTGCTGGCCGTCCTGTCGGCGCTCGAGAAGGTGCTCCCCGCCCACGGATACGAAGTGGGCGTCGGCGCCGGTGTCGCGGCCGCCAGCGCAGAGCTGGCGAAGCACGATATCCGGGTGCCGTAGCCAGTACCTTCGCATCCCCTGATCATGGTCATTCTGGCCTGCGCCGGAATCTAGCCCCGTTGTAGCGACCAGCGTGAGTGACGAGCGCGCTGAGGCCTCTGGATTCCGGCGTTCGCCGGAATGACGTATACGTAGGCGGCGCCGGTGAGCAACACAGATAGCCACCCCCCGGCGCTACTTCTCCCGGCTATACGCTTCGTCCAGCAGGTCGATCACGTACTTCACCTGCGTCGAGCTACCCCGTGCCTCGAGGCCCTTGCTCATCTGCAGCACACAGCCGGGGTTGCCGGACGCCACCACCATCGCGCCGGTCGACTCCACGTTCTCGACCTTGCGGTCGCGCAGGTATCCTGACATCTCCGGAGAAGTGAGCGCGTACGTGCCGCCCGCGCCGCAGCAGACCGAGGATTCCGGCAGCTCGACAAGTTTCAGGCCGGGAATGGAGTTCAGAAGCTGCCGGGGTTGATCGGTGATCTTCTGCGTATGAGCCAGGTGGCAGGCGTCCTGATACGTCACCGTCATGTCGAGAAATCCCTGCGGCGGCTTGAAGCCCACCTCGACCAGATATTCGTGGATGTCCCTCGTCATCCCGGCCAGCCGCTCCGCCTTCTCGGCATAGTCGGGGTCACCGGCCAGCAGCTCGCCGTAGTCCTTCATCTGGGTGCCGCAGCCCCCCGAAGCAGTTATTACGGCGTCGATATCCAGTTCCAGAAAACTATCAATGTTGCGGCGGGCCATCTCACGGGCGGTCTCACGCTCGCCTGCATGCACGTTCAGCGCGCCGCAACATGCCTGGCCCGCCGGCACGATCACCTCGATACCGTTGCGCCGGAGCACGCGCATCGCCGCTTCCATCGTCGGGCCGTGCATCAGCGGCATCACGCATCCAGCCAGCAGCGCCACTTTTGCCTTCCGCTCGCTCGCAGGCGGCGTAGCGGTCTGGTTGGATGCGGCAAAGAACTTCGTTCTCAGCTCCGGCAGATACGCTTCCAGGACTACCTGATCGCCCGGCAGCAGCCGTAGTATCCCTATCGCCCGCACAACCCGCCTCATTCCAGACCGCTGGTAGAGCTTGATGCTGGTGGCGAACGCCCGCAGCAATCGCGGCCGCTGCAGCAGTATGCCGAACCCGACCCGCCGGGCGAATCGCGCATGCCGGGGCCGCTGGCCGACTGTCTTGATCTCGAGCCTCACTGACTCCATCAGGCTGCCGTATGGCACATTGGAGGGACAGGCGTCTTCGCAGGCGCGGCATTGCAGGCAAAGCTCCCAGCTCGGAATTACGGCCGGGCCGATCTCCAGCCGCCCCTCGTGCACCGCCTTCATCATCGCAAGCCGGCCGCGCGGCGACTCCGACTCGAGCCCGGTTGCCAGATATGTCGGGCATGCGTTCAGGCAGAAGCCGCAATGCACGCACTTGTAGAGGTCTTCCTCACGCGGTGCCTCTGGCGTGGTGAAGCCAGACGTTTTTGATATCGTGCCGGTGGTGCTTTGCAACTTCAAATCCGCCCAACGAATCGGCCGGGATTCAGGGTACGTTTAGGGTCGAACTGCTCTTTCATGCGCCTCATGATATCGATCGCCGGCCCCGGGTTGCCCCAGACGTCAATCTCGCTCTTCAATTCGGACGGATACCTCTCGAAGACGGCCTCGCACCGGAACTCCCGGGCCGCCATCGCCGCCGCCGCAGCGGTCTTCGCCAGCTCCTCCGGGTCGCCACCCGGCCAGTCCGCCAGCACAGTGCCGGTGCCGACGTGAATAGTCGCGCCGAACGCGCCAACTGCGTTCGAAGCTCCTATAAGTCGCGATGCGTACGCGAACGCGTCCGTGGGTTTCAGCGTCGCTCTGGCCGATAGCGCCGGCGGCGTCTGCGCATCCGGAAGCGACCCCGCCCAGGCAGCCTCCGCGTCTTGTCCGCCTAATACATCGAATCCGTCGGCCATGTCCGCCCCGAATAGCGACGTAAGCTCATCTACCTGCCTGCGAACCGCTGAAAATCCACCCGATACCCGCGCCAGGATCACCACCGCCTCCGACTCGCCATCGCCAGGTCCGGCAAGCGTCTGAACCACGGCGAGCGCCCGTGCCCCGACCAGCACCGCAAGCGCCTCGGGCTGAAACGACCAGTTGAAGATACGCATGGCTGTCTCGCGCGCCGCATCCAGTCCGTCGAACCAACCCGCCACCGTCTGCGTGTCTGCCGGGATTGGGGAGACCTTGAATGCGACCTCCGTGATGATTCCAAGAGTACCAAGCGCACCGATATGAAGTCGCACAAGATCGAACCCCTGCACGTTCTTGACCACCCGTCCGCCGGACTTGGTCACCGCGCCGTCCGCCTCCACCACCTCCAACCCGATCGCCAGGTCGCGAACGCCGCCCACGTTGGAGCGCACCGGCCCAACCGCGTTCGACGCCAGCGAGCCGCCAATAGTTGCCGCAGCCGGCTCCGGCGGGTCAAAGTCCAGGCGCTGGCCAGACTCCCCAAGCACCGCCTGCAACTCCGCGATCCGAGTGCCGCCGCTGACAACGACGGTCAGGTCCGCAGGCTCATATTCGACTATGCCGGAGATTCCAGTGAGATCGACTGCAACGTCGTACCGCTCCGGGGTGTTGCCAAGGCTCATCCGCGTCCCGCCACCCCACGGGATAACCGCCTCGCCTGCTGAGTTGGCATCGGCGATCACCCGCGAGAGTTCGTCTGCCGAGGCTGGCCGCTCGACGCGGCTCGGGGACAGGCCATCGACCTCAAACCCGGTTTCCGATTGCGATGCCTCGGCCAAGCGACTTGCTACACCAGCCGCGGGCCGTTGTCGCGGGCCCAGTCGGCAATTTTCTGCGCATCATCAAGTGCCGCGGCAGACACCGGCAACTCCCAGTCCGCCAGGTTCGCCTGCAACTGCTCCTCCGTTCGCGCCCCCACGATGCACGCCGTGACCGCAGGGTGCTTGAGTACCCACTTGGTGCCGAGTTGATACGGACTCACGTCGTACTTCTCACAGATCTTGGTATACCGGTCCACTGCCTCGAACTGGCTTTCGTGCCAGTACGTGCCGCGGTAGAAATTTGACGCCCGGAACTCCTCACTGAATCGTGTGCCCGGCACCGCGCCGTCACGACTGTGCTTGCCCGTGAGAAAACCGCCCGCCATCGGGCTGTAGACGATCACGCCAACGCCGAATTCCCTGCATGCGGGCAGCAGCTCTAATTCGGGATGCCGGTAGAGCATGTTGTAGCGCGGTTGCGTCGAATCCATCCGCGCCAGCCCGTCCCGGTCGCTTATCCAGAGGGCTTGCGTTAGCTGGTATCCAGAAAAATTGGAGCAGCCGATGTACCTCACCTTGCCCTGATGCACCAGGTCGTCCATCGTGCGCAACATCTCGGCTAGAGGGGTATCCGGGTCGAATGCGTGGATCTGATACAGATCGATGTAATCGGTCTTGAGGCGCCGGAGCGAGTCCTCGATCGCCTTCATGATCGCCTTGCGCGAAGTGCCGATATCATGCAGCCCGTCGCCAACTTTGCTCCGGCATTTCGTGGCGAGAACAATCTCATCGCGCCGGCCCTTGAGAAACTTGCCGACGATCTCCTCCGAACGCCCGCCGACGTAGCTGTTCGCCGTGTCGAACGTGTTGACCCCGGCATGGGCCGCCGCGGCCATCATGCGCAGCGCTGTCGACTCCTCGGTCTGATCGCCGTAGTTGTCGCACCCCACGATGTACTGCGAGATCTTGAGGCCCGTCCGACCCAGGTTTACGTATTCCAAGCCCTGCTCACTTTAGTTGCTATCCTGTTGAAATCTGGACGGCCTGAACCGGCGGCGGATATGTCACCGGCGTGCTCGCCGCAAACTCCTCCGCGATCTCACGTACCATCGACATCACACCTTCCGGCGCGTCTTCGCTGAGAGCATCGAGCGTCGATTCGATCTGATCCACGCGGCGGGCCCCAATTATCGGACTGGTCACCCCCGGAGTCTCCCTGACCCACTGAAGCGCAAGCCGGATCATGGGCTGGCCGGACTCGTCCGAAAGCGCACGCAGCTTCTCCACAACCTCGAACCTGTACTCGTCGAAATACTTGCGCTTCAGTGATCCGCCGCGTTCTGCATCCCGTGTCCCGAACTTCGTTTCCGGCTCCGCGCCTGACGGACTGTGCTTGCCGGTCAGGAAACCGGACCCCATCGGGCTGTATGCCGTCACCGCCACCTTCTCCTGAATGCAGAGCGGGATGGTTTCGACCGCGAGCCCCGGCCGGACGATGTTGAACTCCGACTGGATGCACTCGAACCGGGCGAGATTGTTCACGTCGCTGATCCAGAGCGCCTGCGCAAGCTGCCACGCCGCCCAGTTTGAACAGCCTACGTAGTGGGCTTTCCCGGCCCGCACCACGTCGTCCAGCGCCCGCACCGTCTCCTCCACCGGCGTCGTCCGGTCGAACGAGTGGATCAGATAGAGATCGACGTGGTCCGTACGCAGCCTGCGGAGGCTCTCATCGATGCCGTTCAATATGTGATAGCGGGACGCGCCAACGTCGTTCGGCCCGTCGCCCACACGCGAGCGAACCTTAGTCGTCAGAAAGACCTCATTACGACGCCCTGAATCTTCCAGGTACTTGCCGATCACCTTCTCCGAGTTGCCGTCGGCATACGAGTCGGCGGTGTCGATGTGGTTGATGCCCGCATCGAGCACGGTGCCCAGTATCTGGCGGCTCGTTTCCTCATCGGCGCCGTACGGGTTGCCGAGGTTATCCGTGCCGTATGCCACCTCTGAGACACGCGCGCCGGTCCTGCCGAACTGGACATATCTCAATCGAGCCTCACCCACCTTTCCTCGTCCGCCGCGAGCTGAGCCGCGTCCCTGAGGCGCGCCGCCTCCAGGCCCGCGGCAAAACTGCTCTTCACCGGTTCGCCGGTCAATACGGCCCGCACGAACTGCTCGTACGGCTGCGGGTACGCCGGGCCGGCCGGCACCTCTGTCAGGACGTCTCGGTTTCCAAGACCGTTGATGCCCCTGATCGATGTCAAGCCGTCGTTTTGCAGCCGGCCTGTCGAGCCGGCGATATCCAGATGGACGTGCGTTCCGCTCGAATCGTCAAGGCCGCGTGTGATGAAACTCGTGTGAATCACCGCATACGAGCCCGTCGAGAACTCCAGTAGAAACGCCGACGAGTCGGGCGCATCGCAGTCCATCCCGTCGGGATAGCCAGGAATCGGCCGATTCTTCTCCATCACCGGGGCTATCGCTGCCAGCCGACGCACAGGTCCACCCAGCAGCAGGGCCATGTCGAAGGCGTGTATCAGCTCGTAGATCGTCCCGCCTCCCGCCTCGGCGCGAAACCGCCACGGCGTCGCATCGGGCCTGAGGTCGTGGGCCTGGCTCTGGCCCCACCAGATGTTGATGTGGTAGATATCGCCGAGATAGCCATCGTCGATCAACTGCTTGATCTGGCCGACCGGCGTCCGGCCGCGCTGGTTGAAGTTTGTGCAGTGGACAACGCCCGCCGCCTCCGCGGCGGCCAGCATCTCCTCGCACTGCGACGCCGTCATGGCAAGAGGCTTGTCGCACAGCACGTGCTTACCCGCCGCAATGGCATCCATCGCTATCGGATGATGCGAGTCGGTAGGCGTCACGATATCGACCGCGTCGATCTCACCGTCCGCAAGCAGCTCTTTGTAATCGGTGTAGCCCTTGCCGACGTCCCACTTCGACTGCATCTCAGCCAGCGCATCCGGATCACGCCGGCAGAATGCGACAACCTCAACGCCGTCAACTTTGGCGAGCTCTTCCATGTGTGTGTTGGTGAAACCGCCGGCGCCGATTATTCCGACCCTGACAGGCGCGTCCTGTGCCATATATCTCCCTTGTCTTCTGGCGTGATTCGTTACCCGACGAGAGGGACGCCAAGTCTAGCGGATTGCTGGTTTCAGGCGTCTGCGACGCCCCTAAACAACGTCCGACGTCCCGGCGCGCCGGGTCTTGGAGTAGCCGGTCTCGGCCTCAGAACCCTCCCCAACCGGGAACACCTTCGACGGATTGAACCCATCGTCCGTCGCGAATGCAGGGCCCAGACGCGCCATAGACCGCATGTCGTCGTCGGTGAACACCAGCGGCATGTAGGCCTGCTTCTCCAGGCCGATGCCGTGTTCTCCGGAAAGCGCCCCGCCGGCATCGACACAAAGCTTCAGGATCTGGCCGCCTGCGTCCAGCACCCGCTCCGTTTCACCCGGGATCCGCTCGTCGAAGAGAATGCAGGGATGCAGGTTCCCGTCGCCCGCATGGAATACGTTGGCGATCATGAGGTCCATCTCCGCGCCGATCTCCGCCACCTTCGCGAGAACCTCCTGCAGTTTGGTCCGGGGCACTACGCCATCTACCAGATAGTAGTTGGGCTTCAGGTTCCCGAACGCCCCAATCGCACCCTTGCGGGCGGCCCACAACTCGGCCCGACGCTCCGAATCGTCGGACGATTCATATGACGCGACGCCGTTGTCCCTGCAGAGCTGCTCAATCGCGGCCGACTGGTCTTCGACGCTCTCACGCAGCCCGTCCACCTCGATAATCAGCACCGCCTGAGCCTCAGCCGGGTAGTTGGGGTGATAAGTAGGCTCGACGGCATCGATCGTCACCCTGTCCATCATCTCCAGCGCAGCCGGAACGACTCCCCCGGCGATGATGTCCGAGACCGACTTCGAGGCCTGATCCATCGAGCCGAACACGGCCACCATCGTCCGGATCATCTCGGGCAGCGGCATCAACCTGACGGCAATCTTCGTCGCGATGCCGAGCGTGCCTTCGGATCCGATGAACACGCCGCGCAGGTCGTACCCCGGCGCCTCCCGCGCCTCGCCGCCGAGCCAGACCATCGACCCATCGGCAAGCGCCACTTCCATGCCCGTGACGTGGTTCGTCGTCACGCCGTAAGCAAGGCAGTGCGGGCCGCCCGCGTTCTCGGCCACATTGCCGCCGATCGAACAGGCCCTCTGGCTCGACGGATCCGGCACGTAGTACAGGCCGAGCGACTCAACCGCGATGGAGAGATCGGCGTTGATAACGCCCGGCTCGACGATCGCGATCCGATTCTCGGCGTCTACTTCGATGATCGACCGCAGGCGCGATGTGACTATCTGCACAGTGCCTTCGGTGGGCACTGCGCCCCCGGAAAGCCCCGTGCCGGAGCCGCGCGGCACAACGGCGATGCCAACTTCGTGGCACAGCGCGACGCAGAGCGCCAGCTCTTGCGTCGTTCCGGGCACCACCACGGCCCGTGGCAGGTGCTTGTCCACCGACCCATCGTATTCGTAGACGATCAGAGCGTCGGGCCGGTGCACCACATAGCGTTCCCCGACCACGTCGCGCAGCCGGAAGAGCAGACGCTCGAACGCATTCATCGTCATGGCAGGCGGGCCTACGGAGCCACTACGGCGCGGGTGATCTTGTTCGAATCCCGCCCCATCCACTCGGCCTGCGAGAACGCGTCGCCGATCTTCTCTATCGGGAACACGTCCGAGACGACGTCGCACACCGCGAACCGGTCCCGGTTGCGCATCAGGAAGTCGATGGCCGATGGCAAAATCCAGGGGTCGTAATGCTGAATACCGTGGAATCGTATCTGTCGTGACACCAGCTTCTGCACATCGAGCGAGGCAAAGCTGTTCGGACTGATGTGCCCGACCTCCAGGTAAGTGCCGCGTTGCCGCAACATCTTGACGCCCTCTTCGACCGCTGACGGGAAGCCGACCAGTTCGATGGCGATGTCCGCGCCGATGCCGCCGGTCAGCTCCATCACCCTCTCGATACGCGCCTCCGGAGTGTCATACTCGGTGATGTCTATCGTATCGGTGGCGCCCGATCGCAGCGCCAGATCGAGCCGGGCCGGCTGGCCGTCGATCGCGATCACCTGATGCGCGCCCATATCGCGCGCCACGGCCATCGCATTCACGCCGAGGCCGCCCGCGCCCTGCACAACAACGTGATCGCCGAATCTGACGCGGCCGATATGCAGCGCCTCTATCACCTGCGCCAGAGCGCAGTTGATGGGCGCAGCCTCCTCGTCCGAGATCTCATCCGGCAGCTTGAAAATGAAGTTGGGCCCGCGCAGGTAGTAGTACTGCGCGAACCCGCCATTGCACACCGCCCACTCGTCCAGCGGCTTCCGGCCACCCCGATACAGACACGCTCCCAGCTCACCGCGAATGCAGTTGTAGCAACGCATGCACGGGAAGAAATAGCTGAAGACGACGCGATCGCCCTCCTTGAGCGGATTGCGCAATGAGTCCGTCTCGACGCCCTTGCCGAGCGCCGCAATCTCACCCATCATCTCGTGCCCGAAAACGAACGGATCGCGCGGCGGAGCGCCCTTCTCGATGCCGTCACCACGCCAGATGTGCAGGTCCGACCCGCACACGCTTGTGCGGAGGACCCGGATGCTGATCCCGCCCTCCTCAACCTCGGGAACCGGAAGCTCCCTCAGCTCAAACGACTGGTCGGAGTCGTGCCATACCGCTGATATTCCCGTATCGACCATTGTTGTTCTCCCGCTGGCGGGCGCTACTTGCCGGCCAGAAGCTCTTTGCCCGCATTCAGCAGCATCGCATGTACCCAGTCGGTGACCATGAAGTCCCCGGCCACCTTTTTGCCAGCCTTGCGGATACGGTCGTATATATCGTTCATCGCATCCTGAACAGCCGGATTCGTATAGTCCCCGGGATACCCCAGCGACTGCGCGAAGTCGTTGTGGCCGATGCTGTAGTAATCGATTCCCGGCACCTCGAGAATGCCATCCAGCTCGTCGATCACCGACTTGTCTTCGAGAAGCGCGCCGACGAGCATATTTGCATTGGAATCTTTGTAGTACTGGACCTTCTCATCCGGCGCTATGAAGTCATACTCAGACCCGCGGTTGCCGCCGAACGACCGGTCGCCCTCCGGACCGAACAGGCAGGCCTTTGCCAACTGCTCTGCGTCCGCCTTCGTTCCAATGTGCGGGCCCATGATCCCCTGCACGCCGCGGTCGAGAAATCTCAGGATGGTCGAGGAGCCGATGTCCGGTACGCGGGCCACCGGAGTCGCCCCCGCCTGCGTGGCGACGCGGCAGATATCTTCGAGCTGATCCAGGCTCCATGGGCCGTGCTCACCGTCAATCCAGACGAAGTCGAAATCCAGATAGCCAAGGACCTCCACCACCCAGGGCGAAGGGAACACCAGGTTATAGCCGTACGCCTTCCGGCCCTCCCGTATCGCAGTCTTGATACGGTTCTCTCTTACGCTCGCCAAAGTCGCCTCCCAGCGTCGATCCAACTTGCCGCGACAGCGGCCCGGTTACAGTACGCCCCGTCACGCCGCGCTTCAATAACCCGCGTCGGCTGATCCGGCCGCGGGGCAGGGCGTGGCGGCGATATAAAATCGTCTCTGATCCTGATCGATTCCACCGAGCACCGTCTGAGCAAAAGGAGCCCGCATGGTCGTCACTGCCCCACGACCCGGCTCGGGATGGGGATCGCTCGCCGGATGAGCCTGAGCCACACCCTCCGCTGCATCGCCTGCGCCGAGTCACTCCAGCCCACGCTCACCACCCTCGAGTGCCCCGTCTGCGGCTTTCCGCTGGAAGTCGAGTATCCCGATGCGCCGGACGGTCTCTCGCCCCGCCTGCCTCTGAGTCGTCCGGAGGAGATTATTTCACTCGGCGAGGGGAACACGCCCCTCATACACCTCCCAAGAATCGCCGCGGAACTCGGGCTAAACCAGCTATGGGCCAAGCTGGAGTTCGAGGCGCCTACCGGGTCGTTCAAGGACCGCGGCTCCGCGGTGCTTATTTCAGTAGCCAGAGAGGCAGGGCTAACTGAGTTCGTCGAAGACTCGTCAGGCAACGCCGGAGCATCCCTCTCCGCCTATGCCGCCGCAGCCGGCATGCTGTGCCACGTCTTCGCTCCCTCGTCAGCGGGTATCGGCAAGAAGAACCAGATCCGGGTATTCGGCGCGCTGCTCCACGAGGTGGAAGGGCCGCGCCAGGCATCGACAGACGCCGCCCGCGAATTTGTCTCCGAGCGCGGAATACCCTGGCTCTCCCACGCCATGAGCCCGTATTTCATGGAAGGGATGAAGGCATTTGCATACGAGTTGTCTGACACACCCGCAGCGCCGGTCGGCCACGTGATCTTCCCCGTCGGCAACGGCTCCCTCCTAATCGGCGCACTCAAGGGATACCGCGAGCTCGTTCAGGCCGGGAAGCTAGCGGAAATGCCGGCACTCCACTGCGTTCAGGCAGAAGCGATACGGCCCATCGTGGCCGCAATCAATAACGAGGACTGGCCTGCTGGTGCCGCCGCCACGACGATAGCCAGCGGCATATCGGTCACTTCGCCGCCCCGCCTCTCGCAAGTGGTCGACGCTGTACGGGAAACAGGCGGGCAAGGCGTCGCCGTAGACGAGGCGTCCATCATCGGGTGGCAGAAGCGGCTGGCAATGTCTGAGGGGATCTTCGGCGAGGCCACATCCGCAGTCGCGTTCGCCGGACTTGAGCGCTTGATCGCCGACGGAGTGATCGCATCCGACGACAGAGTGGTCGTCCCGGTCACCGGCTCAGGCCTCAAAGAGCCGCTGCCACAGTGACTCAGGCGAAGATTACCCGCGCGCTTCCCGAAGCGCCGCCTCGAAGCCGGGCAGCGCGCCTTCAAGCACCCTGTCCTCAACACTGAACGACAGCCTGAAGAAGCCGGGCCAGCCGAACCCGACTCCGGGCACTGTCAGCACCAGCTTCGACTGCAACAGCGCCACGAACTCACGATCGTCCTCAAGCGGCGATCTGGGGAACAGGTAAAACGCGCCCTGCGGCTCCACGCACTCGTATCCCATCCCGATAAGAGCGTCGTAAATGAACTCTTTCTTGCGCCGGTACACGTCTACGTCTACGGAGACGTTCTGCAGTCTCGCGACCAGCCGCTGCATGAGCGCCGGCGCGTTCATGAACCCCAGCGTCCGGTTGGCAAACGTAACGGCGTCGATGAAGTCACCGCGCTCGCCATAACCAGGGTTCACCGCGATGTACCCGATGCGCTCGCCGGCCAGGCCAAGGTCCTTCGAATGCGAGGTGACCACCACCGTGCGCAGATGATGCTCGAAGACGAACGGATACGGCTCGTCCGTGAAGATCAGCTTGCGATACGGCTCGTCGCTGATCAGGAATATCTCCGTTCCAAACCGATCTTCAGCCTCACGTATCACACCGACCACTGCCTCCAGCGTCTCTTCCGAGTAGATCACCCCGGTCGGATTGTTGGGAGAGTTAATCAATACGGCGCGCGTCCGCTCGGACATCGCGTCGCGAATGGAGTCGATATCCGGCTGGAAGTCGCCTTCCGAACGCGCGATCACGGCTTTCCCACCCTGGTTATCTATGAAGTACGGGTACTCCACGAAGTACGGCGCGATCACGATCACCTCGTCGCCCGGGTCAAGCAGCGCCTTGAACGTCACATTGAGGGCCCCGCCCGCTCCGCAGGTCATGATCACGTCGGCGCCGGTGAAGGGCAGGCCCGTCTCTTTTGCAAGGCTTTCTGCCACCGCGGCCCTCGTATCCGGCAAGCCGCCGTTCGGCATGTAGCGATGCGTGCCGGGCGTCTCGTCCTCGACAATACGCATCAACTCAGTTTTGAACTCCGGCGGCGGTTCGAGAATCGGGTTGCCAAGCGATAGATCGAAGACGTTTTCCGGCCCGTGCTCGGCGGCCAGAGCAGCAGCCTCTTCGAACATGCGTCGAATCAACGAACTCTCGCCCATCTGGGCGCGTGTCTTATTCGAAATACCCATCTAATGACCCCGCCTGCAGTTCTACAGTGAGTGAACCCGGCTGAAACCGCCGTATTATAGGCGGGCTCAATCGAGGGTTGGCGAGGGCCAGCGCGGACCAACCGCGGCCGGCTCGCGCTCCGTGGTGGTGAGATTTGACCGACGGCCAGACAGACAGGCCCAGTAGTTCCAGTTGTTCTGGCGAACTCGTCCTCGTTACGGGCGCTTCAGGCTTCATCGGCGGGCGCATCGCCCGGATGTTGCAGGAACGCGGCACAAATGTCAGGGCCATGTGCCGGCCGTCGAGCAATCGCAGCCACCTGCCACCCGATACCGAGTGGGTCACGGGCGATATTCGCGATCAGGACGACGTCCGCCGCGCCGTCGAAGGCTGCACCGGCGTATTCCACTGTGCAGGCTTCGTCGGGCCGACCCACTACCGCCTGCGCGACTTTGACGAGATAAACGTTCGCGGCACCCGCAACGTGATGCGCGCCGCGGCGAAAGCGGGCGTCATCCGTGTCGTCCACACCAGCAGCATCGCCGCGATCGGCGGCGGTAATGGACAGCTGGTTGACGAATCGCGCGGGGGCCGGATGCTGACGAAGGGCTACGCACTCTCGAAACGAGAGTCGGAGACCGTTGCCCTGGAGAGCAACAGCCATGGGCTTCAAGTCGTCGTCATAAACCCCGGCGTCGTCTACGGCCCCAGGGACCGATACTTCGGACGATTGATCGAGATGCATATGAAGGGCCGGCTCAAACTCATCGCCTTCGCGCATCGCAGCCTCTGCCTGGCATACGTCGACGACGTCGCTTCAGCGCATATCGCGGCAATGGAACGGGGCGAGAGCGGCCAGCGATATCTCGTGGTCTCGCCTGCCGTTACCCTCGGCGAATTCATGATGACGCTCTCTCTGGCCTCCGGCGTGCGGCCACCGCTATGGAGCGTGCCGGATTTCGTGGGGAAGGCCGCTTTCGCCCTCGCATGGGGAGCATCGCCCGTCACACGGTTCCGGCCGCCGCTGCGAATGAGCGATCTGAGCGGCCCGGGACCGGCATACGACGGCTCGAAAGCCGAGCGCGAACTCGGCGTGACATACACCCCATTGCGTGAAGGGCTCGCCCGCACCCTCGAGTGGATGCGCTCCCGTTAGCTGCTCTTATTCCCGCCGCCGAACCGCTTGCCCAGCAGCTTGAACGGCCCGGGCGCAGTAGCGTCGGACTTGCGCACAACGTACGTCCCGGCGATCTTGTCGTGCCAGCCCTGCCGCTTCTTGTCCGGAATGATCCAGGCCAACCCCAGTCCCAGCGCCGCTATCGAGACGACCCGGCCGATCATCTCGCGCGGAATCGCCATCGCCACGCCCGGCACGCGACCGTCTTCGTCTACCACGATGATCCCGGCCACCCACTTGCCCGGAGTCTGGCCTTTCAACCCGGTCGGCAGAATGAAATACGCCCACGCGATGACGATGTTGGTTGTCGCAAGAGGCTGCGTGCTGATCAACGCTCCATCGAGGATCGTAATGGCAAGCAACCAGGCGCCACTCAGTATGAAAAAGTCGGTCCCGAACGCATACAGCCTTAGGGCCGGACTGGCAATTGCCATCGGGTAAATCTTCTCAGGGCGTGAACCGGGCGCGACTACGGTGGCCGGTCCCGTCTGCGGCGCCTCTCGGGCGCCTCTCCTCCGGCCGCCGCCGCGGCCTGTTCTATTTGCGTTGGTCTTTCTGGGCATGCCAACTCGCAATGATACCGGCCACTGGTCTCTCACGCCGCCCGGCTCCAACGTTGACCGCGCCGTTAAGCGGCCTTACGATTCCGGCCCAAACACTGGGCCAACCACCCACGGAGCGAAACCGAGTTCACATGAGACTAGAGAGCAAAGTGGCGCTCATCACCGGCGCAGCGTCGGGCATCGGCGAGGCCACGGCCGAGCTGTTCGCCGCGGAAGGCGCGTCCGTAGTGGTGTCGGACATCAACGAAGACGCCGCCCGTGACGTGGTGCAGCGCATCCAGGACGCCGGCGGGGAAGCGACTCTGATCGCCGGAAGCGTGGCGGACAGAGCCGCGGTCGAGCGTATCGTCGGCGGAACCGTGGAGCGCTACGGACGCATAGACATCCTGGTGAACAGCGCCGGTGTGACCCGCAGGCACGCGCCGGAGAACGCGGACTTTGACGAGCAGTGGGAGTTCGTCATGGGCGTCAACATGAAAGGGACCATGTTGATGTGCAGGTTTGCCTCTGATGAGATGAAAAAGACCGGCGGTGGAGCCATCGTCAACCTCGCCTCCGTATACGGATTGGTGGGACGCCCCGCAAGCCTCGGAGACGGGTTCGACCCCTACACGCAGTCGAAAGGCGGCGTGGTGCAACTCACCCGGGAGATGGGCGTCACGATGGCCAAAGACGGCATCCGCACCAACTGCCTCTGCCCCGGCTTCGTCCATACGAACCTGACCACCGGCCTTACGGGGGATCCGGAGACGCTGGCGAAACTGGAAGCGCTCCACCCCATGGGCAGGCTGGGCGAGTCCCACGAAATAGCGAAGGCCGCTCTCTTCCTCGCCTCCGATGACGCCTCGTTCATCACGGGTGCGGTACTGTCTGTCGACGGCGGATACGCAGCCCAGTAGGGAGTCTCGATGCCGAATCGGGACTGCTTCCGAGCCTGTTCTATGAATCGCGGGGTAGGGGGGCACGGCCGTGCCCCCGTACTTGAGCAGCGTCTGTGGGATCCACGCTCGGTGAGACGGAACTCCCGTCAAAGAAACCGCCCCACATCATATTCCGCAGGCATCGCCACCGAGGCCTCCTCGCCCGTAACGATCTCCCGCACGAACTCCGCGACCGCGTGCGAAAGCAAGATCCCCTTACTGCCCATGCCATTGGCCACGATAGCGCCGTCGGCAACAGCCCCGACCACCGGCAATCCGTCCACAGACGTGGGCCGCAGGCACGCCGTGTGCTCGACGATCTCTGCGGACTCGAGCCCCGGCGCAATCGCCAGCGCGCCGGCCATAATCCGGTCACGCGCCGCCACGGTCGCCGTCTCATCGAATCCGGCTTCCTCGTCAGTAGTGCCAATCCAGACCAATCCGTCCGGTTTCCGAGCCACATAAGAACGCGCCACAGCGATCCTGTGCGAAATATCGGCCTCCGGGTACCGCAGCCGAATGATCTCCCCCTTGACCGGCCGCACCGGCAGGTCAGGCAGTCCGTCGATCTCTCCTTCGCCCGCCCACGGCCCGCTGGCAATAACCACGGTACCGGCCGCCAACTCCTCCCCGGACTGGAGCGCGACTCCCGTTACGCGATCGCCATCGCGCGAAAGCCCGTTCACCGCTCCCGCCCGTATCTGCCCACCCTGTCGCTCGAACGCAGTCGCGAGCGCAAGCGCGAACCGGTAGCTATCGATCTCATAGTGGCTGTTGTGAAGCACCCCGCCGACCGCGTCGGGTGCAATACCAGGCTCGATCTCCCGCAGATGACGCTGATCGAGCATCTCGAAGTCGAACCCCTGCGCGGCCCACCAGGCGCTCCGGTCGAACAGTTCGATCATGGCCTCCTGCGTGAGCGCCAGGTCTATCGACGGCGCCTGTCGCAGGCCGATGTCGATGCCGGTCTCATCCTGCAACTGCGGGTCCAGCTCCCGGTGCAGTTCGATCGACCGCAACGCCACCGGCAGCGTGGGGCCGGGGATGCCCGGACCGAAACTCGCATAGAGGCCGCCATAGGCATTGCCGGAGGCGTGGCTGGCAATGGCGTCTCGCTCTACCAGCGTCACGTTGAGGCCGCCCTCGGCCAGCTTGAGTGCGCAGGCGCAGCCGATAACCCCGCCGCCGACTACAACAGCGTCGGGCAGCCGAAGATCCCTCACCGCACGCCGCGCTCGACCCGCTGGCCGGCCTGGTAGACGTCGCGAACGTCCCAGAGGGCCTTCACGCCGCCCAGAGGATCTCCGCCAGCCACCAGCACGTCGGCGCGCCGACCCGGCGCAAGCAGTCCTGAAGAGTCGGACACACCAATCGACGCCGCGCTCCAGGACGTTCCCGCAAGCATCGCGTCGGAGCTGGTCAAGCCGGCTCGTTCCAGCATCTCCATCTCGTAGATGAACTCGCCGGGCGCGTAATAGCCCCACGGGGAGTCAGAGCCCGCCACCATCTTTACGCCCTGGTCGATCATGTTCGCCACGGACTTTACCCGAGTCTCCAGCTCCCGCTTCTGACCGTCCAGATCGGCCTCCTGCTCCTTCGTAAGTCCCTCCGTCTGCCGCCGCTCTTCCCAGTTGCTGATAGCGGCCCGCGTCACATGGAGGGTCGGGTTGACCCAGGCGTCGGCCTCGATGAGCCGCTCGATCAGATCGGGTCTGTCAGTGAACTTGCCGTCCGGCTCGTTGAAGACGCAGTGAATGATCATGTCCACCTCGGCGTCGAGGCAGTTCTGCACACCCTGGGCCGAGGTGCAGTGAGCCGCCGTGAGCACCCCGGCGTTGTGCGCCTCCTCCGTGATGTTGCGCAACTCCTCGACGGTGAAAGACGCCCGGTTGGGGTCGGACGTGCGGGTCGAGCCGCCGGTGGCCGTTATCTTTATGTAGTCGGCGCCCTCCTTCAGCAGCTTCCGGACTTCCGCACGCGCCTCCCAGGGCCCGTCCACTTCGGAGCCCCAGTAGCCCATGTGTCCGCCGGTTATCGCGATAGGCCGTGCGCAAATGACCATCTTCGGCCCGACGGCGAGGCCGCGGCGAATGCCCTCCTTCAGATTGATCGTCACCTGGCCCATCGCCCCGTTCTCACGGATGGTCGTCACGCCGGAGTGCAGAATCGTCCGTGCATTCTTCGCCGCCTGCAAAAGCAGTATCTGGTGCCTCTCTTTGGCTATCTCGTCCCCCACCGTGCCGTCACCGGGCGCGCAAAGATGCGTATGGCAGTCGACGAGGCCCGGAACGATCGTCGCGTCCCCGTAGTCGACCTCGGTCACGGACGCGCCGTCGGGAGCGCGCACGTCGGCCTGCCTGCCGATCTCCACGATCTCCGAGTCCTCCATGAGCAGAGCAGCGCCCTCGATCGGCGCCTCGCCGACGCCGTCGATCAGCCGATCTGCTTTGATGAGGGTGAATTTCGGCTCGTCTGCTGCCATCATCCGCTCCTGTGACCGCTCGGATTGACGTGATCGCCGCTGAAGTCATGAATAGGACCGCCCGGGGCGCGCCGAACCTACCCCGCATGCGGGGGAGTGTCAATCCATCGGGATTTCTGAATGGGCTCGGGGAAGTGCGGTCAGGCCGGCAAACGGACGGTGAAGCGAGTGCCGCCGCCGCCCCCAACCCCGGAAGCGTCAGAATGCACAGGACTCTCAGCGCTCACTGTGCCGCCGTGCGCCTCCACCAACTGCCGCACAATCGTCAGGCCAAGTCCGGCTCCGCCCGTCGCGTGACTGCGTGACGGGTCGACACGGTACAGCCGGTCAAAAACATACTCCAACTCATCGCCGGGTATCCCCGGACCGGTATCGGTGACAGACAACGCGACCTCACCCGGGCCGGCCGTTACGTCGACATCCACCCGTCCGCCCTCTGGTGTGTAGCTGATAGCGTTTTCGATCAGGTTGGCAATGACCTGCCGAATGCGCGTCTGATCGACGCTGATCTCCGGGAGGTCCGAAGATCGCGTCAGCGCGAGGGCAATATCCCGCTCATTGGCTCTTGGCATGAATGAGTCGACCGTCAGATCGGCGATATCGCCCAGATCGCCGCTGGTCATATCCATGCGGAGCGCTCCGGCCTCCATCATCGCGATGAGCCGCAGGTCTTCCACGAGATGGCTCAGGTGCAGTACCTGGGAGTGCAGAGAGGCGATGGTTTCGGCATCGGGCTCGATCAGCCCGTCCTTGATCGCTTCGAGATAGCCCTGGAGGTTCGATAAAGGCGTGCGCAACTCATGCGCCACATCTGCCGTCATCGACCGCCGGACGGCCTCGGCATCCTCGAGCTGGGACGCCATATTGTTGAAAGTGCGCCCCAGTTCGCCAACCTCATCCCGGCCCTTGACAGGGACGCGCATGGAGAAGTCGCCGCGGCCCAGCGCGACGGCAGCGCGAGTGAGCGTATGCACGGGCGCCAGGGTACGCTGGGTCGTCAGAGAGATGATCACTATGCCCGCCGCGCCTGCGGCCAGCCCTGCCCAGATCAGCGACCGGTTGAACGACGCGGCCAGTTGCGAGAGCTGCGGCTCGACCTGGTTCTGGGCCGAATCGCCCTCGATGCTTTCGACCTCTTCAATGCCCGTTGGCTCAGAGCGCGGGGGCCGCGGTCCATCTTCGCCGATCGTTAGCGACTGTATCCTCAGCGCTTCAGAACTGATGGTGTACGGAATCGACTCAAGGAGCCCATGGGGAATCGGGTAAGGCGACTCGAACAGAATCTCGCCGAGCAGCCTGCCCCTCACCATGATCGGCCGGCGCGTCACCTGCGGTCCCTTGAAGAACGTCTCCGCCCTCATCTCGCCATCGTATCGATGCGACCCCGCGATCATATTCCCGTGCCGGTCAACCACCGCGATCTTCCATCCAAATAGCTGAGCGGCGTTTCGAAGCGCCGGCTCCAGCAGGCTCATCCGCGGTTCAAGCTCCAGATCGAAAGTATCCGCGACCACGTTTTCAAGGCGCGCCACCCGCGCCACCTCAACGTCCTCACCGAAGGCATCAAGCTCCTTCTGTGTGGCGTACGACGCATAAAAGCCCACCCCGGCAAGGGCCAGCGCGAGCACAGATACAAAGCCGACTACCAGTCGGAATTGCAGGCTATGGAGCCAGTCAGACATCACCAAACCTGTAACCGACTCCATACACGGTGGAGAGGAACCGCTGCCCGTCAGGATCCCGCTCGATCTTTCGCCGCAGATTGGAGACATGGGTATCCAGGGTTCTGTCGAACCCCTCGAAGTCGTACCCGAAAACCCGCTCGATGATCCGGCCGCGGGGGTGTACCTGCCCCGGCGCTCTCATGAAATGGACGAGAAGATTGAACTCGGTCGGCGTGAGCTTGATCGAGTCACCCCCGACCTTGACGACGCGGGCGTCGACGTGGACCGTCAGCTCGCCGTAAGAAAGCACGTCTCCGGCATCTTCTCCGCTTTCCCCGTCGTCAACGGATGTCCTCCGGAGCACGGCGCGCACCCTCGCCGAAAGCTCGCGCGGGCTGAACGGTTTCGTCATGTAATCGTCGGCGCCATAATCGAGCCCGGAGAGCTTGTCGGCCTCATCGACCCGCGCCGTGAGCATGATCACCGGAACGTCGTTTTTCTCTTCCCGGAGGCGCCGGCAGATCTCAAGGCCGTCCATGCCCGGAAGCATCAGGTCCAGAACGATCAGGTCCGGACTGGTTTCCCGGGCTAACTTCAGCCCCTCCGACCCATCGTGAGACACGGTGACGTCATGACCGTCTCGGGCCAGGTAGAGCCGCGAGATTTCCGCCGCGTGCGGGTCGTCCTCAACAATGAGGATGGATTTGCCCGAAGCGTTCCGTGTGCCGGGTGGAGTTGTCTGTGCTGAGGTCATCGTGCCCTCAATATCTGTTGGTGCCGCGCCAGACTATATCGGCAGGGCTATCTGTTAAATCGATCGGTTCAAAATATCCGTCTCTTCGGACGGCGCCTCATCGTCGAGATCAGGGAACTCGAACCGGAACGGCTCTCCATCGTTGAAACGGAACTCGAATAACCCGGAACCGCCGAAATCGCGGAAGCGTTCTTCAAGGCGCTGTCTCAGATCATCGAGGTTCTCGGGGTCGATCTCGCCGAGTTCCGGAATCACCAACGGTCCCCTGTCTCCGAAAAGATCCCCAAACCGGAAACCCCGGAACGGGAATCGCCCATCTGGACTCTCGAAATCAAACTCAAACTCGAATGCGCCCGAGCCATTCCCGTCTTCCGAATCGTGATCGGAGTGCCCGAAAAAGTCCTCGAGGTGGAAGCGCTCTCCCAGATGCCCGAGCCCGCCAAACAGATCAGGGAGCGTCTTGAAGGCGTGGGTCTTGGCGCCAAAGAAGAAACTCTCGGCAAATGGCAGTCCAAAGTGCAGTGGCCCGGGAATCAACTTGTTCGCAGCGTCCGGCCGGCTGTGCCACCACGCCTCGAACGCGTCCGCATCGCCTTGCTCGATTATCCCGGCCTCTACCAGGCCGTCGATGGTCAGCGGAAGCGGCTCTTCATCGTTTGTCCGCCGTTCTACCTGGATCTTGAAAAATTCGATCGCCTCGGGCAGGCCGAGGTCGAGCAGGCCATCTGGGAAATCGTCCAGCCACGCCTTTACTTCGGCCGCGTCTTCTTCGGTTATCTCGCCGCTCAATACAGCCGCCGACAAGGCAGGGCGGCCGATGCGGAACACGCTGCGGAAAGTCGGGCCATCACCGTCGATCAACTCTCTAACGGTTGCGGCCGTGATTTCGCCAATCGACTCGGGCCGCGATGCCAGCCACGCCTCTATCTCAGCCGCTTCCTCTTCGGATAGCTTCTCGGCATGCACAAGCTTGGCCAGCAGATCGGCGATCTTTTCGTCCGTCAGCTCGCCGCCGGCCTGCTCAAAGGCGTCCTTCAAGTTGGATGGGTCTATGCCCAGGATCTCGGCGGTCCTATCGAAAAGCCTGTCCTTGTGCTCGCCGCCGTGCCCGGTGAGCGCTTGCGCTGCGACCACGCCACCGCTGATAGTGGCGATCACCACGATCAGCAGCGGCACGAGAAATATGCGGCGTCGAAGTCTGCGAATCATGCTTCAGAACCCCCGGGATCCTCGAAATCCCTGATAACCACCAGGAACTCAAGACTTTTCAAGTCTACAAGGGTAGTTGTAGCCGCCCAATCTCAAGGAAATGTCAAAACATTCTTCAGGTTGAACGGCGACCGACTGCTGATTTGATGCCTGAAGCCGGTCAAGCAGCCGGAGTGCCTCGACCGGCTAACCTGCGAAAATCCAACAGTCCGGCTCTAAAAGCCGTCGCATAACGCCTTTTATTAAAACTCTTCCGGACACCAGGGCATGCGCTCCCCGGCGAACATCGCGTCGGCTCGTTCAAGCGCCCCGCTCGCAGTCTCCTCCACACGCCCCGCCGCACGCAAAGTAGTGAATGAGACGCCGCCCAGGTATGTCGCTGCGAGATCGGCCACCGCCAACTCGATATCCGCGGCCTCAGTCGTCGCCACGCATGACGCGCCGTCGCCATCGGCCTCCAGCCTGTACGCTCCGTCGTTCCGCCCATGTTTCTGGGGACTAACGTCGTCGTGGACGCGGATAACGATGCGGCCATCTGCCGAGTAAGCTCGGGCAGCAAGCGCCGCCGGAACGTCCATCAGCTTTACCCATACTCCGTCTATCGGCTCGCGACGCAACTGCCGTGAATCGTGCAGCAGCCAGGGCAGCGGGTCGTCAGCGGGAAGGTTCCAGTACTTGATCGTCTCCATCAGATCGACCGATAAGCAGTAGTTCCACAGAGCACGATGCGCCTCGGCAGTCTTCCAGACCAGCTCCTCGATCTCCAGCGAAGGGCCTTCCTTCGGGTTGATCCGATACGTCACGTAACCCTCGCAAACGTCGCCGTCCCGGTACACCGTATGCACCTTCGGACCCGCGCCGTGGCGCTCGTGTTCCGGGTCGGCCAGCAGGAATCCCCACCAGTGATCACCCCGGGCGAGCATTCCCGGCCATAGCGGCCTGGCCGCCTCGTATGCCTGCTGCATGTGCGGCAGAGCGTCATCCGGGCTCATGATCGTCAGCCGGCCGGGAAAATCGACCGCCCCACCAAACGCCGCATGTTTTCGGGAAATCGACCAGTGTTCCATCGGCACGGCCATGCCGAATCCGAACCGGCCGTATATGGGCGTCTCGGAAGGCCAGAGCGCCGCCAGGACATCGCCCCGCTCACGACTCTCTCCCAGTTGCCGGTCCATCATCGCCCTCAGAATTCCCCGCCGGCGATGCGTCGGCTTCACGCCGACGTAGGCGATGCCTGCCGTCGGGACGGCCGCGCCCCCTGGCACGGTCATGGGCACCGACTGCGCGGCCGTTGTGCCAACGATCTGATTACCGTCCAGCGCGACAAACGCCCGATCGTCCTCGAAGATTCTCCGCTCCTGATCAATGCGGCCCTGTGGCGTGTCATTGCCGAATCCGAAATCGACAGCCCGGAAGAACGACTCGAACTCGCCATCTTTCAAGGCGCGCAGCTCGATGCCCTCGGGCACTCTTGCCTGCCTAGAAATCGATGACATTCCAGGGCGCCTTTCGAGTCGCGAACATAGCGTCTGCTGTTTTCAGTGCGCTGTCGGACCGGGCTTCTATGCGGCCCGCCCGTGCAAGCACGCTTGGCCGGACGCAGCCGAAGTAGATCGACGCCAGATCGGCGACGTTCATTTCCAGGTCGGCCGGCCCCGATGACTCCCTACAAGACGCGCCGTCCGCATCCCCTTCCAGGTCAAATGTGCCATTGGAGACGCCCAGAAAATCGTCCCCTATCTTCAGAGACAACTTGCCGTCGCTCGAGTAGCTACGCGATGCGAGAACGGCCTGAACGTCGAGTATCCGGGACCAGATCCCGTCATGCCGCAACATATCCAGCTTTCTCATATCCACGAGCATCCAGCGCAGGGGATCATCGACCGGCCGCGTCCCGGCGGAAATTTCCTCGCCAAGATCGATCCCGAAACAGAACCTCCAGAGCGCCGCCGCTGCCTCGTCTGAGGCCGCGATCGCCTCCGCGACCCGGATATCTTTTCGGCCGTCACCGGTTCGCCGGTAGAGCATGTAACCGCCCAGGCCCGCGTCGTCCTCGTAAAGCGCGCAGCTCAGAGCGCTATCGCCGCGGCGATCGTACTCAGGGTCCTTGAGGCGGTGCTCCCAGTCATGTTCTCCTCTGGATATCCAGCCCGGTCGGTCTGCGCCCGCCGCATCGAATATCGCCGGCAGTATGCCCGCCGCTTCATCGAGCGTAATAATGCGGACGCTGCCTGAGGAGTCGAGTCCCGGCCGCAACTCAGCGTCGGACCTGGCTATCTTGTAGCGGTCGCGCTGCACGCTAATTCCGTAACCGAACCGGCCATATATCGGGGTTTCCGACGTTGCCAACGATGTAATCGCGTCGCCCCGTTCCCTGCGCTGCTCAAGAATCTGGCGCATCATCTGCGTGAGGATGCCCCTTCGCCTGTGTGTTGCCGCGACGGTAACGATGGTGATGCCCCCCGTCTGTAGCTTGCCGCCGGGAACGTTGGTCTGAAAATCGATAGCGCCAATCGTGCCCACAATATCGGGACCATCGAACGCGCCCAGATTGTCTATTCGTTTCAGGAAACCCTCGAAGTCGTCCAGGGCCTCTGGGCTCGGATGTTCCGTGAAGCCGCGTTCGACGGCGCGGGCGAAGGTTCGAAGTTCTTCCGTATCTGGCTTGCGTATCTCGTAATCAGGCATCTCGTTACCAGTACATGTGCGCCCACGGCGCAACTGTCGAGCGGAACATTCTGTCGAGCCTCGCCACTCCGTCTCCGGTGTGATCTTCGATACGTCCGGCGCGCTGCATCGACCGCGCACTCACCCCACCCAGATACAGCGAACCCAGCTCTCTCGCTGCCATAGTCACGTCCGGCCCCTCGGAAGTGGGCGAGCAGGCCGCCCCCTCAGGTCCGGCATCGAGCAGGAACCGGCCGTTGTTCCAGGGACAGAACTCATCGACTACCTCGATGACCATCGAGTCCTCTGTGTCGTACTTGCGGGCGCTCAGCGCCCCCGGCACGTCCACCAATCTCAGGTACATCGAGTCGCCTACTTCCCGCTTCATCGCCCGCTTGTCGGCCAGCAGCCATACGAGCGGCTCATCGGGCGGCCGGGTCGCCTTTACCGTGCTTACCAGGTCGACATCAAGACAGAATCTCCAGAGGCCGGCGTATGCCCTGTCCGAGAGGGCGATCAGCTCCTTCACTGTAAGCACCTGCCGTGGCAAAGCGTCTACCCAGTTATCGTCGATCGAATAGGCCGCGAACCCTTCGATGCCTTCGTCACCGTCATAGGCGACGTAGAACATCTTCGGCGGCTTGTCCAGTCCCGTTTCATCGTCGTACAGACGTGCCGTCCAGAATGCATCCGAGCGCGTGACCATGCCCGGAAACAGATGCATCGCCCGCTCATGGATGGGTCTGAACAGGGCCTTAGCATCTTCGTATTCGACAAACTTGATCTGGCCGCCGGACTCAACCTCGGATTCGAACGCGCTGTTGTCGGCGTCGATCTCCCACTTCTCCCGGAAGTGCGACATCCCATAGCCGAACCGGCCGTATATCGGAGCCTGCGAGGTATACAGCGCCGCCAGCGGCTCGTCTCGCTCGTGGATATCGTCCATCTGCCAGCGCATCATCGCCGTCATGATCCCCCGCCTGCGATGAGTCGGAAGAACACCAATCCAACTGACGCCCCCGCATGGCAGGACGCTGCCACCGGGCACCGACATGCCAAGCGAATACGTCATGCTCTGGCCAACGAGCTGGCCATCGTCGAAAGCCGCCATCGACCGGTCGAACTCGAACGCGTTGTCACGCCAGTAGGCCGCCCGAGCCGGGTTAGGCAGTTCGCCCTCGACCATCTCATCGAGCGCGGCAACCGCATCGAAATCGTCGATAGTTAGTTTTCTGTATTCGAGATTCATGGCTCATCGTGAAATTGGCGCGAAATGCGAATGATAATTCACACGGCCTCAGAAGCGGTGCAGAACGAGGTGCGGGGGAACTACGAGGAGGCGGCGCCGACGATTAGTCCACGTCCACTCTGGGTGGCGGGTTCAACACCGGGTGCAACGCCAGCAATCGCGCAACGGCCCCAGACGCGTTGTAGATCCCGTGACGCACCGTCGGCTCACACATGAACAGATCCCCCTCGGCGAGAGGAACGTTATCGTCATCGCCGTAAACGGCCGTCAAATTCCCCTCGTAACAGAACATCGACTCCTCGTGCGCCGGGTGGAAATGATTCGTCGCAACAGAGCCCGGCTCGAATGTCAGTTCCGAAACGTACGATGACTCCGCGCCAAGGAAATCGCCCACCATGTCGTAGCGCGAAACCCCGGGCATGAACTCGAACGACTCGTGCTGATCCCTGAAATAGACCCCCTGCTCCGGCGGGCCGTCGACCCACTCCGGCTCCGGCACGACCTCGCGCTCAGGAGACGGATTTGGATACATCACGATGAAGCGCGCCGGCGTGTCGCCCGCGTTGCCGATGCCGTGGCCCAACCCCCTGCGGGCGATCATGCAGTCTCCAGCCTTCGCCCTGAACCTGTGGCCATCCAGGCGCAGCTCCACCTCACCCTCGGCGACGAAGATCGACTCCTCCGTATTCGGGTGGACGTGGTACACAGATGACACACCCGGCTCCAGCGTCAGATCGCCAACGGTCATCATCTTCGAGCCCAGTTCGCCGCCCATCATCTGGTACATGGAGCTACCTGGCATCGGCGACGCAGTCGGCTGGTCAGATCTTCTGTTGAGTGGCATGTGTTGTCCTCGGGAGCTTATTGCGAGCGGCCAACTTTACCACCGCCGGATTCTCTGGGCCCTCCCTTTTGTTGTCATCCTCGGGCGCCCCGCGACCCGAGGATCTCAGCCCCCTGGGGCGATTCGCGTCTGATTCGGCCAACAACGATACATTCCCCATGTGGGTGCAGGTGGCACCCCGCCTATCCGCCTCTCACGTGCGCCAGACCCGCCCCCAGCGCGCGCTCCCACTCATCGGTTCCGTACAGCGCGGCCGGCGACGCCGTCTCTGCCGGTGCATCCCCCGACGCGCTCAGCTCCATCTGCCACTCCCCGACGTCCACCCACTTGCCGCTCTTGAACCCCACCGATCGCTCGACACCCGCCGCGCGGCCGCCGAGGCTCTCAATCAACCCAACACTCGCCGGGTTCGGCAGAGCCACCCTGCCAAACGCCTGCCGGAAACCCAGCAACCGCAGGCACTCCATCAACGAAACCGATAAGGCCCTGCCTATGCCCCTGCCGCGATAGCCGTCCGCGATATACACCGCCATCTCAACCGACCACCGGTACGCAAGCCGCTCCCTCAGGCTCGACCCGTAAGCGTAGCCAACAACGGAGCCATCGATCTCACAAACCAGCCACGGATAACGTGTCGTGATGTCCGCTATGCGCGCCTGAATCTCCTCGACGCTGGGCGCCTCGGTCTCGAACGAGACGAATGTGTCCCTGACGATCGGAGCGTAGATCTCAGCTATCGCGGATGCATCGTTGGTGGTGGCAACCCGTATCAGCGCACTCATTGTTCATCTGGTTCCCGGGTGAAAAAGGCCAACGCAGCGCCGACCAGGGCGAACCCCACTACCGCAAAGTAGGCAATCTTCCAGCCACTCAGAAACGCAGCGCCCGCGCCGGGGATGACGTCAATCTCGTTCAAGGGTATGTCGAACCCGTCTGCCGCCATGATTCCCACCACTATCGCGGACGCGACCGCCTGCCCGGTCACGTTGCCAACATTCCGCGTCAGATTCGTCAGCGCGCTGACAACACCGAAACGCGATCTGGAGATCGAGCCCAGGATAATGCTGTTATTCGGCACGCTCCAGAGCCCCATGCCAAGACCGTTCGCAAACGTGACGACCAACAATAACCACAACGCGGTTTCATCCGTGATGAAGGCGAATCCCAGCGCGGTCGCGACGATCACTCCGAACCCCATTACCGTGAATCTTCTTGACCCGAACGCGTCTGACAGCCTGCCGCTTGCCTGGGCCGCGATCGCCATGCCAACCGCGCTTACGAACAGCACACCGCCTGCAGCTCCTTCGCTCATGCCCCGGAAGCTGATCAGGAATATCGGCATCAAGAATCGCGTCGCCGTCGTACCCATGAAACCCATCCAGCGAGTCGCGATGGCCAGCGCGAACACAGCGTTCTCGAACATTCTCAGGTCCAGCATCGGCGCCGGATTCCTCAGCTCCCAGAAGATGAAGGCCGCCAGCAACGCCGCGGCCAGCAGGCCTCCTCCAATGATCAGCGGTGAAATCCATGCCACCGCAAACGGGTTGTTTATGGTGACGACAAGCACGATCACCGCGACGGCCGACAGGAACGCGCCCAGCCAGTCGTAGGGTGGACGCTTCCCCTGAATCGCCTCGCTGATCCGAGAGTCGTCCAGCACGATGAAGCTCCAGACCAACGCGATCGCCATCGGAATCGCCATCACGATGAACAACGCCTGCCAGCCCCAAACCTGCAGCAGCAGCCCGCCGATGATGGGCCCCGCAGCACCGCCAATCGCAACCGCGGTGGTCTGGCTGCCGATCGCCAGCCCGCGCTCACGCGTGGGAAAAACGGAGATGATGATGGCGGTCCCGACGGCCTGCCCCATCGCGCTGCCAACCGCCATGATCACTCGGGCCACTATCAGGATGCCGAGAGTGGGTGAGAAGGCCGCGAAGATGGCGCCGGCAATGAATAGCGCCTGGCCGATCAGATGGACCTTCTTCCGGCCGATGATGTCTGCGACCCGGCCCACCGGAAGCATGACGGCGCTGATCGTCAGTGACTGGGCGATGATGACCCACGACACGGCGCGCAAAGTCTCTCCAAAGTCTTCCGCGATCGCGTTTA